>JANOWU010000038.1:0-64416 GCA_031418035.1 Acidimicrobiia bacterium
GCGGCTCATCGACCTCTGTGACCTGTTCCATCTCCCGATCCTGAATCTCGTGGACAATCCGGGATTCGCCGTCGGTATCGATCATGAAATCGCCGGCACGATTCGCAAAGGCGGCGAATGGATGGTGGCCTTCGCTCAAGCCCGCGTCCCGTTGTTCACGGTCATCATGCGTCGCAGCTTTGGGGTGGCCGGTAACAACTGGGCGACGCCGCAAGCCAACCCGTCGATGCGCGTGGTGTGGCCGTCCGCCGACGTGGGAGGCATCCCGCCGGAGGGCGGGATCGAGGCCGCCTACAAACGTCAGCTGGCGGAGTCGGCCGACCCGGCAGCTCTGCGTGCGGAAATCGAAGCGCGCATAGAAAGTGCCCGAGGCCTACTGGGGCCGCTGTCGAAGTTTCAGATCGAGGAGATGATCGATCCCCGCGACACCAGGGCACTGGTCTGCGCCTGGGTCCCGAACGCGTACCGGATTCTGTCGCACCCGAACCAACTCGGCCCCCGCCACTTCCGCCCCTAAGCCCAACACGGCGACGCACGACACGCGGATCGCTGCGACCGGGGCTTGTGGTGCGTTTGGCACCCTTGTGGTGCGTTTGGCCAGCCCAAACGCACCACAAGCTGCCCAAACGCACCACAAGCGAGCAGCGCACTCGGCGGGATCGCCGTCGGAGCAATCGCCGCGCACCTGGTCCAGGCGTGATTCCCGTTTTCTGACATCACGGACTAGAAACCGCTGCTTTCATCGAACGCTCACCAGATGTCGGTAGCGTGGTGGCATGCGGGTGCTCGTCGTCGAAGATGAACCCAAGATGGCTGCGTTGCTTCGACGCGGCATCGAAGGGCAGGGCTACGCCGTCGACGTCGCCGAAAACGGTGTCGATGCCCTGTGGTCAGCGTCGGAGATTGCCTACGACGTTGTTGTCCTCGACGCGATGATCCCGGCGCCCGATGGCTTCCAGGTGTGCCGGACGATGCGCGAGCGCGAGATCTGGACCCCCGTTCTTATGCTGACGGCGCGCGACGCGATCGACGATCGTGTGAACGGACTCGACGCTGGCGCCGACGACTACCTCACGAAGCCCTTTGCGTTCAGCGAGTTGTTCGCACGACTGCGGGCCTTGGGTAGGCGGACGCCGACCACGCGCCCCCCGGTGCTGAGCGTTGGTGATCTGGTACTCGACCCCGCGCAGCGAAGCGTGCATCGCGGTACGACGTCGATCGATCTCTCGCCCACGGAGTTTGCCCTCACCGAGTACTTGATGCGACATGCTGGTCAGGCCAGGAGCCGAGCGCAGATCGTCGAAAACGTGTGGGACTTCGCGTTCGACGTGAACTCGAACGTGGTCGATGTGTATATCCGTTACCTGCGCGAGAAGCTCGACCGTCCATTCAACGCTGAAACGATCGTCACCATTCGCGGTGTGGGATACATGATCCGTGATGCCGGTGCGGGCGAAGGTGCCTCCACCGGTTCTGTATGAGGTGGATGCGCAAGCGAACCGTACGTTCGCGACTCACGGCTCTTGTGGTCGTGGGGTCGGCTCTCTTAGTAGTTGCGCTTAGCACTGTGCTTTGGATCAACGAGTCGCGTCAGTCTTCGCGGCGACTCGATCGATCACTCGAACGACGAGTCGATGCGATTGACCTTGCCCTCCGGACGAACTGGAAGTTCCCGTATCGGGAACCCTACGGACAGGCGATCGACGCCGACTATCGAATCCTCGGGATGTCCCAGGCCATTGACCTCCCTGGTCTGCTGACGCAAAGTCAGATCGACTTCGTGTTGCGCAATGGCGGACTGCAATTCCGGCGCGATGATCCCCTTCTCGATGGCACGGCCCGCTTCCTTGCCCAGCGACGAATCATCGACAACGTGCCGGTCGTCGTCGTTGTCGGAGAAACCGAATCGGTGCTTCGCGCATCACGCAATCAGCTCTGGTTCGCAATCGCCGTCGGTGCCCCTCTGCTCGTGTTGCTCATGGGGCTCGGTGGCTGGGCTTTGGCGGGTGCGGTTCTGCGCCCCGTTCGCAAGATGACCGACGATGCGGCCGCAATCTCGCGCTTCGACGCAAAAGCCCGATTGGCATCCGGCCCGGGAAACGATGAACTGTCGCATCTCAGTGACACCCTGAATTCGATGCTGGACCGGCTCGAGAGCTCGTTTCGACGCGAGAGGTCGTTCGTCGACGACGCGAGTCATGAGATTCGAACCCCGCTGGCCATTGTTCGCGGAGAACTCGAACTCGCGTTACTCAACTCGGGCAACCCGTCGGAGACTCAAGACGCCCTCCAACGCTCGATCGACGAAGTAGACCGGATGATCGCGCTTGCCAACGACCTGCTCGTATCGGCGAGGGCCGATGCGAAGGCGGAGTCCGAGGGAGATCCGCACGCGCTGGTGGAGTCGGGCTCATGGGAGAGCACCGACGTCGCCAGGTTGTTGGACAGTGTTCGAGATCGTTTCGGCAACGACGACAGGGTGCGTTTCGTCGAGGGCGAACACGTGGCACCCGGTACATACGTTGCTATGCGCGCAGATCATCTTGAACGGGTCGTCCTCAACCTCTTGGAAAACGCTCGTCGGTTCGCAAAGACCACGGTGACCACTTCGTCTCGACGCATCGGCGAGTTCGTGGAGATCGAAGTGCTCGACGACGGGCCGGGTTTTCCGCCTGACTTCATCGCGAGGGCCTTCGACCGGTTCTCGGTAGCGAGCATGGCGCGAACGCGAACACAGGACCCAAGCGCGCAGTCGGCGAGCGGCGGGGTCGGCCTCGGGCTGGCGATCGTGGCGGACTTGATACGCCAAGTTGGCGGTTCGGTATCAGCCTCGAATCACGACCCCGAGGCGACTGATGGGTGCCATTCGGGCGCTCGTCTGATCGTGTCGGTTCCGGTTGCCAAGCCTCACGAATCGTAGGGGTACAGATAGCTTCTGAAAGCCCGCTGTTCTCATGTTCCTTTCACGGTCGCTGCGCCAAAGTGTTGTTATGACACACGACCACTCTCCACTCTCGACTCCCCTCGAGGAGAGCCCTGATCCCGAAATCCCAGCTCCTCTGTGGACCGAGTCTGGGCCTACGACTCAGCCGGCTGCCGATACCACCGACGACACGCTTCCCGCGTTCGCCGTCTCCTCCTCGGGCACCGTCTTTACGGCCGGTGAGCTTGCGGGCGGCACAGCGGTTCCCGCAGCAATGTCCATCCCCCCAGCGGCCCCGCTTCCCGGGTCGTTGGGGTTCCCCGAATCGAACGTCCGCACGACACCGTCATCGATCACCACCGGGACGACGTCGGGTGCGGCGTCACCGATGAGCGTTCCGGTTGTCGAGGGCAAACGATCGGGGAATGGTTGGGCAAAACCGGCGTTGGTCGGTGGCCTCGTGGGCGCCGTCCTCTCCAGTGCCGTGCTGGGCACCGCACTGGTGGCGACGCGGCGCGACAACAACACGAAAGCAACAACTGCGACTGCGACCGTGTCGGCCGCGTCGTCTTCGCCGACCACCTCGTCACGTCCGATCTCGGTTATCGACGAAAAGATGGCGGGCCCGCTGAAGATCCGAGAGATTCTGACGACGGTGCAACCCGCAGTGGTCAGCATTGCTACGCAATCGGGGTTCTCGATCAACGAGTTCGACCAAACCGGTGCCGGCACCGGCATGGTCGTCACGTCGGATGGCTACATTCTCACCAACAACCACGTGATTGCTTCCGCAACGACCGTGAAGGTGACGTTCTCCGACCGAAAGGTCCGCAATGCAGTCGTGGTCGGCATCGATCCTTCGAATGATGTCGCCCTGATCAAGGTCAACGCGACCGGCTTGCCGAGTGTGAAGCTCGGAAAGTCCAAAGCCCTCCAGGTCGGCGATCAGGTCGTCGCGATCGGAAATGCGCTTGCCCTTCCCGGTGGCCCCACGGTCACGACCGGGATCGTGTCTGCGTTGAACAGGTCGCTGGAAGGTGACGGCGAAACGCTCGAGGGACTCATCCAGACCGACGCGGCAATCAATCCCGGAAACTCTGGCGGTCCCTTGGTGAACAGTGCGGGTGAGGTTGTCGGGATGAACACGGCAATCATCAGGAACACGGCCAACATCGGCTTCTCGATCGCCTCTGATCGGTTCAGCCCGATCCTCGACAAGTTGAAGGCAAACGCCAAGAGCAACGGCGACGTCTTCAAGCCCCGCACGTTCCTCGGTGTGACCATGTACGAGCTGACCCCTGATCTCGTCGAGCGTTTTGGTCTCGGTACCGACAAGGGCGTCTTGGTGGCCGACGTCAACATCGGGTCGCCCGCCGACAACGCCGGACTTCAAGCCGGGGACGTCGTGGTGAAGTTCGATGGCAAGACCGTCACCAGGTCCGAGGAGTTGAAGGATCTTGTGCAAGGCCGCAAACCGGGAGACGTGGTTGTCGTCTCGTGGGTTACCCGGGATGGTCGCAAGATGGAAGCGAACATCGAACTCGGATCAGCTCGGCGGATAACCGCTCCGGCCGCTCCTGTTCCGGACAACGGGAACCCGTTCCTGCCGTAGGAGCCACGTACAACGTACAAATACTATTCCTTGATCAGGGTTTGCGCCCTGGTGAAGATGGCGTCGAACATTGGCTCGGTCAATCGACCGGTGAACGTGTTCTGTTGGCTCGGATGAAACGAGCACAGAACCGTCACCGGTCGGTGCTCGTTCAGCGTCACGACGCCCCGAGCCTCGACTCCATGCCCGAACTTCGGCTTGCTCACGAGTTGTACATGACGAGAGACGACATCATATGCGAACTGACCAAGTGCCACGATCACGCGAAGATTCCTCAGCAATGCCAACTCGCGTTCGAGATACGGTCGACACGCATCGCGCTCTGCGGGATCGGGTTTGTTTCCCGGTGGCGCGCAACGCACTGCCGCATTCACATAGGCGTCGACCAGTCGGAGGCCATCGTGAGCGTCTGTACTCGTAGGTTGATTCGCGAAACCTGCCCGATGCAGTGCTCGGAAGAGCCAGTCGCCGGAGCGGTCGCCGGTGAAGACACGTCCCGTGCGGTTGGCCCCATGCGCGGCCGGCGCCAAGCCCAGGATCAGCAACGACGCTGCGGGGTCGCCAAACCCGGGCACGGGGCGTCCCCAATACGTGTCGTCGATATATGCGGCCCGTTTGACCACGGCAACTTCGCGACACCAATTCACCAGCCTCGGACACGCCTCGCAGGTCGTGATGTCTTTGCGAAGCTTGGCCAAGGAATCCATGCCATGAGTCTGGCGCACGAAATACGAGCGTCTCGTCGGCCGACGGGTTGCCCTCCGGCCATGAGTCTGGCTCGCGAAATAGGAGCGTCTCGTCGGCCGATGGGTTTGCCCTCCGGTAAGGTCGAAGGTGCATGGTGACGCGAACCAAACCTCCTGCTCCCCCTTCGACACTTGTCCTTCTGGTCCGCCACGGTCAAACCCCGACGACCGGTATCAAGCTCCCCGGTCGCGCCAAAGGACTCCATTTGAGCGACGTCGGCCAGAAGCAGGCGGAGACCGTCGCCGCGCAACTCGACACGGTTACGAAGATCGATGCGATCTACGCCTCACCCCTCGAGCGAGCCCGCGAAACGGCGCTCCCCCTTGCGAAACGTCGTCAGCTGTCGGTGAGAATCGACCGGGGCCTCTTCGAATGCGACTTTGGGGATTGGACCGGCGAGGCACTGAAGGACCTCTATAAGAAGCCTGAATGGTCGACTGTCCAGCGGTATCCGTCGGGGTTTCGATTTCCCAATGGCGAGTCCTTCTCCGAAATGCAAACCCGCATGGTTTCCTGCATCGGCCGCCTCGTCGCAGGTCACCCGGGAGGCACGGTCGTCTTGGTGAGTCATGCCGATCCCATCAAGGCCGCAGTTGCCGATGCGTTGGGAACCCACCTGGATCTCTTCCAACGAATTTCCATCTCCACCTGTTCGGTCACGGCCATTGCGTACAGCTCGGCCGGCCCAAACGTCCTCACCGTCAACGCCACCTATGATTTGGGAAAACTGAAGCCATCGTGAGTTCTCGTTTTGACCTCCCCGCAGTTGACCGTTTCGTCGTCGGCACCATTGGCATGCCGGGGGACCGCACGTTCTATTTCCAATCGGTTGTCGGGCGCGACGTCTTGTCGTTCAAGTGTGAGAAGGCACAGGTCGCCGCCCTCGTCAACGCTCTCGGTCAGCTCATCTCCGAACTTCCACCACCTGATCCCGAGGCACCTCCGTTCATGGCTCTCGATCTTCCCCTGCTCGAGGAATGGACCGTCGGCGTCATCGGTCTTGCCTACGACGGCGAGGCCGATATGGTGGTTCTGGTTCTGGAGGAAATTCAGCGAACGCCCGACGCCACCGACGGCGGAAAGGCACAGTTCCGCCTCACTCGTTCGCAGATCATGGGTCTCACCCTTCACGGTGAGAACCTCATTACCGCTGGCCGTCCGCTCTGTGAAGTTTGCGGCGCCGCGATCGACCCGGAAGGGTACAACTGCTCGTGCAACAACTAGGCCTTCGTCTCGGGCGATGATATGTCTACAGATGAATCGGTAACCCCAGCAGCCGAGTTCGATCTCTTTGTCGAGGGCGAGATGGAGATCGAAGGGCGGATGCCGTGGAGTTCGAACGCCACGTTCCTCGTGAATATCTCTGCAGGACCGTCCGATGACCCCACCGCGGAGGTTCTGAAGGGAATCTACAAACCGCTGAAAGGGGAGCGTCCGCTCTGGGACTTCCCCAACGGCCTCTTTCGTCGAGAAGTCGCCGCGTTCGAGCTTGCGCACTTCCTCGGTTGGGACGTGATCCCCCGGACCGTCGTCCGCGACGGACCGTTCGGAGTTGGTTCGGTTCAGTGGTTCGTCGACGCCGACTTCGAACAGCACTACTTCACGATGCTCGAGAAGCGACCCGAACTCCACGATCAACTTCGGACCCTGGCGGCCTTCGACATTCTCGCGAACAACGCGGACCGCAAGGGCGGACACGTGCTCGTGCTTCCCGGTCCGGCGGGGGACCCGGACACGATCTGGGGAATCGACCAGGGACTGTGCTTCCACGACGAGCCGAAACTGCGAACGGTTATGTGGGACTTTGCCACCGAAAAGATTCCGGCCGTTCTGCTCCCTGACATCGAGCGACTGGCGATGCTCGACGTGTCAAGTGACCCGTTCGGTGACCTGTTGGTCGACGACGAATGTGGCGCACTCGTCGAGCGAGCGCGAAAGCTCCTCCGAAAACCGGTGTTTCCTCGGCCGACGTCGAATTACGCGTACCCCTGGCCCATGGTTTGATCCACGGGCCTGGGCTCCGGGGGGCCAGTTAGGGAAGGGTGACGGCGCCGGTATCAGCGCCCTGCACCAGGACGGCATACTTCGCCAGCACCCCGCTGCTGTAGCGAGGGGTCGGGAGCTTCCATTCGGCCTTGCGCTTCTCGAGCTCTGCGGAATCAACGAGCAGTTCGAGTCCGCGCGCGGGCACATCGATGCGGATCATGTCGCCGTCTCGAACGAACGCAATCGGTCCACCTTCGACGGCTTCGGGCGCAACGTGACCGATGCAGAAGCCCCAGGTGCCACCCGAGAAGCGGCCGTCGGTGATGAGGGCGCAATCGCTCCCGCGGCCGGCCCCTTTCATGGCTCCCGTTACGGCGAGCATCTCGCGCATACCGGGTCCGCCCTTGGGGCCCTCATAACGAATGACGACGACGGTGCCCGGCGCAATTTCTCCGGCCAGAATCGCGTCCATCGCACCGTCTTCGCCCTCGAACACGCGCGCCGGTCCCTCGAATTCCATCTGAGCTTTCGTCAGGCCGGCAACCTTTACGACGCTGCCCTTGGGGGCCAGCGATCCGTGCAACACCACGATGCCACCGTCTTTGTGGATCGGGTCCGACAGTGGGTGAATCACGACGCCATCGGGCTTGGGTGGGTTCAGTTCGGCGAGGTTCTCCGCCATCGTCTTGCCGGTGACCGTCATCACATCGCCGTGGAGCAGGCCGTTTTCGAGAAGATGGGCCAACACGACGGGAACGCCACCGACCCGGTCGATGTCGGTCATGTGGAACTTGCCACCGGGCTTGGTATCGGCGATGTGCGAAATGCGTTCGCCGACGCGGTTGAAATCAGCGAGGGTGAGATCGACGCGGGCTTCATGCGCAATCGCCAGAAGGTGGAGGACGGCGTTGGTCGATCCGCCGAGCGCGAGTGTCACCGCAATCGCATTCTCGAATGCTTTCATCGTCATGATCTGACGCGCGGTGATGCCCTTTTCGATGAGTCCCATTAGGGCGATACCACTCGCGTAGGCGAAGTCGTCGCGACGAGAATCGATGGCCGGCGCGCTTGCGCTTCCCGGCAACGCCATGCCGATTGCCTCGCTGATGCTCGCCATGGTGTTCGCGGTGAACATGCCCGCACACGAACCCTCCGTGGGGCAGGCATGGCGTTCGATGTACGACAGCTCCTCATCAGTAAGCGCGCCTACGGCATGGCTACCCACCGCCTCGAACACGGACGTGATGTCGAGCGCTTCACCGTTGGCCCCGACGCCGGGGAGGATCGAACCGCCATACAGAAAGATGCTCGGAAGGTCAAGGCGGGCGGCCGCCATCAACATGCCGGGGAGGCTCTTGTCGCATCCGGCGAACGTGGCCAACGCGTCGAAACGTTCGGCGTGCATGACCGTTTCCACCGAGTCGGCGATAACCTCACGACTCACCAGCGAGGCACGCATGCCTTCGTGGCCCATCGAAATACCATCCGACACGGCGATGGTGACGAACTCGATCGGGAACCCGCCGGCCGCTCGAATGCCTTCCTTGGAGCGCTTGGCCAGGCGATCCAGTGGCATGTTGCATGGAGTGACTTCGTTCCAACTGGAGGCGACGCCGACCTGTGGTTTGTCGAAGTCTGCATCGGTCATTCCGATGGCACGAAGCATGGAGCGGGCCGGGGCCTTCTTGGGTCCCTCGGTCACATCGGTGGATCGCAGCTTTTGTGGGTTGGCCATGTGGCCATGCTAGCGGGGCCGACTTTGCGTCCCCGACTTGCTTTAGGCCGCGATGAGTTGCGCTACAACGCGTTGGGCAGCGTCGCGCTCGCCTGAATCGGCGGCCGGACTGAGCTTGGAAACGACATCGAGAACGGTGCGTGCGTCGTCGTCCTTGAGGGCAATCGTCTGATGGGTGCCGTCGTTGAGGAGGAGCGACAGGGATCGTCGGTTACCGGGGAGGACCTTCGAGTCCAGGAGCAGCGCGGTGACAATGCCGGGTTCGCTGAGCGCTCGGAGGAACGGCGCTCCCTGCTTGGACTGTGACCAGCCGATGAGGAACGGAATGACACCGAAGAGAACCGCGAGGAGTCCGACCACGATCCCAAGCTTGGAGACCGCAGTCTCGACCTGCCAGGAGGTGACGGCAAGTCCAAGACCAAGCACCGTGAGCATCATGCCGCTTCGTCCGACACGCATACCGCTTTGCACGACAATCTTGCGTGCGGCCTTTGATCGTTCTTCGAAAAGGTTCTCCATGTCTTCCCATCGACACGAAAACGGCGTCACTTGAGCGCGGTCGGTCCAGCCCGGTTAGAACAGCATGAGTTCGCGGCGTACGTCGGTCGGGAAGGATTGAGTAGCCAGCCGGTGGTAGGCCACGACTGCACCGGGGGGCCCGGCGAGGGTCAACAGGGTGAACTTCTTGCTCCAGCGCATGACGCGGAAGAGATCGAGAATCATAACGCCGTACGCCGCGGAGATGAACCCGTGGAAGTAGGCCGTGACCTTGCGCAACAGGGTTTGCCAGGTTGCTTCGTCGACGTCGAAGAGGTACCTGCGGGCCATCAGCGGAAGCAGGATCAGGTAGCTGATCGTTTCCACAACGGCCATTGCCTTGGTGAACCGGATTTTGCGTTCCAACTGCCGGATGGGGTTGACCGTCTCCAACAGCTCCCCGACTTCCGGGGTATCGATCGGTGACCTGTTCACACCTCAGTCCTCGGAATCGTCGGGTTCGGCGTCGAAGCCAGCCTGGGCGAGTCGGTCGAGCAGCTGATCTCGGATGCTCACGCCGGGGTCGCGGGCCTTCTCACCCGAGATGCGCCAGCCCATCCGCGAGGAGTACAGCAACGGTGGTTCTTTCAGGCGGCCCTCGCGAGTAGCCGTGACACGGGCGAAGAACAACTCGTGGTCGCCGAGCATCTTTCGGTCCTCTACCTCGCAGCGCAGGTACCCGATTGCGTTGGGAACGACAGGCAGCCCGTCGAAGTCCTCCACGAAGTCGGTGGCGAGATGGCGGAACTTACGTCCCGGGTACGAGAAGTACTGGCCCTCCGCTATCTGGTCCCCGGCCAGGATCGACACGGCGAACAGCCCGGTAGATGCTATGTGTGCATAGGTATCGTGCTTGGGGGACACGGACGCCATAAGGATTGGCTCCTCGAAGCTCACCTGCATGACCCAGTGCGAACAGTACAGGTTTCGTTGTTGGCCGTCGGCCGAACGAGCGCCCACCACTTGGACCGCATGCATCATCTGGCCGAGGGTTCGCTTGAGCTTTGGGTCGATCATGAATCCCTAGTCCTGTGGCCAGAGGCCGGTTCCGTTCACCGGCGACTTTGAAACGACTATCGCAAGGACGATAGCCACCACGCCCATGGCGACAACAACGGCGACATCGCGGCGAGCGTCGCGACCGCGATACCGGGGGTGCATCAAGACGCCACCGGCGATCACGCCGAACACGAGGCCACCGAGGTGTCCACCGATGGAAATGCCCGGTATGGAGAACGTGATGACGAGGTTGATGAGGAGCATGGGGCCCCACGTGCTGTTGAAGGGCACGCCCCGCTGTCGCATGGCAATCGTTGCCGCGCCCGCCAGCCCGAACACGGCACCCGAAGCACCGCCGGTGAGACCGTAGGGCTCGAACAACAGTGCACCGAGTGACCCTCCCAGGAGAGCGACGAAGTACAGGCCGATGAAACGCCAGCGACCGAGTGCTGGTTCCAGAAAGCGACCCAATTGCAGAAGCGCAAACATGTTGAAGGCGATGTGCAGGATGCTGAAGTGCAGAAATCCCGAGCTCACCAAACGCCAGACCTCACCGTTCGCCACACCTCCGGCGCCACCGCGGGCGCTGGGAATGGAGGCGATCACACCGAAGTCCAACGTCTTCCACCGCTGGAGCAGTTCGGTCATCACGAAGACTGCGGCATTGAGCGCAATGATCCCCTGCGTGATCGGGGTGTCCATGTTGGTCATACGCGCCTTGGACACCTTGGCGTTGCGGATGACCTGAGTCTTCGTGCTGGGCGCCGCCTCCTTGAGGCACACCGTGCAGTGCTGGCCGACCGGCGCATCGCGCAGACACGACGCACACGCGGGGCGGTCACAGCGGCTGCACGAGCGCAGCGTTTCGCGGGTCGGGTGGATATGGCAGTACTTCACCAGCGAGGCTTCCTCAGGTGACATCACAGACCCGCTTTCGCTCGCAGGGCGGCCGTGATTGTCTTCCCGTCGGCCTTCCCACCGGTTGCTTTCATCGCCGCTCCCACGAAGAATCCGGCGATTTTCGGGTCGCCGCCTCGTAGACGATCGAACTCTGCGGGGTGCTCAGCAATGAGTCGGTCGACGAGTTCCTCCGAAGCATCGGAGGCGAGCGCCTCGAATCCTTTGGCCGCTGCGATGGCAGCGGGATAGCCGCCATTCTCCAGAAGCTCCTGGAGCACGGATTTCGCCTGTGTTGCGGTGACTGTTCCGGCGGCCTCCATGGCCAAAAGGGCGACGAAGGCGTCCACCGACATCTTGTGGTTCGGACCGTAGGCCGCGACTTCGTTGGCCGCCCGATTGATGGCCCGCCGCGCGTCGGCCCCGGCCTCGATCGCCGCAAACACGAGGGGATCGAGGTCCTGATCGATAACGGTCAGAATCGCATCGGAGCTCGTGGCCAGCGCCCCTCCGGTGGCCGCCGAGAGCTCTCGACGCTTGTCGCCCGGCATCTTCGGCAGGGCCGCGCGAACCTCGGCAATCCAGGCCTCGGACGGGTCCATGGCCACCAGATCAGGTTCGGGGAAGTACCGATAATCGAATGCCTCTTCTTTGGAGCGCATCGACGACGTACGACCGTCGTCTTCGCTCCAGTGTCGAGTTTCTTGGACGATCCGCTCACCCGAGGTGATCAGGTCGATCTGTCGGTCGGCCTCGTACTCGATCGCGCGAATCAGCGAACGCAGCGAGTTCAGATTCTTGATCTCGCACCGCGTGCCCAGCGCTTCACCTGGCCTACGTACGCTTACGTTGGCATCGACCCGGAGGGAACCCTCCTCCATCTTGCCGTCGGACGCACCGGTGGCAACCAGGATGGATCGCAGCTCGCTGACGTAGGCCTTTGCGTCTTCGGCAGAACGAATGTCGGGCCGACTGACGATCTCGACGAGTGGTACGCCGGCTCGGTTGTAGTCAACCAGTGAGTGGCTCGCCCCGTGGATGCGACCGCCGGTGCCGCCGACATGGCTCGATTTGCCGGTGTCTTCTTCCATATGCGCACGTTCGACTCCGATCCGGGTGCCGTTAGGAAGGTCGAGGTATCCGTCGGCATTGATCGGTTGGTCGTATTGCGAGACCTGGTAGTCCTTGGGCATGTCCGGGTAGAAGTAGTTCTTCCGGTGGAAGATGCTGGGCTTGATGGTGCAGTGCAACGCCGCCCCGATTCGCATGGCGTACTCGACCGCGGTTCGGTTCACGACGGGAAGTGACCCTGGGAGCCCAAGACACACCGGACAAATGTTGGTGTTCGGATCTTCCCCGAAACTGTTCGCGCATCCGCAGAAGATCTTTGTTTGCGTTGCGAGCTCGCAGTGAACCTCGAGGCCCACGACAAGTTCCCATCCCTCTCGAATTGCCATCTCAGTTCCCCGCTTCTATGACCGCAGAAACCTTGAATAGCAGGGGCTCTGAGAGGGTGGGGCCAAGAATCTGGACCCCGATGGGCATGCCGTCGACCCCGACACCGCACGGGACGCTGATCGCCGGATCCCCCGAGAGGTTTGAGGGGATCGTGGCGACGTCGTTGTAGTACATCGTCATCGGGTCCGCCGTCTTGTCCCCGAATTTGAAGGCCGTGCTGGGCGACGTCGGGGTGAGGAGGACGTCAAAGTTCTCGTACGCACGACTGAAGTCGCGAATTATAAGTGTACGAACTTTTTGAGCCTGTCCGTAGTAGGCGTCGTAATAGCCCGCGCTCAGCGCATATGTCCCGAGCATTATTCGACGCTTCACTTCGGCACCAAACCCTGCGGCGCGCGTTGCGCACATCATTTCGACGATGTTCGATGTGGCAGCGTTCTTTCCTTCGGGGTAGGCACGGACACCGTAACGGACGCCATCGTAACGAGCGAGGTTGCTGGAACACTCCGCCGGAGCGATGATGTAGTAAGCGGACAGACCAAGTTTGGCGGCGGGCACACTCACCCAGCCGACCTTTGCGCCGGCATCTCGTAAGCGCTGAGCGGCCACCTCCATCCGCTCCAGGACGTCGGTCGCCATGCCCTCGCCGGACAACTCCTGCACGATTCCGACGCGAAGCCCTTCGAGGCCGTTGCGTTGACCGTCGTGTACCGCCGAAATCAACGACATCGCCGGTGCGTCGATCGACGTGGAGTCCATCGGGTCGTGACCCCCGATGACCTCCATGACGAGCGCAGCATCTTCGACGGTATGCGTGAATGGCCCGATCTGATCGAGTGAGCTCGCAAATGCGATCAAGCCGTAACGGCTGACGGCACCGTACGTCGGCTTGAGGCCGACCAGCCCGCAGAGCGAAGCGGGCTGGCGGATCGAGCCGCCGGTGTCTGAACCAAGGGCGGCGGCGCTGAAACCGGCCGCGACTGCCGCGGCACTACCGCCACTGGATCCGCCGGGTACCCGTTCGAAGTCATGGGGGTTGCGCGTGGGGCCGAACGCTGAGTTCTCTGTTGACGAACCCATCGCGAACTCGTCGAGGTTGGTCTTCCCGACCAGCACGGCGCCGGCCGCTGCGAGGCGGTCGACGATCGTCGCGTTGTACGGAGGGCACCACCCCTCCAAGATTTTCGACGAACATGTCGTAGGGATCCCCGTCGTGCACATGTTGTCCTTCAAGGCAATGGGGACACCCGCGAGTCGTCCCGGCTCCCGTCCTGCGGCGACAGTTTCGTCGACACGCTGAGCGGCGAGCTCCGCCTGCTCGCGAAGCACCACATTGAACGCGTGGACGTTCGCCTCATGCTCGTCGACGCGACCCATATGCGTGCGAAGGACATCTGCGGCGCGAAGCGTGCCGCCACGAACCCCGGCAGCGATCTCGGTCGCCGACATCGGCTTCAAAACGGCGGCCGATCCCACGGGTGGCGAAGTGGTCACGGTGCGTCCCCCAGAATCTGCGGCACTCGGAAACGGTCGTGTTGGGCATCGGGCGCCATTGCCAGCACGACATCGCGGTCGACGGAGGGACGAACCACGTCGTCACGGAACACGTTCGAGAGCGGAAGTGGGTGCGCAGTCGTCGAGACGCCCTCGGTGTCGAGAGCGGCAAGGTCCTGTGCGTGTTCCAGAACTGCGGTGAGATCGGCTGTGTACTGGTCGATTTCGGCGGTGGTGAGGTCGAGACGGGCAAGTTTGGCGACGTGTACAACGTCTTCTCGCGACAGTCGAGAGCCCGATGATTCGGATGGCATGCAACCATCGTAGGGGGCACCGCCTGTCTTTCCGGGCGGGTACCTGAGATTCGCGCCGCTGAGGCGCGTCACGGATTCGTCGTGGTCTTTCACGCCCCGTACGCGGCCAGTTGGCGAAACCGCCCCGGGCGTCAGAAACGCCGGGGCGCCCAATGAGTCATTGGGCGGACAGCGAAGCCAAATCCGTAGGCCGTCGGTTTCATTTTGGCCACGGGAGGCGTCCGGATCATCGATTTTGATGATCGGGTCGGGGTGTGGGAGTCCGATGCTTTGTATACCCGACCGCCGAGATGCGGACCCAAAACAACCCGAAGGAAATTCCTATGCTTGAAATGTTTGTTGCTGTTCAGACCTGGATCGCCGGTCGTCGTGCAGAGATCGATGAGCGGGGTGCGACCGCTGTTGAGTACGCCTTGATGGTTGGTCTTATTGCTGTTGCGATCATCGCGACCGTCACGGTCCTTGGTAACAAGGTGAAGTCGACGTTCAACGCCCTTGGTAACACCCTGCCGACCGGCTGAACCATTTGGTTCGTGGTGTCGTCGTTGTTACGGCGATCACCGAGGAGCGAGTCCGTACCCGAAAGGGTGCGGACTCGTTTCGCGTTTGGGACCCTGCGCCGACCCGCGCTGCGTCATCGCTCACCGTTCGAGGAGCCGCTGGTCCGCTCGTCGTATCGACGCACGAAAAATGTAGGTCTGGAGTTTCAATTTCGACCGAATGGCGCGCCGTTTCATCCGTTTTGATGATCGAGTCGGGGTGTGGGTGTCCGATGGTCTCAGTGCTGACTCCCGACACTACGAAAGAAACCCGAGGAAATTTACGATGCTTGAAATGTTTGTTGCTGTTCAGACCTGGATCGCTGGTCGACGTGCGGAGATCGATGAGCGAGGTGCGACGGCCGTGGAGTACGCCTTGATGGTTGGTCTCATTGCTGTTGCAATCATTGCGACGGTGACGGTACTTGGACGGAAGGTGAAATCAACGTTCAACTCGCTCGGGAACACGCTGCCGACTGGGTGACCAGCCTCGCGGTCGCCTTCGTTCTCAAGGGAAATCACTCGACGGCGAGTCCGTGCCCGTAAGGGTGCGGGCTCGTTTCGCGTTTTCGGACCCTCTTAGGAACGATACGGGTCGTCGGCGGAGAGCGGATACTCCCACCAGTCATCGGGGGTTGGGTCCGGATTCGGGTCGACGATTATGCAGTCGACCGGACATACCGGCGGCAGACACTTTCCGCAGCCCGAACACAACTCGGGAACGATGATGACGTCGAGGCCGTGGTTGAAAATGGCGCCGAATTGGGGTGGACAGTGCCGCAAACACGTATCGCAGTTGATACACGTTGCCATGTCAATCCGAAACGCCGGGTTCAGCCATTTGTCGTTGCGGACCCGGTCGCGGACACGGTCGACACGTGTTGTGCCGCGAGGGTCGTTCATACTCATGGCTCGTACGGTAGTAGGGCCCGGAGCATCCACGCTCATCCACGCTCACCCACGCGCACCCACGCGCACCCACGCTCATCCACGCTCATCCACGCCGATCCACCCAACTTGGACGCACGTGCTGCGCCCGCACTCACCGCTGCGCAGCGTTGTTCCGGATCCAAGCTGCGAGGCATGGTCTCGTACGTTTGCGAGAACTTGTAGCGTCGGCGTATGGCACAGCATGCGTTTTTGAGTTCGGGATGGATTCAGGAAGCTCGTCGGATCCGCGACGAACAACGATCGGAGATCGGTCCGCCCCCACCAATACGGATGAACCTCACGGTGACCGACGTCCCCTTCGAGACGGAGACGCTTCATGCCCACGTCGACACCACATCGGGCGTCTTGGACGTCGATCAGGATCACCTCCTCGACGCCGATGTCGTGATCACCGCCGACTACGCCACGACCAAGTCGCTGTTCGTGGGCCAAGACCCTGCGGCGGTGATGCAAGCCTTCATGAGCGGGAAAATCCGAGTGCAGGGCGACCTGGCGAAACTCCTTGCTCTTCAAGCATCGGTGCCTACCGATGCCGAAGGGCCGGTCCGAGACGTCGCTCAAAGGATCTCGGCGATGACCGCTCCAGACTGAGCAGGACCTCGGGTCGTTCGTCCAAACAGTGCTCAAGGTTCGGGGCGAAATCGACGATGACTTCTGCGCAGTGTGACTGTGCCAGGAATATCTATGACCCCCGAACAAATACTCGAACCACCGATCCAGGGCTCCTTCAGCTCGGTTGAACTCGGGCTGGTTCGCGTGACGGATTCGGTTCAGGTGCTGACCCGCCGACGCTTCCTCGCCGACCTTCTCCTGCGAACGATCCCCGCGGAACTTCCCGACGTCGCAGCTGCGACCGTTGTCGTGGTCGACGCCGTACTTCCCACCGGTGAAAAAGCCGTCGCAGATCTGGTCGCACAAGCCCGGTCGCGGGGAGACCAGGTGGTCGCGGTGTGTGCACCACCCACGCCACTCGTCGCTGCATGCTGGATCGAGTTGGGGGCCAACGCGGTCCTGACCGACGATGCCACGGTCGGAGATCTCTTCGACGTCATCGAACGGCTGCATCGAAACGAGACCGTGCTCGGTGTGTCGGTTCGAGAAGGGCTCCTCAGCCAGCTGCGGGCGAGCCGCCAAGAACGATGTGATCGCGATGCGCTCTTCGTGTCGCTGACCAAACGCGAACGAGAGGTCTTGCAGAAGCTGGCCCTCGGGGTCAGCCCGGAGGACGTTGCAAAGGCGAGTTTCGTGTCGCTGAATACCGTCCGATCTCAGATCCGTGGCATTCTCGCGAAACTCGACGTGAGTTCCGTGGTCGCCGCAGTCGCGCTGGCCTACCGCTCCGGCTGGTTGCGCGAAGAACCAACGTTCTGAACGTACGTACACCTGGTTCTGCGGAACCTATGTACACCTACTCACTGACACTCCGCAGACGTGACGGAGCTACGCCTCCACCGCTCGCGATGTGAACACGACGTTTGTCGTTGGTCGGTTCTTCACCTTTTGCTAACAGGGTTCTGAAAAACCTCCCTTCCGACCTCAGCGCATTTCGTTGGCCAGCAAATATGTGGCTGCCACACCGTCGAAAAGAAGGATTTTCATCACCCTGCTAAAGACCCACGCCACGCGAGTCGATAGCCGGTTAGTCGTCATCAACGTGTAAACGGAGAAAACTGTGAATCGTCGCAAATTGATTGGCCTTGTGGCCGCACTTCTCGTGGCAGGTCTGGGAACAATGTTCGTGCTGAACTCGTCGAACAAGCCTGCGCCTGCGCCAGTCGCCGCTCCAGAAGCGATGGTCAAGGTTCTGAAAGTGACGAAAGCCGTTCCGAAGGGGACTCCCGTTGCACAGCTCACGGAATTCGTCACCCAGGTTGACGTACCCGCGTCCCAACAGCAAGCCAACACGGCGACGTCGCTCGACGACCTCGTTGATAAGACCATGGTTGCGAATGCTGAACTCCTCGAAGGCGACCAGGTTTCGAAGCTGCGCTTCGAATCTGCCCAAAAGCTCAGCACGACAGACATCGTGTCGTCCGGTGGCGGCGAAGCCGAAGACCTCACGAGCCTGGTCGGTGTCTGGGTCAACCTCACGCCGCTCAACGCACTGAACGGCAACCTCAAGCCCGGTGTCACCA
Source organism: Acidimicrobiia bacterium (assembly GCA_031418035.1). Lineage (GTDB taxonomy): Bacteria > Actinomycetota > Acidimicrobiia > Acidimicrobiales > JANYDT01 > JANOYY01. The sequence goes on from JANOWU010000038.1 coordinate 18,328, forward strand.
AGGTTGCGGTGTTTGCGGCGTTCGAGCCCATCCCCGGCCTCGGCGCCGACCCGACGAAGGACGTGTCGACGATGCACATCATCGCCCACAAGGTTCCCGTGCTCGACATGTATCCGCCGCAGTACATTCCGGTCGCCGCTCCTGCCGGTGGCGACCAGGCCGCTGCCGCCGCTCCACCGCTCCCGGCAAGTATTCAGGTGAAGCTCGGCGTCGATGCCGCAACTGCAGAGCGCATCATGTTCACGCAGCTCAAGGGAACGCTCGTTCTTGGCGACGAAGGCCTTGCTGCGGACGAGAGCGGAACCAAGGTCGTGGAGCGTGGCAACATCTACGAGCCCACTCAGACGGCCACGGTGAAGTCTGCGACGAGCCCCAAGCCCGTTACCGCCGGAAGTGATCCGCTTTCTGCCGGAACGGCAAAGCCTGTCGCCGGGGCCAACCCGTCGTCCACGGTGAAGCCGGCCGCCGCGGTGGCGCCGAAGACGGTCAAGCCGGTGGCTCCGACACCCGTTGCGGGTACGCCTGCCGTCGCGCTTGCGAGTTCAAACGGCTCGGGTGGCGCAGCTACCCCGGCCGTCGTGACCCCCTCCACGGTTGCGAAGTAACTCTCCGTCCTTCAGTCGACCGAGGAAACGGTCGACAAGCAATCAAGCCCGTATTCATCGTTACACCGGACGCAACGAACCGTCCTCGAAAGACACACCGTGAGCGAGACCCAGCTTTCCGAAACAGAACAGGTGACCGAGCAGGAGGTTTCATCGCCGACTGCCGTGCGGGAAATTCCTAAGGATCAAGGTGACGTTGCCCTCGTGGCTTCCCAGGTGCCGTTTGAGCAGATGATTCGTCGTTTGCTCACGGCCAACGGGGGGCCCCGGATGCACCGGTGGCCGGCGCAGGGCGACATGCCCGGCGCCGAGAACATCGGCATCGCGTTCATTGGCCCCGACCTCGAGATCGATGCGATGGCTACCCGGGCCGAGCAGATCAACCGAAGTCATCCTGGGATCTATCTCGTCCTTGTCTCGGATCCGCGCCCGGGGTTGTTCGAACGAGCACTGCGTTCAGGTGTTCGTGACGTTCTTGCGCCGAACGCCCCCGACGCTGCCGTGATCGAAGTTCTCGAACGAGGGTTTGATCACGCCAACCGGTGGCGGGCTTCGCTTCCGACGGCGCCGGCCAGTGGCGTCGGCCCTGACGGGAAGAAGGCGCGGATCATCACGATCCTTTCGCCCAAGGGTGGCGTCGGCAAAACGTTCACGGCGACAAACCTGGCGATGGCCCTGAACATGCAGGTTCCGAGCAAGGTTGCGATCGTCGACCTCGACCTCCAGTTCGGTGACGTTGCGGGCGCAATGCACCTGAGCCCCGAACACACCGTCGCGGACGCTGCTCGAGCGACCCAGGGTGCTCAGTCTCAGACGATGAACTCGATGGTGAAGGTCTTCTTGACTCCCCATGAATCGGGAATCTACGTGATGTGCGGACCGGACGATCCGGCCGAGGCTGACGACGTCAGCTACGAGCAGTCGGTGTCGATCACCAAGGCACTCTCACAATCATTCGAGTACGTAGTAGTTGATACGTGCGCTGGTCTTGATCCACATGCTCTTGCCGTTTGTGACGTCTCAACTGATCTCGTGTTCGTGTGTTCCGTCGACGTGTCCAGCGTTCGGTCGCTTCGTCGAGAACTCGACGCACTCGACCGCCTCGGCATGACCCATCAGACGCGGCACTTCGTTCTGAACCGATTCGACGCTCCGGGCGGTGCCCGACCCGTCGACGTGGAAACCGCGGTCGGAATCAAAGCATCGGTGATGATCCCGGGCGATCGCAACGTTCTTGCAGCTGCCAATCAGGGCATCCCGATCACGGTGGCCGATCCCAAGTCGGCGATCTCGAGAAAGTTCTTGTCCTTCACGGATATCTTCACGGGAATTGAGTCGACTGTCGCCCCGAAACCGAAGAGCACCTTCTGGAGGCGCGCAAAATGAAACTCGGTCAGCGACTGAAGGTCCAACAAACCGGTGACGTTCCTGCGCCACCCCCGCCACCTCCGGCGGAAATTCCGCACGAGCAGCAGTGGAAGTCTGCTGGGAACGCCTCGCCGGCTGCTGCAGAAGCTCCCGCCCCGTCGGCACCGCGCCTCGTTGCAGCCGGCAAGAAGGAGGACGACAAGGTTGCACTCTCGCCGATGCAAGCGCTCAAGGAGCGCCTGCATGAGCAGCTGATGGACAAGCTTGGCGGAAAGCTGTTTGAGGGTGGCGGCACGGATCGCGAGATGCGCGCCACCGTCGTCGACATGATCACCCAGCTCCTCGGCGCCGAAGCCGTACCGCTGTCCGTCGAAGAGCGCCACAACCTGGTCGCCGAAATCACCGATGACGTGTTGGGTCACGGTCCGATCGATCGCTACCTCAAGGACCCTTCGGTCTCCGAAGTCATGGTGAACGGCTGCTCGCCGATCTTCATAGAAAAGAGCGGCAAACTGGTCCGAACGACCGACCGCTTCTTCTCCAACGAACAGCTTCGCCGCGTGATCGAACGTATTGTCGCCAACGTCGGACGTCGTATCGACGAGTCGTCGCCCATGGTCGACGCCCGTCTGCTCGACGGTTCTCGTGTGAACGCCGTGATTCCGCCCCTGGCGGTCGACGGTGCGTCGCTGACGATTCGTAAGTTCTCACGTGATCCACTCCAGATCCATCACCTCATCGACAAAGGTTCGCTCACTGCCGAAGCGGCCCAGCTCCTGGCCGCCTGCGTTGCCGGTCGACTGAACATCTTGGTGTCGGGTGGAACCGGTACGGGTAAGACGACGATGCTGAATATTCTGTCGGGCTTCATTCCGTCCGACGAACGCATCGTCACCATCGAAGACGCGGTCGAACTCCAGCTTCGTCAGCCCCACGTCGTGCGCCTCGAGACACGCCCACCGAACATCGAAGGGAAGGGCGCAGTCACGATTCGTGACTTGGTGAAGAACTCACTTCGTATGCGTCCAGACCGTGTCGTGATTGGCGAATGTCGTGGCGGCGAAGCCCTGGACATGCTTCAAGCCATGAACACCGGACACGATGGTTCGCTGTCGACCATTCACGCGAACACCCCACGAGACGGCATTGCTCGTCTCGAGACGCTCGTGCTCATGGCCGGCTTCGACCTCCCATCGTTGGCCATTCGTCAACAGATCGCCTCTGCGGTGGATCTCTTCGTGCAGATCCAGCGTTTCCGAGACGGTGGTCGTCGTGTGGTTGCGATCACCGAGGTCGAGGGCATGGAAGGTAACACGATCACGCTTTCGGACATCTTTGCGTTCGACCATTCGAATGGCGTCGACGCTTCCGGGAAGACTTTGGGACGCTTGAAGCCCACGGGCATCCGTCCAAAGTTCGCCGAGAAGCTGGCCGACCACGGAATCTCGCTCCCGTCTGACATGTTTGGGACGGCCGACATTCTTCTCGGAAGGAGATGAAGTGAATTCGGAGTCTGTTCGAGCGCGCTCCGTCGCTCACATCGTTCGAGCCGCCGCATTCTTGATGCTCGGCTTCGTGCTCTTCGTCGTTGCCGTTGCTCCGTCGCGCAAGAGTTCTGCGCAAGCGACCGGAGCGTCACCGACCACCAAACTCGACGTTGTCATCGTCGTCGACAACTCGACGCTGTTGGCGGGCCGCCTGCTCTCCGACGTGAAGACGGCGATCAACACCTACATCGGCGCTCTGCCGCCGACGGTTCGTGTCGGCGTCATTCGCTACGGCGGGTTCCCCTCGAGCGCAACGACCGGACTCTCCCTGAACCGAACGAGCCTCGTCGCTCGCGTTTCGGAGCTCGAACTCGAAGGCGACCCGACGCTGTTCGATGGCCTCGACCTCGGCATCGAACAGTTTGACCTCAACTCGCTGAACAAGCGACAGATCCTGCTCGTCGGTACGGGTGTGAACCGCGGATCGACGCTCGCATTCGCCGACGTTCGTGAACGTCTCTTTCAACGCAGCGTTGCTGTTGATGCGATCGAGGTTCGAGGCGAAAAGTTCGACACCGCAGCCATCGACGGGATCGTGGCCTCGTCGGGCGGACGAAAGTATTCGCTCTCCGATCTCGATGGCATTCGCGGGTTGGCCAGCAGCCGAACCGAATGGGCTGTTCCGCCGGTTTACTCTCCGCCGAGCGCGGTGGCAGCTGCTCGAAAGTCTCTACTTTCATCCAAGCCAGTATTGGTTGGAGCGGTTGTGCTCCTTGCGGGGCTTGTCGCTTTCATCACGATGCGGCCGAAGAAACTGAAGGGCTCAAAGGGTTCGAAAGGGAAGATCGATCTTCTCGGCGTTAGTGAAGTCGGCGGAAAGAAGACCAGCTCGAATGCGGTTACCGGCATTGCCGACAAACTGTCCGTGGCCGCAGACAAGGTGCTGGAAAAGCAAGGCAAGAACCGAAGCTTTGGTGCCAGTCTCGAGCGCGCAGGCATTGCGCTTCGACCCGGCGAATTCGTGATCGTCGCATTCGTAACCCTGCTTATGATCTTTGCGCTTCTTTACAAGTTCAAGGGAATCATGGTCGCCGGTATCGGCACCGGGGTGCTGTCCATATTCGGTCCGGGCAAGTACATCAAGCGACGAACGAACAAACGATCTACCGCCTTCGGAGATCAGCTGAGCGACACCTTGCAGCTTCTTTCCAGCAGCCTTCGCGCCGGTCAGGGACTCATGCAGGCCGTGGATTCGGTTGCCCGTGAAGGCGATGCGCCGGCGTCGGAGGAGTTCAAGCGAATCGTGACGGAGACCCGACTGGGCCGTGATCTCATCGACTCACTTCGAGCCATGGCTGATCGTGTTCGCTCGGAGGACTTCAACTGGGTCATTCCGGCGATCGAGATCAACCGCGAGGTCGGTGGTGACTTGGCCGAAGTTCTCGACACCGTGGCGGCCACGATTCGTGACCGTGCCGATATTCGGCGACAGGTGAAGACGCTCTCGGCGGAAGGTCGCCTCTCGGCGTATGTGCTCATCAGCTTGCCGATCGGCATCGCGATGTTCATCAACCTGTCGAGTCCCGACTATCTCGCCGAACTCTGGAAGGCGCCCGGTCTCTACCTTGCTGTTGCCGCAGGCCTGATGATGGTCGTTGGTGCAGTCTGGCTCTTCAAGCTCTGCAAGATCGAATTCTAAGAGGTCCTCGTGCTCACTCTTCTGCTCCTCATCCCTCTCGGCGGGTTGATCTATTCGCTCGTCTTCGCCAAGAAGAAACCGAAGGTCACCGCGGCCGACATTCTCGGTGCCGGCGGCGCGGCGTCGCTTGATCTCAACGCGGCGAACCTCCAGCGTCCGCTCTTCGAGCGCATGGAGCCGTTGGTGGCGAAGCTCAAGAAGAAGACTCCCAAGGGATGGTCTGATCAGATCGAAAGCCGTATCCAGATGGCCGGTCTGTCATCGAAATGGAACGTCGAGAAGGTCTTGATCGTCAAGGTCATCGGCGGGACAGTCGGCGCTTTGCTCTCGTTCTACTTCTACTCCAAGGGCGTAAAACCCAGCCCGATGGACGTGAACTTCATCGGCATGGTGGCGTGCTTCCCGCTCGGGTTCATGCTGATCGACGTGCAGATCAAGAACCAGGCACAAAAGCGCGGCCAACAGATCGTGCTATCACTTCCCGACATCCTTGATCAGATCACGATCGGCGTGGAAGCCGGGCTCGGCTTCGACTCGGCAATGGCTCGATCGGCGAAGTCCAACGATGGACCACTGGCTGAAGAACTCATGCGAACACTGCAGCACGTGCAGGCGGGTCTGTCCCGAGCCGAAGCTTTGCGTGGTCTTGCCCAGCGCAACAGAGTGCCCGAGCTCCGACAGTTCGTCGCCGCCATCTTGCAGGCGGAGCAGTTCGGTATTCCGATGGCTCAGGTGCTGCGTGTCCAGGCGAGCGAACAACGCCGTAAGCGTCGTCAGCGTGCCGAAGAAAAGGCGATGAAGCTTCCGGTGAAGGTTCTCTTCCCGCTGGTGCTTTGTATCTTGCCCGCACTGTTCGTTGTGCTCATCGGCCCGGCAGGCGTGCGCATCGCAACCAACAAGTTCTAAGCGAACGAATTATTCTGTCGTCGAGCGGAGGCGCCGTATTTACGGCGCCTTCGTCGTTGAAGGCTTGTTGCTCACGGCCATCGTGGTGGAGGGACCGGGTGAGGTCTGTGCATCAGCGTCGTCGGGTGATGATGTGGCACGAAGAGCAGACGTTTGCGTTTCGGGAACTCCGGGAACCTCGGGGACGTTCTCACTTGTCGTGTACAGCGTGACAACCGAGTTTCGCCGCTGGCGCGTGTTGCGCAAAGGACGGGTGTGCAGGAGGGGTTGATCGGCCGGCCCGATGGTGTTCCCGATTCGAAACCCGGCAGCACGTAGTTTCGCGCTCGCTTCACCCGGGAGCAGTCCGATGACGTTGGGCACGATCGCAAAGGCCGGACCCGTCGACACGTACACCTTGATCTCGCTCCCGCGATCGACGACCGCTCCGGCCTTGGGATCGCTCCCGTAGACCGTGCCCTTCGGCGAATCACTTGCCGATTTGACGATCTTCACGACGAAGTCCGAACCGACCGTCGCGGCGACGTCGGCTTCGGCGAGGCCGGCCAGCTTCGGAACGGGCAGCGTCGGCAGACCACCCGACACCACCAGGCGGATCTCCGTGCCCGGCGCGACCTCGCCGGTCGGCGTCCACCGAATGACTTTGCCCTCCTCGACGACGGTGCTCGACTCGACGATCGGGAACGCACCGACGCGTAAACGAAGTGCACGTAGCGTCCCCGTGGCGGTATCGACGCTCAGGCCGGTGAGGTCAGGAACGGGAATCGGCTTCGGGCCGTTCGAGATCGTCACCTCGATTGCGTTCTTCTCAGCAAGCTTTTCACCAACGGCCGGTACCTGTTCGAGAATTCTTCCCTTGGGTACGTCCTCGTTGAACACGGCATCGGTTTGGTTCACCTCGAAGCGAAGCGGCTGTACCGCCTCGCGTGCGTCGGCGATCGTCTTCCCGGCCAGTTCAGGGACTGCATGAGTCGGTATGCGTCGGCTCCACGCGAAGCCGGCGCCGGCAGCCACCACAGCAAGCACACTTAGTACTGCTACGGGAATCTTCCATCGGGCTCGAGACTTCGCCTCGGACGCCAGGCTCTTTGGTCCCGAGGCAGCGGCGGAGGCCTGGTCGTCTTCATCCAGGGCGAGATCGAAGATGCCGGTCTGTTTCGCAGTCTTGTTGGCAGCCGAATCGGGGAGGGGCACGGTGGGAAGGCCTGTCGCATCGAGCCGCGTGACCTTTACCTTCGTGCCGCTCGCGCCGAGTGCCGCGTGACGCGTCGGGTCCTGGTCGACCAGGTCGGTGCGCTTCGCCAACCGCGACCCATCGAGCGAGAGGGGCTCGGCTTTCGGGAGCGTCTTGGCGAGTTCCTCAAGCGCCTGTACCAACGCCGCAGCATCAAGACGCTTGCTAGGGTCCAAGGTGCCAGCCGCTTCGACAACAGCACCGAGCGGTCCTAGCTCGAACGGCGCCTCGATCGAGTGCTTGAGACGTGCCACGGTCGTCCCGGCGAGCGTATCTGCGGTGAACGGAACTGATCCCGTCACGGCCTCGATGAGCACGAGCGCGAGGGAATAGACGTCACTGCGCCCGTCGATGGGACGATTGTCGGCCTGTTCCGGGGACAGGTAGCGTGCGCTCCCGACCGGCGTCCCGTTGTGCTCGGTGCGGCCGAAATCGGCCAACGCCCGGGCGAGCCCGAAATCGGCGATGCGAACCCGTTGGTCGTCGCCGAAAATCAGGTTGGCGGGCTTGATGTCGCGGTGCACGAGGTCTCTCGCATGTGCAAAGGCCAGACCGCGGGCCGCGTCGAGACCGATCCGTGTCGCCTGCGACGGACTCAGTCGATGGCCGTTGTCGAGCAGCTCACGAAGCGTGCCACCGCCGAGGTATTCCGTCACAAGAAACGGCGGCTCACCGGTCGCGTTCTCGCCGTCGTTGACGTCGAACACGGTAACGATGTTGGGGTGGCTCAAAGGCGCGAGAGCCTCGGCTTCCTGTCGGAAGCGTCGGACGAAACCGTCATCGTCGGCGAAAGATGCGTGGAGAACCTTGACGGCGACCATGCGGCGGAGCCGTCGGTCCTCGGCTCGGTAGACGCGGGCAGATCCGCCGACCCCAACCAAATCGAGAAGTGCGTAACGCTGGTCCAGCACATGGCCGACCAGGTTCTCGGTGAAGACACTGGCCATTTGTATCGAGGGTAGTGCCGCGAACCTGCGAAACTGTGGAATTGATGAACCAGGACACGTTGGAAACAGGCACCCCCGAAGAGTCGACTGACGAGGCCCGGCGTGCACAACGTCGAGCAGAGCGTGCGCCGTTGAAGGCTCGGATTGCCATTGGCTTGCTCGTTCTCGGCTGTCTCGTCGGCGTTACCTGGGGTTTCGGGAGCGCGAAGAACCAGACCGAGGGACAACTCCCGTCGGCGATCGAGGCCATCAGCCCGGTGAACAACGCGCTTACGGTTCCGTCGCAGTCCACGATCACGGTGGACCTGAAGTTCGGCTTCGACGCCGATCTGGTCATCGACGGGGTGGAAATCCCTCGTGATCAGACCAAGTACGACAAGGCGACGGCGGTGCTTCGTTTCACGCCGGGCCCCGATAAGGACATGAAGGAACTCGCCGGCGGGGTTCGCCGTGTGTTGGTCATCTACTGGCCCTTGGAAGGTACCCGCGAGGCCAACGGCGAAACGTACAACTGGACCTTCACCGTCACCTGATCGCGGCGGCGGTCCTTCCCCTCCGAGCTTGTGGTGCGTTTGGGTAGCTTGTGGTGCGTTTGGGCCGCCCGTACGCACCACAAGGGGTCTGAACGCACCACAAGCTCGGGAGAGGCTCTGGTGGCGGGCGCGCGGGCGGGGAAGTGCTCAAGGTTGTGGGGAAATGAGCCGATGTTCAGTTCGTGAACACCTTGGTGCTGGACCTCCAACGGATGTGGCTCTCACACCACGACGATGATCAACTGGTTCGCTGTATCGAGGTGCAGGGCCGCCACGTGTGTCGACGCTGCGCCGTCCTCTACCCGGTCGCCCTCCTGGTTCTCGGTGCCATCGCCATCGGGCTCTCCATTCCGACGTGGACGATGTTCGTGCTCCCGATTCCCGCGGTGGTCGAGTTCATCGCCGAGACTCGGGGGCTTTCGTATGTGCCGAGACGGCAGGCTCTCCTGACGGCGATCGCGGCACCTGCCCTGGGTCTTGGGTTTTCGCGCGCCGTCGACAACCCCCTCGACGGCGCGTTGTGGACCATGGTCGCGCTCTGTGTCGTGCCCTGCCTCGTTGCTGCGACGATCCGGGCTCACGAGGAGCAGCGCGTGGCGCGGCGAATACGCAAAGACGGCGAAGAAGACCATCCGCTGCTCCGAGGATTCGGGTCTGCGCAGGAGTTTCAGCGGTATCTCGATGCGGCCGGTGAGGCAGTGGCGGCGGCGTCGGCGGCCAACGATCGCCCCCCGACGCTGCGTCGATAACGGTGCCACCGACAGCATCGGGAGTCGACGGTGCCACCGACGCTTGTCCGGGGCGTCGCGTGACTCAGGTCGGCAACTGACCCGTTTCGAGCAGAGCCTCGAATGCGGCCTCGTCGAGAATGGGGATGCCGAGTTCTTCGGCCTTCGTCACCTTCGCGGCTCCCGGGTCGTTCCCGACGACGACCGCAGTGGTCTTCTTCGACACACTTCTCGGGGACTTGCCGCCGCGTGAGGTGATGGCCTCCTCGGCGCCGTCACGGCTGAAGCCGGCGAGCGAGCCCGTCACGACAATCGCCATGCCCGTGAGCGTTTGAGGAGCAGACGGTGCGGCGGGGCCCTCAAAGTTCAGACCGTATGCGCGCAGACGATCAATCGTGTCGCGATTCTCGGGCACGGCAAACCATTCGGCCACGCTCGCGGCAATGACGCCGCCGACACCCTCGGTCGCTGCGATCTCGTCGGCGGACGCATTAGCAAGGCGGTCCATGGAACCGAAGGCCTTGGCAAGCGTTTGTCCGATGGTCGCACCGACATGGCGAATGTTGAGCCCGAAGAGGAGATTGCCGAGGGGGCGGGTCTTCGACGCCTCGATCGCCGCGAGGAGGTTCTGAATCGACACCCCACCAAATCCCTCGATCTGTCCGATCCTGTCGATTCGATTCTTGAGTTCGTAGACGTCGGCGACCGTTTCGATGAGTCCGACGTCGAGGAAGGTCTGCACCGTCCGCTCGCCGAGTCCCTCGATGTCGAGCGCACCGCGTGAGCCGAAGTGGGCGATCCGAGCCAACGACTGCGCCGGACAATCCCCGTTGGTGCATCGGTGGACGCTCTCCCCGACGGGCCTGATCAACGGCTTTTGGCACACGGGACAATTGTCGGGGAACGTCCACGGTGCGAGGCCTTCGGGACGAAGTGCGAGAACGGGGCCGACGACTTCGGGAATGACGTCGCCCGCCTTGCGGACAATCACGGTGTCACCCTCACGAACGTCTTTCACGGCCACCTGATCTTCGTTGTGAAGGGTGGCCATCGAGACGGTGGAGCCACCGACGAAAACCGGCTCGAGGACTGCGAACGGCGTCGCCTTTCCCGTGCGACCGATCGACACTTCTATCGCCTTGAGCAACGTCGTGCGTTCCTCCGGCGGGAATTTCATCGCGATCGCCCAACGCGGGGCTTTCGCCGTGTTCCCCAGTTCCTCCCGGAGTCGCAACGAGTCAACCTTGATGACGGCGCCGTCGATGTCGTAGGGAAGATCGTTGCGGTGGTGTTGCCAGTGGGTGCAGAACGTGATCACTTCGGAAAGCGAATCGACTACCCGTATCTCGGGACTCACCGGAAACCCGGCATCGGCCAGAAACGACAGTGTGTCAGCGTGAGACGAGAACTCGGGCCCGCCCGGGGTGGCGCCCAGTTGGTAGCTCAGGAACGAAAGTTCTCGACTTGCCGTGATGAGCGGATCCTTTTGCCGAAGCGATCCGGCGGCGGAGTTTCGCGGGTTCGCGAAGATCGGTTCGCCTGCCTCGCGTCGTCGGCTGTTGAGGGCTTCGAACGCCTCGCGGGGCATGAACACTTCGCCGCGAACCTCGAGCATCCCTGGGGTGTCGGCACGACTCGAGTCGGAGTTGGAATGCACCATTTGCTTCGGTATCGACGCGATCGTGCGCACGTTCTCTGTCACGTCTTCCCCGATGCGACCGTCACCACGGGTCGCGGCGCGTTCGAAGCGTCCGCCACGATAGAGAAGCGACATCGCAAGTCCATCAATCTTAAGTTCACAGACGAATCGGACACCGCCGGCGGCTTCTGCGCCGAGGAGCCGTTCGTTGCGCTTCCACCAGCGCTCCAGTTCTTCGGCGTCGAACACATTGTCCAGCGACATCATCGGCTGAAGATGGGTCACAGCACTGAACTGCGCGCTCCCGACACCCCCGATGACCTGCGTGGGCGAATCCGGTGTTATGAACTCGGGGAACTCGGCCTCAAGGCGCCGCAGCTCATTGGCGAGAACGTCGTAGTCGGCATCGGAGATCTCGGGCTGGTCGGCGTTGTAGTACAGCTCGTTGTGACGGATGATGATCGACCGGAGCTGAACAATGCGTTCCCGGGCGCGCTCCTCCGAACTGGTCTCCTCTGTCGATCCTGATCCGTCTGCTGCGATGCGTTCTCGGCCGTCCGTTCCCATCGATTGTGACCATAGCCCGACGATTCGCGAAGCGTGAACGGCGAAGGATCGAGAGGAAGTCAGCGACTCAGCCCGACGATTCGCGAAGCGTGAACGACGAAGAATCGAGAGGAGGCCGCCGACTTCTACGATGGATCCGTGACATCAACAATCGAAGCACCGCTCCTCCCGATCGAGCGGTGGTGGCCGTGGATCTTGCGAGCGCTGTGGCTGGTGGTGCCCTTCACCGTCGGGGTGGCGCTGAGCGACGCCGTCTCGCAACGCTCATCGACCGTCCGCCTCGTTGCGGTTGGTGCGGCCTGGGCGTGGTGGGCAGTCGGACTTCTCGCCGTACTTGTCCCTCATCCTGCGGGTCTCGTCGCCCTGCGATCCGGTTCTCTGGCCGTTGTCGCAACAGCACTGTGGTGCGTGTTCGAACGATCCTCGGTCGACGGATCGTCGGTCGTGGCCCTGTCGGTGGCGTTGGTCGTGTGCGGAGCGGCGCTGTGGTCGGAAACCGGGCACTGGTGTGTCAACGGTCCCGCATATGCCAACGAGCGACGCTTCCTTCTGCGTTCGCCGGCCGTGCTGCTTCTGGGCCCGATCCCAGTCGCCGGTGTGCTGTTGGCCGCGGCACCCGTTGCCGGGCCCTTGTTGTTGGCATCCAAGGCATGGGTGCTCGGTGGGGTATGTCTCGTCGTCGGCGTGGCGATTGTGCTTGTCGTCGCCCGAGCCCTCTATGCCCAATGCCGGCGATTTCTCGTCTTTGTTCCGGCCGGTCTGGTCGTCCACGATTTCGACGTTCTTCGTGAACCGGTCCTGTTCAAGAAGAACACGGTGGAACTCCTACGCGCCGCACCGGCCGAATCGGACAGCCTTGACCTCACCGCAAACGCATCGGGGCTCGCGCTCGAAGTGCTGCTCACCGAAAAGGTCGAGATCACCAAAGTCAAGAACTCGCGCGACACCGGTGAAACCGGTCGAACGGCCCGGTTTCTCATTGTGCCCACGCTCCCGGGGCGTCTGCTGAAGACTGCTGCCGCGCGGGGACTCCGGGTCGGCTAGCTCGGGCGCACGGGAACTCAGCGACGCCGACCAGCCGTCGGCGAGGGACGCCGCACCACCAGCGCGGGCCCTCAGCGGCGCTACCAGCCTCCCGAACTTCCGCCGCCACCACCGCCGCCGACCGAACCTCCGGAGAATCCGCCGCCACCTCCGCTGCCGCCACTCGACGACGGCGCCGTGCGACTCGATCGCATGGACGAGCCGAGCGACGGGAGTAGCAACGGACCGGCACTGGCCCGTGCTGGTTCGGGGATGTTCGCTTTGCTGAGCGCCTTGCTCCAGGCTGCCGTTGCGCCGAGCGCGACCGCCCAACCGCTGTACTCGCGAAGGAACCCGTTGTTCCATGCCCATTCGACGTGCTGCCCCTCGCTTGTCTCCAGGAATCGACGAAACGATTCGGTGCGAATCGCAAGCGCGCTTCCTTCTGCGCTCCTGGACTTGAGGAGGAAGTGGTAGACGCCGAACGCCGCAAGGGTTGCCAGCGCCGCTCCGGCGAGGACAGCGAACAACGGAGACGACACGAACTGCGGAATTGAGGTGCGCCGAACCGAGAAGGATCCATTCGGGCGGTTTCGGCGTGACAGGAAGAACCCGACAACGACGAGGAGGATGACAGCCGTGCCGATTCCCCCTTTGGCGCGGGGTGAGCCCTTCTGCCACCAGCCGCTGGCGTCGATGCGACGCTGTTGAGCGTTTTGAACAGACTTCCACGCAGCAGCGAACATCGGGTCGTACTTTCCGGTTTCCATGACACCGGTCGGGCCGACGAGAAGTTCCACGAGGTTCTGGTCATCGGCGTTGAGTTCGTTGAACTTCTTTCCTTTTCGCAAGACCAGATGCGAACCGTTCTTGTCGACATCGATGGCTTCGCGGCCCGCCATCCCCGAGATCCAAAGGGTCGGACTATCCGAGGTAATATGTTCGCTTAAGAGTACTGCGCCCTCCCATGGTTGGAGACCCTTCGGTGGAGCGAACTCCGTGGTGGCCAGCTCATCCATGGCGTCGTCGGACACCAACGTCGTGGCTCGACCACTCGTACCGAAAGCTGCATCGGCGGCGCTCCCGGCGTAGACCACGTTGCGTCCCCGGCGTCGCAACGTTCGATACACCAATGCGCCGAGACCGGTATTCAGGGCACCCATGCCGACCGCGAGGGGCACACTGTTGGAGTTCTTTCGGGCCGGGAGATCAGGGAGTGGAGGCATGGATACGCCTTCGGCAAGTTCGATCGAGGTGATCGCCGCGCCGATGGTCACGCCCTGATTTGGCGTGATGTCGGAAACGACGGCGCGATACCCCGCCTCGGTTTTCTCGAGGGAACAGCCACCGACCGCGCCGAAGGCCCCGGTACTGCATTTCGGATCAGCCAAGTTCATGCCGACGACGAGCACTTCGAGGCGGTCGGTGACCAACGTGTCTTCGTTGCCGATGATGTCGACGGCGAGACCTCGACTGGTGGTTTGGGCATCGGGGAGGGTGTAGCTCAACACGTAGCGATGCTGTCCGTCGACGGTCTGTTGGGGGTCTCCTATGCGGAGACGGGTTCGGTTGCCCAGCGGAGAGACGTCGAGCATGGCTGGGGCATCGGGAGACTCTGCCCGGACGTTCGTGGGCACACCAAAATCGTTGTCGACGTTGCGAACATAGCCATGACGCCTCGTTCGTGCCATGTCGTAATCGATGACTTCGCGAACGCGAACTCCTCCGTTCACGGCGGGGGCGATCGTGACCTGCTTGGCTTCGAAGTGCTCATAGCGCCCCGACCCGACCACTCCGGCCATCGCCAGCCCGGCGCTCCCAAAACCAGCAAGGGCAACGACGCCGTGGCGCCATGGCCCCATCTTGCCGAGTTTCACCGATTCCTTAGGCATGATCCCTACCTTGTCATAGATGCGTCGCCGGAAGCGGACCCTTGTCGGTCACCTCAGCGGACGATACCGCCGGCGGCCACGAGGTCGTCGCGATACAGCACCACGGTCTGGCCGGGGGCGACCCGCCGACGTGGTTCCGTAAACGTCACTGCGACTGAGCCATCGCTATGCGCGCGTACAGAAACGGGAAAGGGATCGCCGTGCGCGCTCGTTTGGGCCAGAAGTTCGTGACCGGAATTGTCGGTGAGCACTCCGATCGAGTCGACGAACTGGTCGAGTACGAGCGCGTCGACGAGAAGCTCCTCGGGTGTCCCGATCGTCACTGTTTGTCCCGGCACGTCGACGTCGACGACGTAACGTGCCTCGGGAACCCCCAGCTGTCCGAGTCCGCGTCGCTGGCCGATCGTGACCAGCTCTACGGCGTCGGTGGTTCCGACCTCACGACCCGACGTGTCGACGATGCGTGCTGAACGAAGCGGGATGCGACTGCCGAGGAAGACGCGTCGGCCACCGTCGGTTTTTGCAATGAAGCAGACGTCCATGCTCTCGGGCTTATCGGCGGTTCGCAGCCCCAGCGCTGTGGCGCGAGCACGGACTTCGGTCTTCGTCAGATCGCCGACCGGGAACACACATTTCGCCAGGACCGCCTGACCGATCATGTGCACGACGTAGGACTGGTCCTTCTGGGGATCGTGGCCGCGGCCGATCGCCACGCGGCCGTCGGCGAGCTCAACTCGGCGGACGTGGTGACCGGTGGCAATAGCGTCGTAGCCGAGACGTTCCGCTCGGGCGGCGAACAGATCGAACTTCACGTGTCGGTTGCATTCGACGCAGGGGTTCGGTGTGCGACCCTGCTGGTGTGCTGCGACGTAGGGGTTCACGACGTGGGTATCAAAATCGTCGGAGAAGTTGAATACGAAGTGATCGATGTCGAGTTGTTGGGCGACGCGGCGGGCATCGTCGACGTCGGCGACGGAACAGCATCCTGAGTCACTCGGCCCGCCCCACAGGCGCAGCGTTGCACCGGCAATTTCATGACCCTGTTCTCGAAGGATCGCCGCGGCAACGGAGGAGTCGACGCCGCCCGACATCGCAACCAGGATCCTCATGACCGGTCCCCCCGTAGTTTGGCTACCGATGCACGAACGATCGCGACGGCGTCGCCGATGTCGACGTTGGTGGTGTCGGCACCGAGGGTGAACCGCAGCGATCCGCGAGCGTCATCGACAGGCACGCCCATCGCAACGAGCACGGGGGAGAGATGGAGCGCGCCGCTCGCGCACGCGGACCCGGCCGACGCCGCGATGCCCTGATGATCGATCATTACCAGTAGTTCCTCGCTCTCGACCCCTTGAATGCATACGTGGGCGTTGCCGGCGACTTTATAAGCGCGCGGAACAGTCTCGACGCAGCGATCGATTGTCGAAACCAATTCGTCGACGAAACGGTCGCGAAGCGCAGCGAGATTCTTCACTCGCTCGCTTCGTGCTCGGTCAGTGCTCTCGGCCGCAACGGCCATGGCCACGATGCCTGCGACGTTCTGGGTGCCGCTGCGCCGGTCCTGTTCCTGTCCTCCGCCATAGAGAAGTGGACGTATCTTTCGCCCGTTGCGGACAACGAGCGCGCCGACCCCTTTCGGGCCGCCGAACTTGTGACCCGAAATCGCCAGAAAGTCGCTCGACGCCGTGATCGGTCGGAGGTCGAGCCACGTGAGTGCCTGCACGGCGTCGACGACAAGGGCAGGCCGGCGGTCCAGGGCAGACAGTCGCGTTGCCAGCTCATCGATCGGCTGAATCGTTCCGACTTCGTTGTTGACGGCCATCACGGCGACCACATCGACGTCGGCGACGACCTCAAGGGCCGCGTCGAGGTCGAGTACGCCGTGGCAGGTCACCGGGAGCTCGTAGCTGGCGATCCCCTCGCGCTCGAAGGCTGCGGCCTGCGAACGGACCGCGTCGTGCTCGATGGCGCTCCACGCCACCGACTTCGGTCCTGTGGCGAGAAGGGCCGTGTTTATCGCTTCGGTTCCGCCACCGGTGAACACGACTTCGTGCGGTCCTGCGCCGAGCACTGCAGCGATGCGGTCGCGAGCGTCTTCGAGAAGGGCTCGAGCTCGCCGCGCTTCACGATGCACGCCAGACGGGTTTCCGAAGTCGTGGGCGAGCACATCGGCCATTGCCGCCACCGCCTCGGGCAGCATCGGTGTGGTCGCCGCATGGTCAAGGTAGATACGGCGGCTCACTCCTCTAGCGTACGCCCGTCGAAGCAGCCAAGAGTACGAAATAGACGAGCGCACAGGGTGGAGACCGTTCCACCCTGTGCACCCCGAGGATTGATCAGCGTCGACCGAACCGGCGGCGGCGGGCGATCGGCGAAAGCGACAGGAACAATCCCGCACCGAGCAGGATCATCGCGTAGCCGGTGTTCTCCAGCGCGCCGGAGCCGGTGAAGGCGAGAGCTTCGTTGTTCGCCACTCGGAATTCTGCATTGGTGATCGATTCACCGAGGACGTTGACCACCACGGCCTTCTTGGTGAGGAAGGACAACTCCGGCGGAACCCCGCCCACGATCTCGACGCTGTATTCGCCGGGGATCAGACCGAAGAGCTCGTAACAACCTTCGGCATCGGTCGTGGCGACGGCAACGACGATGCCCCCTCTGTCACGGATTTCGAGCTTGGCACCGCCAACGGCGCCCTCTCCCGGATCTTGTTTCCCGTTGGTGTTGGCGTCGACATAGATGCACGATTTCAATCCGGACTTCTTGTCGGGGGTGGGCACGGCGGGCGCGGGCGTTGTGGTGGCGGTTTCCACCTTTGTGGTCGACGGTGCTGGTGCGGTCGTGGGAACGGTCGGGTTCGTTGTGGGCACCGTGGTTGTAACAACGGTTGTCTCCGGAGCGGTGGTGACCACAACGACGGGTGGCGTCGAATCCGGGACATCCGGGGTTGTCGTGGTTGTCGTTGTCGTGGACGTGCTCGTCGGCGCCGTGGTGGATGGTGCCTCCGTTGTGGTTGTTGTGGTTGTCGTGGCCGTTGTGGTTGTCGTCGACGTGCTGGTCGTCGTCGGCTGCGTGGTGGTGACCACGACCGGACTGTAGAAGCCGAAGTCAACACTCAGGTTGGTCCGGGCGTCGGGCGCTTCACCTGCCACGACGGTCGGATTCGTGTCGGTCTCGCCCGTCGGCTCGAGGTTTGCGGCGAGTGTGACAACGCCAGAGGTGATGCCGACGGTTGCATATGACGACGTATCAATTCCGTTGTCATCGGAGTCGACGTTGCCGTCGGCGTTCGCGGCGGTGGTTGTCGAGGACACCTTGGCGACGAGAGCACCGCCTCCCGTGAAGTTGTCAGCTTCGATGCGAACTCGGTAGTCGCCCGAATCGAGGTTGTCGAAGCGGTAGTACCCACCGTTGCCTGTTGTGGCGGTCGCAACGATCGCGCGGAGGTTGTCGAGAAGGACAACCCGAACGCTGTCGACACCCATCTCGCCGGCGTCGATCGTTCCGTCGTTGTCGGTGTCCATCCAGACACGGTTGCCGATCGAATACTTCTCGACGCTGCCCGGAAGGGTTGTGGTGGTCGTTGAGGTGGTCGTTGTGGTCGACGTGGTTGACGTGGTCGACGTGGTCGACGTCGTCGTGGTCACCGTCGGTGTGTAGAACCCGAAGTCGACCGTGAGGTTGGAACGCGCGTCGGGCGCATCGCCGGTGGCGTTTGCGGCGTCGCGGTCGGTGTCATTCGTCGGCTCGCTGTTCGTGCCGAGCACGATGACTCCCGACATGACACCGTTGGAGTACGCGACGGGGTCTACGCCGTTGTCGTCGGAGTCGACACCGCCTTCAGGATCGGCGACGGTGGGCGTCGATGACAGCTTGCCGGACAACGCACCCGTGGGATCGAAGTTCACCGGATCGATGTGGACCCGGTAACCGCCGGCGTCGAGGTTGTCGAAGCGGTAGTAGCCGCCGTTGGCGGTCATCGTGAATGTGGCGGCGACACCAGGACCGGGATCACTGTCGACCGCCGCACCAGTGCTGTCGAGAAGGACGACCAGAACGTTGTCGACGCCCGCCTCGCCGACGTCACGCAATCCGTTGTTGTCGGTGTCCATCCACACGCGGTTTCCGAGCGAGTACTTCTCGACTACGACGACCGGGGTGTGGAAACCGAAGTCGACGGTGAGGTTGGAACGCGCGTCGGGTGCATCACCGGCCGTATTGACCGTGTCGCGGTCGGTGTCGTTCGTCGGCTCTGCGTTCGCCCCGAGCGTCACGACGTTCGAGGTGACGCCGGTGGCGTAGTTCGACGGGTCCACGCCGTTGTCATTGGAGTCCACGTTGAGGTTTGCGTTGGCCTCGGTCGTCGCTGACGACTGTTTCCCGTCCAACAGATTTCCCGTTGCGAAGTTCGACCCCTCGACTCGTACGCGATAGTCACCGGCCGCGAGTCCGTCGAAGCGGTAGTAGCCACCGTTCGCCGTCGTGGTTTGGATCGGTTGAACGCCGTCGCCAGGATTTGCATTGGCATCGATGATGTTGCCGCTTGCGTCGAGGAGCGTGACGATGATTCCGTCGATCCCACTTTCACCAGCGTCGATGGTGCCGTCATTGTCGGTGTCCATCCACACCCGGTTTCCGAGCGAGTAGAGCTCCGGTGCGGGAACCGGCACGAACCCGAAGTCGACAGTGTGATCACTGGCCCCTACAGGACCGGTCGAGAAGGTATACGTCGCTCCGTTGACCGTTGACGGAATCAGGGTTCCGTCGGAGTCGCGGATGTCACCGTCGGTCGTGGCGTCATTGTTGGGGACCGTCGTGGCGTAGGTGTTAAGTGCACTTTGGTTTTGTACGATGCGGATCTGGTAGTTGGCGGTGTTCGGAACCAAACCGGGGATCGCGCTGGACGAGAAGTAGTACAGGCCGTTGGTGTCGGTGGTCTCCGTGGCAATGACCGTTCCGGCGCTGTTGAGCAACTGGACGTCCACGTTGTTGACAGCGGCCTCGTTCGGGTCTTGAACACCGTCGCCGTCGGTGTCGATCCACACACGGTTGCCGACCTCGAACGGTGCAAGACCGCAGAGGAGTTCGATGTCGCCCATGCCGTTTGCCTTGCCGAGACCACCGGGATCTTGGTTGGACGGGGATACTGACGCACCGTCACCGCTCAAGGCGTAGTTCTGCGCCGCAAGCCCGGTCGTCTGATCGAACCAGCGAACACCGCTCGTGAGCCATTCGTTCGGATCGAAGACGCTTGCGGCAACCCGATTCGATCCAGGCAGGAGCGCGAGGGCGCCCAGGCTGAGTTCGGGATGACCACCTGCGCCGTCGGCTGTTCCGGGTGAGTTGAAATCGTCGCGGAGATAGAACTCGCCCGCGCCCGGACCGCGATGGTCCGACCCCGACCCGCCGGTGATGTTCGCGCCGCATGTTCCGCCGGATTCGAGGCTGTAGTTCCCCGTCGACGGTGCGACACAGGCTTTCAGGACGTCCCCTGCGGTCGCAGCGTACGTGATGATCGACCGCGTGGTGTTCCCTGGGGCGTTGTAGTTGTTCGAGGCGGTCTGCAGGCCGTTGCGATCCATGATTCCGATGGTCATGTCGCCATTGGCGTCGAAGTCGATGTTGCTCACGATCATGGATTTGCCGCCCCACGTGTCGTCCCATGCTCCCCAGGACACGGCGGAAGTCGTCCAGGTCCCCGCAGAGTCGTAGTTGGGGATGGCGACGTTGAGCGACCATGACCCGAGCGCGGATCGGCTCGTGGTGTTCACGTCCCGGGAGAACACCGCGCCGATGTCGCCACCCCTACGGTCGGGCTGTCACACGAGACGCCGGCATACACGCGGTCGATGTTTTGGCCACCCTGGACGAAGCTGCGGGTCTTGAGACCCCACACCCGCGCGGTTCCCTGTGCGGTGCAATCGAGCGGCGGGGTGCCGTAGCTGGCCAGGTTTGGGGTGCTCGAGACAGGATTGGACACGATCTCGCGTGTCGCGAGATTGGAGGCGTAGAGCACCGTGCCCGAGTCGTTGATTTCGATATCGCCGATTCCAACGCGTCCGACGTCGGCAAATGCGCCATCGTCGAACGACGGGTCGGCTGCGTTGCCAAGGCCCCGGGCGGCGTCGTTATAGGTGCCAAAGGTCGGGCCGAGGTTCAGGAAGGGCGTGGTGACTCCGGCCGCGGTGGTCCGGTAGATCTGTGCGATGCCACCCGGGCCGAGGCCTACATGTCGGCGAAGCACCGCTGAGGAGAACGTGTCGCCGGTGGATCGTTGCACGGCAACACCCCACACGGCACCAGTTGCTTGTCGCTCGGCGTGCTTGTTCGTCGGGCCACGTCCGTCGCCGCTTGCCGCCCATCCGAACTTCGACAGCGACTTTGCCGTCGCAAGGTCATTGTTCGCCGTCCCGTTGAGAAAGCACGATGCGACGAGTTGTGGATTCGTTCCGCAGTAGTCCGACGGTCGCATGAGACCGATGTTCACGTTGCTGGCCCCGGGGCTCACGAACTGTACGGTCCCGCCGTTGCCGGCGCCGTGGGGCCCGGGCTTGACGCCGAGAAGTCGGCTGTCCGCCTCGTTCCACGTCGCTTCGACACGAACCGTTCCGGTGCAGCTGTGCGCGACGGAGTATGTCCCGTCAGGCGACGTCGTCTGCGACCCACAGGCGAGGCCCGCGGCGTCGTACGCCTTCACGAGGATGTTCCCAATGCCCGTGTCGGTTTGGGCACCTGTGGCGTTCATCGTGCCGTCGGCCCCGAAATCCAAGTACACGGTCCCGGTCAGGAACGTCGGCGCGGCGAATGCGTTTGACGTCTGCCCGAGGCCTGCCGAAACGAGTGTCACGCCCAGCACCGCCCGAGCCACACGAGAGATCGTGGTTCGAGACCAGCTGGTGGGTCGCAGCAATGCAGGCAATTCGCGCAAGGGAAGCTCCAAATATGGATCGGGGACCCTTAGGCATCGGCAATTTCGCCACGATGGAAAGAAGAACCCGTCATTCGACCCACCCGTTGAGGCCAATGACCTAGGGGGAACTCCCGGCGCCCTGTGGATGAAATCGCCAGTATGCGCCGGACGCAAGCTAGGCTGGCTGGAACATGAGTCAGCTCCGTCTTGATCCGCTTACCGGACGTTGGGTAGCAATCAATGCCGAACGTCGCCAGCGACCCAACGAGTACACCGTTCGGACTCTGGAGGTCGAAACTGACCCGGGTCGCCCGTGCCCGTTCTGCCCTGGCCGCGCCGAGACCGAGCCTCCGACCCTCGTGACCCCCGGACCCGACGGTTCATGGCGTGTGCTGGTGGTGCCGAACCTTTATCCCGCCTTCGAGGGCCGTGACCCGATGGTGGTCGAGCATCTGGGGCCGATCTTCACCCAGGCCGACGCCTCGGGAATCCATGAGGTTCTGGTGGTCCACCCGGAGCACAAAGCCAGCTGGGCGGACCTTTCCGACGAACAGGCGACGTTGGTCATGCAAGCGATCGCCGCACGCGCCGACTGCCACTCCGGGATGTCCGAGCTTCGCTACAGCCAGGCCATCGTGAATTACGGCCGAGAGGCCGGAGCATCGCTTTCCCACCCTCACGGTCAACTCCTCGGTCTGCCGTTCGTGCCGGGAGAGATTCAGGCGGAGCAGGCTGGCTTCGATCGTTTCTCGGGTGCCTGTCTCCTGTGCACGACGATCGAGGCGGAGCTCGACGCCGGCGCGCGCATCGTGTACGCCGACGACCGTGTGCTGGTGATTTGCCCGTACTGGAGTGGCACCCCGTTCGAGCTTCTGGCCATCCCGTTGCAACACGGCGCACACCTCCACACGGCAGACTCGGCCGATCTCGGGGCCGTCGGGATCGGGTTGCGCAATGGGTTGGCAAGCCTCCGTGCTGTTCTCGGTGACGTTGCATACAACGTGGTCATGCACTCGGCGCCCTATCGTGCGCAAGGTACGTATCACTGGCACGCTCACGTCTATCCGAAGGTGACAACACGGGCCGGTTTCGAACTTGGCACCGGCGTGAACATCAACGTCGTACCTCCCGAGGAAGCCGCCGTCATCCTGGCTGGCGCTCGGGTCTAGCGTTCGTTTTCGAACCCGGCCTCTGAGTGGTTCGCGAGCTTCCGCCCCCGTTTGGTTTGCGGTGGACTCCCGATTCCGGGGCTCGCATCGCGGTGCCGGTAGGTCCTTCGGCGACGGCCGTCGAGTTGTGTCTTGAAGACGGGGACGGGTCGCCGGTACGCCGGATTCCGTTGACCGAACGACTCGGATCGACCTGGTGGGCGTCGGTGGATGCGAAGCCGGGAGACCGTTACGGCATCCGGGTTCATGGGCCGGACCACGATCCGTCGAAACTGCTTCTCGATCCGTGGGCTTTGGCGATCGACGGCGACGTGAACTGGCTGTCGGACCCGCAGGCATTGCGGTTCGGGAGCGGAACCGACAGCGCAGCGTTCGTGCCCCGGGGCATCGTCGTCGATCAGCGCTTTGACTGGGGAAACTCCGGCCGGCCGCGAACTCCGTGGGCCGAGACCGTCATATACGAAGCACACGTACGAGGTTCGACGCTTCTTCACCCTGGTGTTGATCCGCATCTGCGGGGAACCTATGCGGGCTTAGCGCATCCGGCATTCGTGGCTCATCTGAAAAAGGTCGGAGTGACGGCAATCGAACTGTTGCCGATTCACCACTCCACCAGCGAAGAGCGATTGGCCGGACTCGGCCTCACCAACTACTGGGGATACAACACGCTTGGATATCTTGCCCCCCACCAGGCGTATTCCTCGGACCCGCACAATGCGGTCGATGAATGCAAGGGCATGGTGAAGCTATTGCACGAGGCGGGCATCGAAGTGATTCTCGACGTGGTGTACAACCACACGTGTGAGGCTGGTCCTCTCGGTGCGGCGTTGTCTTGGCGTGGCCTCGATCCTCACGGGTGGTACCGCGACGCTGATGTGACGGGTTGTGGGAACACACTTGATCTGTCCAAGATAAGTGCGCTTACGTTAACTCTCGATTCGTTGCGCTACTGGGTCGAAGAGTTTCAGATCGACGGCTTTCGCTTCGACCTGGCGCCCGCCCTCGGTCGCGGTCCATCTGGAGAGTTCAGCACCAGGAGCGCGTTCATGATGGCCGTGGCGTCGGATCCCGTCGTATCGTCGGTGAAGCTCATTGCCGAGCCGTGGGACGTTGGCCCCGGTGGCTATCAGGTCGGACAATTCGGCGTCCCGTGGGCGGAATGGAACGACCGCTACCGCGACTTCATGCGTGAGCGCTGGTTGGGCGAAGGCACTCTTGGAGCGATGGCCCGCCACCTCACCGGCGGTCCGGATCTGTTCTACGACTCCGGGCGGCGGCCCTGGGCGTCGGTCAACTTCATTACGGCGCACGATGGATTCACGCTTCAAGATCTCGTCAGCTACAACGACAAGCACAACGAGGCCAACCGCGAAGACAACCGCGACGGGACGAGCAACAACCGGTCGTGGAACCATGGCATCGAAGGCGTCACCGACGATGACGAGATCGCTCTGTCGCGACAGCGAACCGTCCGGGTGATGCTGACGACGCTTCTGCTCAGCCTTGGCACACCGATGCTCGTCGCTGGTGACGAGATGGGCCGAACGCAACAGGGCAACAACAACGCATACTGTCAGGACAACGAGATCAGTTGGATCGATTGGGACTCTGCCGATCATGAGCTTCTCGAGTTCACGGCCCGGGTCGTTGCGTTTCGTCGGTCTCGTAGGGCGCTCCAGCGAGATCAATGGCTCACGCCGGTCCAGGGGGAATGGTTTGCCCCCGATGGCGCCCCCATGCCGTTCGATAGATGGGATGCTACGTCTACATACGGGATGGCTTTATTGATCATCGGGTCCGACGTCGGCGAACCTGACCTTCTCATCCTGTTCAACGATTCGTCGGACTCGACGACGTTCACGCTCCCGCACCTTGAACGCGCCTGGCACTACGTTTTCACCTCCGACCTCGTCGATCCACCGGCGCTCGTCGCAAGCGCGGTCGAACTGCGCGGGCGCACCATCGCGGTGTTCGAATCGAGCAAATCAACGACGGCGACGGTTGGCCAGCAATCGCAAGGGTGAGATAGCTTGCGGTCATGACTGATGTTGTGATCGTCGAAGCCATCCGTTCTCCCCTTGGTCGCCGAGGTGGTGGTCTTTCCACGCTTCATCCCGCCGATCTGCTGGGAGCAGTACAGCTCGCGGCGATTCAACGGGCAGGAATCGACCCGTCGGCGGTGGATCAGATCGTGGGAGGTAACGTCACGCAAATCGGCGAGCAGGCCTTCAACATCGCCCGTACGGCGTGGCTCGCCGCCGGTCTCCCGATGAACGTTGCCGCAACAACGGTGGACAGTCAGTGTGGTTCGTCCCAGCAGGCAACGTCGCTAGGCGCAGGGCTGATTGCGTCGGGCGCCTGCGATGTCGTGCTCGCATGCGGCATCGAGTCGATGAGTCGAGTCGGGCTCGGTGCGAACGTGAAGTCAGGACCGGGGCGACCACTTCCCAAGTCGTACTTCCCGCTCTATGAGCCAACTTCGCAGTTCGAAGGGGCAGAACGCATCGCCACCAAGTGGGGAATCTCTCGACACGACACCGATTCGTTTGGACTGCAGAGCCAGGAACGCGCGGCGCGGGCGCGAGCCGAGGGAAGGTTCGAGCGCGAGATCGTGGCGATCACCGCGCCGGTGCTCGACGAAGACGGCAAGCCAACGGGGGAAACCTATGTTGTGAGCGCCGATGAAGGGATTCGCGAAACGTCTCTCGACAAGCTCGGCTCGCTGAAGCCGGTGCTCGAGGGTGGCGTGCACACGGCCGGTACGTCGTCACAGATCTCCGACGGCGCAGCAGCCGTTCTGCTCATGAGTGCCGACAAGGCGGCGGCCCTTGGCCTCAAAGCCCGAGCCCGGATCGTCAATCACTGTCTCGTGGGCGTTGACCCGGTATTGATGCTCACCGGACCTATCGATGCGACCCGTCGCATCCTGAGCCGTACCGGTATGACACTGAACGACATCGACACCGTCGAGATCAACGAGGCGTTCGCCTCTGTAGCCCTTGCGTGGGAACGTGAGATGCACGCTGACATGTCGAAGGTCAACCCGAATGGAGGTGCGATCGCGCTCGGCCATCCGGTGGGCGCCACCGGTGCTCGCCTGATTGCCTCTGCACTGCACGAACTCGAGCGCTCGGACAAGACGAACGCACTTGTCACGATGTGCTGTGGCGGCGGCCTCGGCACCGGCACACTCATCCAGCGTCTGTAGTTTCGATTTCTCGCATACTCCAGCGCTGGAGAACCGACGTCATGCTATGTATGCATAACATGTGAGGGCGGTCGGGTCAGGTGTCCTGAACGAACCACAACACGGCGATCGGTGGCAATGTCAGCGAAACACGTCCGAGGGCATCAGCGTCGATCTCGCCGACATTGCCGACGTTGCTTCCGCCGAACACCTCGGCGTCGGTGTTGAGTACCTCCCGCCATTTTCCACCGCGTGGCAGGGTGACTTCATAGCCGTATCGCACCACCGGAGAGAAGTTTGCAATACACACGACGGGCGGGGCAGTTGGTTCGCTGGCCCAGCGCACGAACGCCAACACATTGGCGTGTGCGTCGTGGTGAAGCCACCCGAAACCTTCCGGTGAGAAATCCTTTTCGTAGAGCGCTCGATGGTCGGCCTGGACTCGATTGCACGACGCAACGAGATCCGAGATCGCCCGATGAGCCTTTTGCTCCGAAACTTCCCAATCGAGGGGGTGGTCGGCGTTCCACTCGCCGGGCTGTCCGAACTCCGAGCCCATGAACAACAGCTGCTTGCCGGGGTGCGCCCACATCCAGCCGTACAGGGAGCGAAGGTTGGCCCGCTTTTGCCAATCGTCTCCGGGCATCTTCGCCAACAACGAGCCCTTGCCGTGTACTACTTCGTCGTGACTTAGCGGTAGCAGGAAGTTCTCTGTGTACGCATACAAAAGGCCGAAGGTCAGCGAGTCGTGATGGTACTGACGATAAATCGGGTCTTGCGAAAAGTATTCGAGTGTGTCGTGCATCCAACCCATGTTCCACTTGAATCCGAACCCGAGCCCGCCACCATCGGTAGGGCGCGATACACCCGGCCATGCCGTCGACTCTTCGGCAATCATGAGAACGCCCGGATGGACTCCATGAACCTCACGATTCAGTTCTTGGAGGAACGCAACCGATTCGAGGTTTTCACGTCCGCCCAAATGGTTGGGGATCCACTGACCTTCCTCACGCGAGTAGTCGAGGTACAGCATCGACGCAACCGCATCGACTCGCAGCCCGTCGATATGGAACTCGCTGAACCAATAGAGCGCGTTGCTGATCAAGAAGTTCCGAACCTCGTTGCGGCCCAGGTTGAAGATGAAGGTGCCCCAGTCCGGATGTTCGCCCTGGCGCGGGTCGGCGTGTTCGTAGAGCGCGGTGCCGTCGAAGTGTCCGAGTGAAAACTCATCCTTCGGAAAGTGCGCAGGGACCCAGTCGAGGATCACCCCGATGCCGTGCGCATGGCAGTAGTCGACGAACCATCGAAAATCATCGGGCGACCCGAATCGACTCGTCGGTGCGTAGTAGCTGCTCACCTGGTAGCCCCACGAGCCGCCAAAGGGGTGCTCGGCAATGGGCAGGAGTTCGATGTGGGTGAAACCCAACTGCGTCACATAGGCCACGAGTTCAACGGCGAGTGACCGATAGTCGCCGTCACGCCATGAGCCCAGGTGCACTTCATAGATGGACATCTGCGATGTCCACGGGTTTGCCGCACTGCGTTGGGCGACCCATGCCGTGTCTGACCACGAAAATGTCGAGTTCGCCACGACGACACTCGCTGTGCGCGGCGGTACCTCTGCACGAAAGGCCATCGGGTCGGCCTTCTCGGACGTGCGTCCTTGGTTGTCGGTGACCGCAAACTTGTAGAGATCGCCGACGCCAGCACGGACCGATCCGGCCCAGACGCCCGTGGTGCCCACAGGGGTCAGTGGATTGGCCCCATGATCAAAATGATTGAACGAACCAATGACCGACACCCTGGTTGCGCTCGGTGCCCACACCGAAAAATCGACCCGGTCCTCCGTGCCTACGTGTGCGCCGAGATGTTTCCAGAGGTGATAAAGGCGACCTTCGTTGAAAAGATGCTGGCAGTCTGGGTCCATCATCGACTACGGAAGCGGCGGCTTCGGCGTGGTCGTTGTCGTCGTAGTGGTCGTGGTGGTCGTCGATGTGGTCGTTGTGGTCGTTGTGGTCGTCGACGTCGTGGTGCTTGTTGTTGTTGTTGGCGGGTTTGTGGTCGTTGTGGTCGTCGTGGTTGTCGTCGGCGGCGTCGTACTCGTTGTCGACGGCGGCGGGTTCGTCGTAGATGTCGTAGACGTTGTGGTGGTCGTGGTTGTTGGAGGATCGGTCGTGGTCGTGGTCGTCGGCGGCTCGGTCGTGGTCGTGGTCGTCGTGGGCTGCTTCGTCGTGGTCGGCGGCTTCGTCGTTGTCGTCGTCGGCTGCTTCGTCGTGGTCGGCGGCTTCGTCGTTGTCGTCGTTGTCGTTGTGGGCTGCTTGGTCGTCGTGTCAGGCGGATCGGTCGTAGTCGTCGGCGGTTCAGTCGTCGTTGTTGTCGTCGTTGCCTTGACCGTGGTCGTGGTTGCCTTGACCGTGGTCGTCGTCGCCTTGCTCGTCGTTGACGGCTGGTCGGTGGTGGTCGTGATTTGTCGAGTGGTCGACGGTTCCTCGATCACGGTCGTGTTCTTCGTGCTTGTCGGCGCTTCGGTATTGCCGACGTCAACGCGTGAAACGGGACGTGTGGTCACATCCGAAGGCGACGAGGGCTTGCGGGTGGTATCGGGAATCGTGGTGATCGGGGGACCAACGGTCGGGGCAACGGTCTTCTTCGTGGTCGCCGTAACCGTGACCGCAGGCGGAACTGTGGGTGCGTTCGCAGTGGTGCCCGGGGCTTTGGATGTCGTCGTCGTCCCAACGAGACTTGCGAGCGCAGGCGGCGTCTCGCGTAGCGATTTCAAGATCAGCCGTTGTACGTCCTTACGCGCCAGAGCCGTGGTGGTCGGACCAGACTTCGTTGTGACCGTGGGCTTCGTGGTGGGAGCGAGCTTCGATGTCGGCGCGTTCGGGCCGACCGGACCGGCGGGAACTGGAGCTTTTCCGGCGCCGGTCGACGAACCAGCACCCGACGCAACAGCACCGACGGGTGTCTTCGTAGACGACGGTTTTTGGGTAGACGGTTTCTGGGTAGACGGTTGCTGCGTAGACGGATTCTGGGTAGACGGTTCTTCGGAATCGACCGATGACGGGAGTGTTTCGGGCACAGCCACGTCTTCGGGGTCACTGAGGACCAGCGGGTCATCAGCAACGGAGTCTGGTGTTGGCGATGTCGGGACCGCAGTCGTGGACGTCGCGACGACCACTTCACCGAGCACCTCTACTTTTGGCGCCGAACGCAGGAGAACTTTGGGCAGGAACACAAGTTCTACGGCCAGTGCAAGAAGGAGAAGAATCCCCAGCAACCTCCGGCGGTCGGACCCAAATGACTTCACCAATGAAGCTTGGCACAGTTTTCGTCGTTTTTTCACAATCAACCACCTTGTGTGGCCACGCGGACGCGTTCGGTGAACATTCCGTGGGGTCGCATCGTGGTGCTGAAAGCGCTTTCTAGGAATCGATGCCCGGACGGACTAGCGTTTTCGTCGTGAAGGCCATTCGAAGTTTTACCGTCCGCACCGAACTACCCGCCAAGTTGTCGGCGCTCCAGGAGATTGCGACGAATCTTCGATGGTCGTGGGACGACCGGGCCCGACGGCTGTTTCGCTGGGTCGACGCCGACCTTTGGGAGAGCGTCGACCATGATCCCGTTCGGCTTCTCGGCGAGGTATCGCCCGATCGACTCGTGGAGCTCGCCGAAGATCCGTCGTTCATGGGGTTTCTCGACGAAATGCACGACGATTTGCGGCGATACCTCGAATCACCGGGCTGGTTGCAGCTTCGCGGCGAGACACCGTTGCGAGCCGTTGCCTATTTCTCGCCCGAGTTCGGCATCAGCGAGGCGCTGCCGCAATACTCCGGCGGTCTCGGCGTTCTCGCCGGCGACCACCTGAAGGCGGCGAGTGGACTCGGTCTTCCCCTGACCGGCATCGGCCTGTTCTACCGGCAGGGATACTTTCGCCAAACGTTCACCCGGGATGGGTATCAACAGGAGCAGTATCCCGTCCTCGACCCGTTCACGATGGCGCTCACGTCGGTGAAGGACGCCTCGGGCGCCGATGTTCTGGTCTCCGTCGACCTTGCCGGGGTCCCGCTCGTCGCTCGAATCTGGCGAGCCAACGTCGGGCGGATCACGCTGTACCTCCTCGACGCTGACATCGACCACAATGACACCGAAGGCCGAAAGGTCACCGACCGTCTGTACGGCGGTGGGGAAGAGCAACGAATTCGTCAGGAAATCTTGTTGGGAATCGGCGGCGTGCGTGCACTGGCGGCGACGTCGACGACCACTCAGGTGTTCCATACCAACGAAGGTCATGCCGGCTTCCTCGGGTTGGAGCGAATCCGGGTCTTCATGACGCAACACGGCCTGTCCTTCGCTGAAGCGATCGAGGCGACGCGCTCGGGGACGGTCTTCACGACGCACACCCCAGTGCCGGCGGGAATCGACCGCTTCCCGCGTGCCCTCATGGAGAAGTACTTCTCGGGCTGGTGCGCCGAAGTCGGGATCTCCATGGACGAGTTCATGTCACTCGGCCACGAGCCAGGCGACGCCAACGACGCACCGTTCAACATGGCGGTGATGGGTCTTCGTCTCGCCGGTCAGGCCAACGGAGTTTCCAAGCTGCACGGCCGGGTGAGTCGCGACATGTTCTCGAATCTGTGGCCCGGTGTCCCGACGGACGAGGTCCCGATCGGGTCGGTGACCAATGGTGTCCATGCTCGAACCTGGACCGCCTTCCAATTCGGCGAACTGTATTCGCGCTATGTGCTCCCCGAGTGGCCCGAGGCCGGACCGGACCGCTGGGCCCGCATTCACGACTGCCCCGACGACGTGCTCTGGAAGGTCAAGGAGGAGACACGCTCGCGCATGATCTCGTTCGTACGTCAACGTTCGCGAGCAGCCGCCGAGGCGCGAGGACTCTCCGGCGCCGACCTTTCCTGGTGTGACCGTGTCCTGGACCCAGCAGTACTCACCGTGGGTTTCTCGCGTCGCTTTGCCACGTATAAACGAGCGACCCTTCTGCTGTCGGACCCGGAGCGATTCAAACGCCTCCTGCTCGACCCCGACCGCCCGGTGCAGTTCGTCTTCGCCGGCAAGGCTCACCCCGCCGATCAACTCGGCAAGGAGTTGATCAAGCAGATCATCAACTTCTCTGCGGATCCGGCCGTACGACACCGCATTCTCCTCGTGGAGAACTACGACATCGGCGTCGCACGGATGCTGTACATGGGGAGCGACGTCTGGCTGAACAACCCCCGCCGCCCAATGGAGGCCTGTGGAACGTCGGGTGAGAAGGCAACGCTCAACGGCGCCCTGAACCTGTCGATCCTCGACGGATGGTGGGACGAGATGGCTATCGCCGCGAAACCTGGCACAGCGTCGAATGGCTGGTCGATACCCTCGGCTGAGTCGGCGGCCACGACCGAAGAACGCGATCGCTCCGAAGCTGAAGCGTTGTTCGAACTCCTTGAGAAGGAGGTCGTCCCGTTGTTCTACGACCGACCGGAAGGGGTCGTTCCTCGCCGGTGGGTCTTCAAGATGAAGACGTCGCTGGCCACGCTCGGACATCAGGTGATGGCATCTCGCATGGTGAAGGACTACACCACAGACTTCTACGAGCCGGCAGCGCGTCGGGCCGACCTCATGAACGTCGACGAGGCGCGAACGCTTGCCGAGTGGAAGCAACGTGTACGTAGTAGTTGGTCAGACGTGAAAATCGCCGACATTCAGTTCGAAGGCGACGAGGTGGCCGACGTCGGCGAAACGCATTCTGTAAGTGCGCATATTGAACTGGGGTCCATCGCGACGCAAGACGCGTGCGTCGAGTTGATCCATGGAACGGTGGGGCTCAACGACGAACTCAGCGATACCTCGATTACGACGATGGTCCCGACCGGAGATGGTCGATTCCGCGGTGAGTGGACATCACGGCGAAACGGTCGCAACGGATTCACGATCCGCGTGGTGCCCACGCACCCGCAGGTCGCACATTGGGCCGAGGTGGGCGTCGTTACCTGGGCCTGATCGGCCCAGGAGCCTGCACTGGTATTACTCGCCGGTGAACTCGGCTTTGCCGGGGCCGTTGGCGAGGAAACTGGCGATTCCGATCTGGCTGTCCTTCGTACGAAACGACGCTACAAACATGTCTTGTTCGATGCCGAGTCCTTCCGACAGCGAACCGCTCAGGCCGACGTCGATTGCGCGCTTCGCGTATGCCTGCACGGTCAACGGACCGGCAGCAAACTCTCGCGCCCATGCCAGCGCAGCGTCGAGCAATTCTGCGGTCGGAACCACTCGATCGGCGAGACCGATGCGGAGGGCCTCATCGGCTTTGACCTGCCTTCCGGAGAGCGAGATGTCTTTGGCCCTCGACACGCCGACCAATCGAGCGAGACGTTGTGTGCCACCGGCACCGGGGATGATCCCGAGCAGGATCTCGGGCTGGCCGAAGGTCGCATTGTCGGCGGCGATCCGCAGATCACAGGCCATTGCGAGTTCGCAGCCACCGCCGAGGGCGTACCCGGCCACGGCGGCAATGACGACACGAGGCAACGCGGCGAGAGCATCGTAGGCACGCCGGAGTTGCGCTCCGATGAATCGAGCTTCGTCGGGTCCGCCGAAGCGCGCGATATCGGCGCCGGCCGCGAAGATTCGCTCGCCGCCGTAGACCAACACAGCACCGGGAAGGTCCGCGGAGAGTTCGTCGACGCAGGCGAGTAGGTCGGCGGTCAACTCCGGTGAAATCGCGTTTACCTTCGGACGCTCCAATCGAAGCACGGCGACACTTCGAGGGCTCTTGCCGTCGGGCCACTCGATACGGACGAAAGGCGTGCGTGCTTCGGCGGCGTCAGTCATCTCGCCAAGGTAGCCCGAGTTGGCGCCGCCGGGCGAAATGGATCAGCGCTACGGGGCGTGCTTTAGCAGCGACGCAGCGGCGCTTCGCGGATCGATCCGGCGGGCGATCACATCGGCGATGAGCGACTCGAATCGCTGCTCGCCTTCGCCCGACAGCACACGCGATTCCACGATCCTCGACATGGTCGCCAACACCTCGGCGCGCAGTCGTCGTTCACGACGCTTCTGGAGCGTCCCGTCGCTGGCCACGCGTGTGCGGTGTTGGGCAATCGTGGACCACAGTTCGTCGACCCCGTCACCGGTGGCGGCGATCGTGCGCAGCACCGGCGGTCGCCAGTCGTCGTGATCGAACGACGAGAGATCCATCATGCCTTCGAGGTCGCGTTGGGTTTCCGCAACGCCCTTGCGGTCTGCCTTGTTGATCACGAAGATGTCGGCTATCTCCATGATGCCGGCCTTGTTCGCCTGCACGGAGTCGCCCCAGCCCGGATTCACCACGACGACCGTTGTGTCGGCGGCGCCGGCGATCTCCACCTCCACCTGACCAACGCCGACCGTTTCGATGAGCACCCACGGAAAGCCTGCGGCGTCGAGCACTCGAACCGCCTCCGGCGCGGCCAGCGCGAGGCCCCCGAGATGCCCACGGGTGGCCATGGAGCGGATGAACACCCCCTCGTCGGTGAAATGGTCGCCCATGCGGACGCGATCGCCCAGGATCGCGCCTCCCGTGTACGGCGACGACGGGTCGATCGCAAGAACGGCGACTTCGCTGCCCGCCTTGCGTGCACAGCCGATGAGCTGGTCGGTGAGCGTTGATTTGCCGGCGCCGGGTGAACCGGTGATACCGACCGAGTAGGCCTGGCCACCGTTAGGCCAAACAAGTGACGACGCCTGTTGCGCCAGCGGTCCTCCCTCTTCGACGATCGACAAGAGCCGGGCGAGTGAGGTTCGATTACCCGCGACAGCGGCTTCAACGAGTTCTACGGGGTTCCGGCGGCGCACAGTTCGAAGACATTACTGCCGGAGCCGCCGCGTGATCGACCAGAATGAGGGCGTGGCGAACTCGGACCGGTCCCTGCGTCGCGTTGTGGCGCGAGCCGTTCGCCCGCCGGTTCCCGTCGGATCACGTGTTGGGAACCTCCTGCGAGTTCTTGGCTTGTTGGCGATCGGAACGGCCTATCAAGGGTCGGTTCCGTCGGCGTCGATGACCTACATCGCCAAGGAGTTCGGCAACAGCACAGCGCAGCAATCGCGAGCGCTTGCGGTCATTCGCGTCGACATCGTGCTGAGCCTCCTGATGCTGCGTTTGGCTGATCGCTTCGGGCGACGTCGACTCTTGCTCGTCACGGCCACGGCCGGGCCGCTGTTGACGTCATGTTGTTCACTCGCGCCGAATCTGTGGGTGTTCACGGTGCTGCAGGTATGTGCCCGTTCGATGGTCACCGCTACTGCGCTGCTCATCACCGTCATCGTGGTGGAAGAGGTTCCTCCGGAGCTACGCACCTGGTCGAGCGCCGCGATGGTTGTTTCTGCTGCACTTGGTTCGGGCCTTGCGTTCACCGCAGTTGCGATCGGTGACTCGGGGCTGCGAGCGTGGCGAGTTCTCTACGTCGTGCCGCTCGTAAGTCTGGCGGCGGTTGCCGTGGCACGGAGGCGTCTTCCGGAAAGCCAGCGATTTCTCCACGGGCGACGGTTGTCGCGGTCGTCCGACGAATCCGCAGGCGTCGTCTCGAATGTGCGTGACTTCATGTCTCGAGTTCGGGTGCATCGCGCTCGACTGATCGTCGTCTCGATTTTCGTGGCGCTCCTGGCGTTCGAGAACACGCCGACTCGACAACTGCAGAACGACTTTCTGCGCAACCAACTCGATTTTTCCTCGAAACAGGTCGCATTATTCAGTGTACTTACTAATGTGCCTGGGGTGTTGGGGTTGTTGTGCGGAGGGTTGCTGGGCGATCGGTTCGGTCACCGGCGTCTTCTTGCCTTCACCATCACCGGCTTCCTCATCGGCGACGCGGGCCTGTTTCTTTCCGACGGCTCGGCGGTGTGGGCATGGAGCGTCTTCGGGGCATTCTTCGGAGCGGCGTCGATTCCCGTGGTCGCCATCCTTTCCGCCGAGTTGTTCCCGACCGGTTTTCGATCGACCGCCAACGGCGTGACCACGGCGGTGAGTCGAATCGGTGGCGTGCTCGGCCTTCTGGTCGCCGGGTCGCTGACTGAAGTGTGGAGTCAGGGATCGGCGATCGCGTTCACCACGATCGCGTTGTTCTTCTCCCTGTTCCTGCTTCCGCTCATCCCCGAGACGAGTGGACGCGACCTCGAGTCCTTGAACCCCGAGGATGCGTAAGCGTCCCCGTGTCAGCCCTGGGCGGTGACCCACGATGCGACGAGAGATGCAGCCGCAGCTTCATGCTTCGCGAGCCCGTGGTCGCCGCCCTGTAGCCATTCCTGACGAAACCGGCCGGGAATTTGGGGCGTGTGGAGAGCGAACTCGTCCACAGTGCCGAATGCGTCACGGGTACCGGAGACGAACAGCGTAGGGACGTTGATCTGCGGAAAGTGTTGGACCCGCAGGTTGTCCGGCTTGCCCGGTGGGTGGAGGGGGTAGCTGACACAGAAGAGCGCTCGTGCCTGCAGCCCCTCGGCGATGGCCATGGAACACATTCGGCCCCCCATTGAACGTCCGCCCAAAACGATCTGGTCGGGTTTCACCGAATGGAGAATCATAAGTTCACGTATTGTCTCGTTGATCGCGGCGACGCAGACCGGTGCACGGTCCGGGGCTCGACGCCCGGCGGGGCGATACGGGAAGTCCATGCGGTGCACGACCATGTCGAGGCCGGCCTGAGCGCCGTCTGTGACCAGCGCGTGGTCGATGGCGAGAAGGGATGAGTGGGTACTCGAACTTCCTGCCCCGGGCGTGAGAAGCACGAGGCGTTTGCGGGTCTTCGTGGTGCGCATGTGACTCAGCCAAGCAGGATCTTGCGGGCGCGCGTGAACTCGACCATCCGTTGCCCGGCATCGTCGACTTGGCCGCCACGGTCCGGATGTGCGTGCCACACCGCATCTCGAAAACGCGACTGGATATCGGTTCGCTCGGGCGTGTCGTTGGGACCGAACCCCAGGAGCTTCAGCGCCCAACGCGTGTCGGTGGGCAGAGCACGCCACTTCGAAAACGCGGCGTCGTCGCCGAGCATGTGGGCGACGAAACTGTCGTCGAGCACAGCTTCCCAGCGAGCCGCTTTTCTCAGCGCTCGAAAGGTGGACAGGCGACTCTTGGCGGGCAAACTTGCCGCGGCGTAGAGCGCCCCTAACACCGTGACCTCGGGCAACGCGTGGTCGTCGAGTTCGAACCAGATGTTTTCGCCTTCGCCGATCAGACTGTGACGGCTGCTGTCGAGCCCGACGGTGTCGCGCTGAAAACGATGCCGAAGACGAGGCTGGGCGATCCGTGTGCCGAACTCGAGATCGTCGATCAAATCGTGGACACCCGGCAAGAACTCCGGTTCCAGCTCACCGACGCTGGCCGCGACGAGGCCACCAAGAAGGACGGGGCCCCAACCGGGAATCGGTTCCACGGGGAGCATGGAGAATCCGAGAGCCACCCGTCGGGTCGGGGCCACGGGCCGAGAGTGACGAATCTCCAGCTCGGCCAACAACACGCTGACACGCTATAGCGAGCCGACCCGTTACAGGGATTCTTGCGGCGTCGTGGTTCCGGGAAGGCCCGAATCGGCCCGGCTAGAGTTGCGTGGTGAACAAGTTGCCCCGTCGGTCGCCGTCAATTTCGAGAGCGCTGGTCGGGTGTTTCGTCCTGGTTCTGAGTCTCGCTGCGACGCTTCACGGGGTGCGAGACGGATTCGCCGGCTCGACGACGGCGCTGCGTCCCCAAGCCATCCAGTCAGACGCGGCGCCGAAAGAAATCCCGCTCTCCGCGGCAAAAGCCGTCGTGCTGGGGCTCGTCGAAGGAATCACCGAATTCTTGCCGATCAGTTCCACGGGCCACCTTCTCGTTGCCGAACGGCTGCTCGATGTCGGCACCCAGAGCGACGATGCGAAGAAGGCGGCCGACGCGTATGCGGTCATCATTCAACTCGGTGCAATCGCCGCGGTTCTGTTGATTTCATGGCGGCGGGTACTCGACGTTCTTCAGGGCGTTGTCGGTAGGAGCGAGACAGGCCGACGTCTGCTGTTCAACCTGCTCGCCGCCTTCGTGCCCGCCGCAACGGTGGGCGTGCTGTTCGACTCGGTGTTGGAAGAGAACCTGCTCAAGCCCGTGCCCGTCGCGATCGCATGGATCGTGGGCGGAGTAGCGATCCTCGGGCTGTCGCGCCGGTTGGCCGCTTCGAACACCTCGGGTCGTTTGCTCGACGCAATGACGCCACGACACGCCTTGATCATCGGTGTCGCCCAGGCGCTGGCCCTGTGGCCCGGAGTCAGCCGCAGCCTCGTGACCATCGTGGCTGCGATCCTTCTCGGCTTTCGTGTGAGCGACGCTGTTGAATTCAGCTTCTTGCTCGGACTCTGCACACTGAGCGCCGCGGCCGGGTACTCGCTGTTGAAGGACGGCTCGTTGGTGTTCGATACGTTCGGGACGGGAACACCACTGATCGGCATGCTGGTCGCCTTTGTATCGGCTGCGGTGGCGGTCAAGTGGATGGTCGCCTATCTCAACAAGCGTGACCTGTCCATCTTCGGCATCTACCGCGTGGTTGTCGGCGTCGCGACGCTCGTGCTTGTTGCCACCAATGCGCTGAACTAAGCGCACATAGTAGGTTGGTTCACTAGGAGGGTGCGAAAATCCTACGTTTCGATCGTTTGTCAATCACATATTCGCTGGTCAACGACGTGTGCTGAGGTCGGAAGGGAGGTTTTTCGAAACCCCACTAGCTCGGGCCGCGCAACAAGACGGCGACAGAGTTGCGGAGCACCGCGTTCGCAATCGCGATTGCGTCGTCCTTCTGCGCGTCGACGGTGACGGAGTCTTCGGTGATATCGATAACGGTCGCGTCGATCGCCACTTCGGGTTGGGCCGGATCGACGACGCTGACCAGGTCGCCGATTCGCAGGGTGGGGAGACGATCATCGGTGGGCAGAGAAACACCTCGGTGGCCGGTAGCAACGCGCGCGGCGACGGGCGAGAGAAGGCGGCGAGTACGTGGTGCGATGATGAAATCTCCGGCGTGTACCGCACTCACCACTCGTCGGCCGATGAGCGATGCGACGTCGGCGGTGGAGCCGGTTTCCGCCACGCCTATCGGCAACTCGACGAGGGAGAGGTCTGCAGGACCGATGCGCGTGCCCACGGGCAGATTGCGTGTGGCCCGGACGACACTGCGACGTTCGCCCCAATTTCGACGCGTCGCTTCTGCTCGTTGTACGACGGCGAGCGTTGACCAGAGGGCGACGGCGGCGAGACCGAGCGCAACAGGTCGCGAGCGCAGGATTTGGCGGAGCCGAACGAGACGAAGATTCATCCCCTCAACTCTGACGGCGCACCGTGCGTTTCGACAGAGGGAAACTGCGCGCTGTGTCCGGGGAAAACGTCGAACAACAGCCCGACACAGCGCACATGTCGGCGCGGCTAGTGCGAGTGAGTTCCCGGTCCGTGGGAGTGTCCGTGTGAGCTGCTCGGTGAGTCGGCGGACTTCGTGGGGGAGTCCGATGACGAACTCGACGAACTCGACGAACTCGACGATTCGCTGCTTGAGGAATCGCTCTTCGTGGAGGTCGAGGCGGCCGATGAAGAACCCTTCGAGTCGGTCTTGTAGAAGCCCGAACCCTTGAACGTGATGCCTACGTTGCCGAAGACCTTGCGCAACGCGCCCTTGCACTGCGGACATTTCGTAAGCGGGTCATCGGAGAACGACTGCACGGTCTCGAAGTTGTGTCCACACTTCTTGCATAGATATTCATAGGTAGGCATATTGCTCCACGAGGTTGCATCCACGCGCCGAATGATTTGGCACTCGCACGATGAGAGTGCCAATTGTACTGGTTTGGCGATACTGCCCTGACGATTGCCGCAGAAGACGACGCAACCACGTCCGTTTGCTGGTTGATCAACTTTGACCATCAGCGGTGAATCGCTATGGCCAGCGGCGATGTTGGTCACGACCTCGCTTCCGGAGCGACAAAGTGACCGAGAACGCTCGGCGACGGGAAAAAATCGGGGGTATGAATCAACTTGATACCAAAAAGGGACGATGCTTGGGTATGGCGCAAACCGTTCGCAAAGTTTTGATTCCGGCAGCCGGCTTGGGCACACGCTTCTTGCCGGCCACGAAGTCGCAACCCAAGGAAATGTTGCCGCTGGTCGACACTCCCGCCATCCAGTTCGTTGTCGAGGAGGCCGTCAACGCCGGCCTCGATGATGTGTTGGTGATCACCGGACGAAGCAAACGATCGATCGAGGATCACTTCGATCGATCGATCGAGTTGGAGCTGGCCCTCGAACAGGCCAAGAAGGTCGACGACTTTGACCTGGTTCGAGGCATCGCCGACATGGCTCAGGTGCACTTCGTGCGCCAACCCTTCGCCGGCGGACTCGGCCACGCCATCTCCTTCGGACAACAGCACATGAACGGCGAAGCGTTCGCAGTAATGCTCCCCGACGACATCATGGTCGATGAGTCGGCCCTGCTGAAGAAGATGATCGAAGCATATGAAACGCACCGTTGCTCGGTCGTCGCCCTGAAACGGTTCCCACCGTCACAAATCTCGATGTACGGGTGTGCAGGGATTGACGGATTCACCGCCGACGGTTTCGCCAAGATCACGAAACTGGTCGAGAAGCCCGCCGTCGAAGACGCCCCGAGTGACCTCGCCATCATGGGCCGCTATCTGTTCACGCCGGCGATCTTCGACAAGATCGCAAAGACGCCTCCGGGCCGCGGGGGCGAGATCCAGATCACCGACGCAATGTCGTTGCTGCTGAGTGACGAACCGATCCTGGGCGTTATCTTCGAAGACGGCCGATACGACATCGGGAACAAACTCGACTTCCTGCGTGCCACCGTAGAGCTCGCCATCGACCGTCCCGATCTCGGCGCCGACTTCCGCGCCTATCTCCGAGAACTCGTCGGCGGTTGGGACTGACGGCGAAGGGCCTAACCTTGGCCCATGGCCGCCACTGATCTTCGCGACGCGCAGCAGTTCGTCGTCTCCAATTGCCCGCCGCTCGATGCGGTGGACCTTCCGATTCGCGAAGCCTTCGGATGTGTCCTCGCAGAGACCGTGATTTCTGAGGAGGCAGTGCCTCCGTTCGCGAACACCGCAATGGATGGTTTCGCGGTTCGGGCCGAAGACATCACCGATGTGCCGTGTGAGTTGGACGTGATATCGACGCTTGCCGCGGGAGCGCAGCCCACGATGTCCGTCGGTTCGGGGCAGGCGATTCGCATCATGACCGGTGCGGCAATGCCTGACGGAGCAGATGCGATCGTGCCCGTGGAAAACGTCGACCCGGCAGTACCCGAGGGAATCGTACGTGTGCTTCACAAGCCCAAGTTCGGCGATGCGGTGCGCTCTGCGGGCGAAGACGTGGAGGTCGGTCAGGAGGTGTTCGCCGCCGGGGCAGTTCTGACGTCGGGACACCTCGGCGTGCTGGCGAGCGTCGGACGCTCACTCGTGCGTGTGCATAGGAAAGTGCGCGTTGGTGTGCTTTCCACGGGCGACGAGCTCATTTCTCCGCCGACGCCGCTGCTGGTCGGGCAGATTCGTGACTCGAATCGCTACACGCTGCTTTCGCTCGTCAGCGAAGCGAACGCCGAGCCGGTCGACCTCGGACTGGCCCGCGACTCCGAGGAGGAGATCCGCGAAAAGGTGCAGGAGGGTCTGGCCACGTGCGACGCGCTTGTCACGAGTGGCGGGGTGAGTGTCGGAGATTTCGACTTCGTCAAGGTTGTTCTCGACAAGCTCTCGGCGGCCAGCCAACAGCCGATGCGATGGATGCAGATCAACATCAAACCGGCGAAGCCTCTCGCGTTCGGTTTGATACACGGGAAGCCGGTCTTTGGTTTGCCAGGGAATCCGGTGTCGTCGATGGTGAGCTTCGAGGTGTTCGCCCGCCCGGCTCTGCGGCGCATGATGGGCCACGACGACGCATCGCTTCATCGCCGTACGATTCGCGCAATAGCGGGGGAGGATTTGCGGCGCAGCCGTGATGGCAAGACGCATTTTGCCCGCGTGTTCGGGTCCTTCAACGACGAAGGTCGGCTGGTGGTGCGTTCTTCGGGCGGTCAGGCGTCGAACTTGCTGCGCACTATGGCGTTGGCAAACGCACTCGCGGTCCTTCCCGATGGCGACACCATCCGCGCCGGGCAGGAGGTCGACGTGACGCTTCTGGGTGCGCCCGTATAGCGCTCGGGTCTACGAGGGCAGCCAGCGATGCAGCTATGACGCAGCGATGATGATGCAGGTGACGCAGCGATGATGCAGGTGACGCAGCGATGACGATGCAGACGAGGTGATTCCAGAGAACTGTGGCGGATTGACGTGGGGAGCCGGTAACCTCGGGCTATGGGGAACCCGCTTGTTGACAGCTTTGGGCGCACGGTTCGAGATCTTCGTATCTCGGTAACGGATCGCTGCAACTTCCGCTGTACCTACTGCATGCCTGCCGAAGGCATGAAATGGCTGCCTCGAGAGGAGATCCTCACCTTCGAAGAGATCGAGCGCATCGCGTCGGTGTTCGTGCAGCGTTTCGGTGTCGACGGTATCCGGCTGACGGGTGGCGAACCCACTGTTCGGGCGCACCTTCCGGTCTTGGTCCAGCGATTGTCTCGCCTCGGCGTTGATTTGGCGATGACGACGAACGGGGCCACGTTTCGCCTGGTCGCCGATGACCTGAAGGCGGCGGGTCTTCGGCGGGTCAACATCTCCTGTGATTCCTTGGATCGTGACCGCTTCTTCATGATGACGCGGCGCGACGATCTTGCGAAGGTGCTCGACGGGATCGCTGCGGCAAAGGATGCCGGGTTCGACCCGATCAAGATCAACTGCGTGCTGATGCGTGGCGACAACGACGACGAGATCGTCGACTTTGCCCGGTTCGGCCGCGAGAACGGAGTGGGCGTTCGCTTTATCGAGTTCATGCCGCTCGACGCCGATGACCAGTGGTCGCGCGACAAGGTGGTTCCCAGCGCTGAGGTGATCCAACGAATCAACGAGGTCTACCCGCTCGTCAAGATTTCCCATGATCGTCAGCCGTCTGCGCAGTGGGCGTATGCCGATGGAATCGGCGACGTGGGCGTCATCGCCAGTGTGACCGAGCCGTTCTGCGGCGACTGCGATCGCGTTCGCATCACCGCCGAAGGTCAGTTCCGCACGTGCCTTTTTGCGACCGACGAGTTCGACCTTCGCGCGGTCATCCGCAACGGGGGTTCCGACGATGAGCTGGCCGAACTGATCCAGCGCGCGGTCGGACAGAAGTGGGCGGGTCACTTGATCGGCAACGTCAACTTCATTCGGCCGAAACGGTCAATGAGCCAAATCGGCGGATAGGTCCAGGGCGGAGTCACTCGCTTCAGCGTCTTGGCGGCGGCTTAGACTCGCCGGAAATGGACGCTGAGTTGACCCCCGAACTGACCCATATCGATCCGC
This sequence comes from Acidimicrobiia bacterium, assembly GCA_031418035.1. Classification (GTDB taxonomy): domain Bacteria; phylum Actinomycetota; class Acidimicrobiia; order Acidimicrobiales; family JANYDT01; genus JANOYY01. The sequence continues at coordinate 60,659 of JANOWU010000038.1, forward strand.
AGGGGCGAGCTCGGATGGTCGACGTCTCACCGAAGGAGCCCACGCGGCGTCGCGCCGTTGCGCGCTGCGAGGTAGTCATGGAGCCGAGCACCGTTGCCAAGATTGCGTCGAACGAGATGGCGAAGGGCGATGTCTTGGCGGTGGCCCGGGTCGCCGGTATCCAGGGAGCAAAACAGACCTCACAGCTGATCCCGTTGTGTCATCAGCTCAACATTTCGTCGGTGCTCGTGAGTTTTTCGCTCGAATCCGATCGGGTGCTCGTGGAGTCGGTGGTCGACGTCATCGATCGCACGGGCGTGGAGATGGAGGCCATGACGGCATGTGCGGTGGCCGCGCTCACGATTTATGACATGTGCAAGGCCGTGGATCGTTCGATCACGATCGGCGACCTGAAGTTGTGGGAGAAGTCGGGCGGGCGCTCTGGGACCTACCGCCGCGAGTAGGTCGAGAACGAACGAAGACCCGGCCGGGGCCGGGTCTTGCGCACGGTTTTGGAGTGGAGATGATGGGAATCGAACCCACTACCTCTTCATTGCGAACGAAGCGCTCTGCCAAATGAGCTACATCCCCAAGACGACACTGATGTTAGCGATCACCGAGCCGTATGTCGCCACGATTGATTCGGGCGAAGGTGGTTACGACGCTCGGTCGTAATACTGCTCGTAGCCCTGTGCCTGGCGAGGCATTGGCGTATGGCGTGATGTCGGGCGACCCCGCGTCGCCGAGCGAGTGTGTTTCATGCGCAGAAGCGCCACGAAGTACAGGGCGAGTGCTACGTCGACAAGTGCGTGAAGCCCGAGCAGGAACCGCAGGCCCGGTACGAACGAAAGAAGGAAGGTGACCACTGCGGCACTGAAAAGGCCGAGAACGATTTGACGTTGACGCCGCACCGCCGGTGACACGTGGTGCTGGGGACGCTGGACGCTGCGACGGGAACTGTTCGCAAAGGTCGAAGCACCAGGGAACGCGCCGGGTGCCTCGGGGTAGCTGGAACCGGGAAACGGGTTCGCGCTGCTGCTGGACCACAGCGGTGCGGGCGAGCGCCGAGAGGAGCGACGCAGGGCAGAGCCGAGGCCGGCAATGGAGGAGCCGAGACCAAGGAGCGAGAAGCTGCCTCGTTCGGATCGCCTGCGGAGTCCGGCGGGGATAAGTACTAGTCCCCAGCCGATGGCCAGCAACCCTAGGAAAATTCGTGGCACAGCTTCGTTCGTCCCTTACGGTCGGGTCAGTGTCTTGCGATGACTGACGGATGTTCTGGCGTGAATCGAACGCTAGAGCTTTGCACACACCGCACCAGTCAGCCAAACAATGCTAGCAGTGTACTGCCGTTTGCTAGCTTTTGCAAGCGATCAAGTTGGTGGAGGGAGGCCGATAACATGACCGAAATGGGCCCTTCGCCGTCACTACCTCCTCACCGGACCGACGCTGCATCCGAGCCCCTGTATGGCTTCGACGGGACCCACTACCTCCCCGGTCCTCTGACGATCGGGCCTTGGAATCCGTCGGCCCAACATGGTGGTCCGCCAGCCGGGTTGATGGCGACGCTGCTCGAGGGTTTCGAGGGTGGCGACTCGATGTTTCTCGCCCGCACGACGGTTGAACTGCTCCGGCCGGTGCCACTGGCGCCGCTGGTGGCCCGAGTGCGACTCGTGCGCCCCGGCAAGAAAGTGCAACTGGTGGAGGCTTCGCTGTGGGCGAACGGCCCGCCGGACGACCCTGCGGCGACCGAGGTGGTGCGAGCGATTGGGCTGCGCCTCAGGCGGGGGAGTGCTGACGCCCACGATCTTGTGCAGCGCGCCGAATCAGTGAATGCCGACGTCGATCGTCGCGCCGCGGTGCAGTCCCAACCCGGCACGGGTGTTCTCCAGGAATTCGAAGACGACGAGGGCGTTGGCTTCGGCCGGCGAGGGTTTCACGCCGACGCGGTCGAGTTGAGGTTCAGTACGGGCGGCATGCGACAACAGGGGCCGGGCACGATGTGGGGGCGGCTTCTCCATCCGATCGTCGGCACCGAGCCGGCCCGGGGCGTGCCACTCGCGGTGGCCTTGAGCGATTTCGGCAATGCGGTTTCGAGCGTGACCGACATGGATAGCTGGAGCTTCATCAACGCAGATCTCACCGTCTCGTTGCATCGCGAACCGGTCGGGGAATGGATCTGTCTCGATGCCGTCACGCATGTGTCGAACTTGGGCGTCGGGTTGGCGAGTTCGGCCCTCTTCGACGAGCAAGGTCCGATAGGTCGCGCTGCGGCGACGCTCCTTCTCGAACCTCGAAACCCTTAAGGAAGCCCTCTTGAGCGCCGACGTGCTGCATTAAGGTTTCTACAGCCCGGCTGTGACGGTTCGCAGCCCAGATGGACAAGGAATTTCCATGAGCGAATTGCGTAACGACTTTGCCCCCGGTGTGATTGTTGGACAGGCGGTGAAAGAGGTGTTCGCCCTCGCGAAGGCCAAAGGCTTTGCCCTCCCGGCGGTGAACTGCGTCGGTTCCAACTCCATGAATTCCACGATGGAAACGGCCGCCGCGTTGAACTCGCCGGTCATCATTCAGTTCTCCAACAGCGGCGCTGCGTTCGTCGCCGGAAAGGCGTTGCCGGTGGAGGCGAATCGCGCCTCGATGTTCGGGTCGCTCGCCGGCGCAGACCATGTGAACCGTCTTGCCGAAGCCTATGGCGCTCGGGTGATTCTGCACACCGATCACTGTGCCAAGAAGTTGCTCCCCTGGATCGACGGCTTGCTCGATGCCGGTGAGGCGCACTACAAAGCGACCGGCAAGCCGCTGTTCAGCTCACACATGCTCGATCTTTCCGAAGAGTCGATCGAGGAAAACGTCGAGATCTCCAAGCGCTACCTGGAACGGATGTCGGCGATCGACATGACTCTCGAGGTCGAACTGGGAATCACCGGTGGGGAGGAGGATGGCGTCGACAACTCCGATGCCGACGAGAGCGATCTGTATTCCAAGCCCACGGAGGTGGCCTACGTGTACGAAGAGCTCATGAAGGTCAGCGATCGCTTCACCATCGCCGCTGCGTTCGGCAACGTCCACGGTGTGTACAAACCCGGCAATGTGAAGTTGAAGCCGTCGATCCTCAAAGCCAGTCAAGAGTTCATTCAAGCGGCCTACAAGACCGGGCCGCTTCCGGTCGACTTCGTGTTCCACGGTGGTTCGGGATCTTCGGCGGCCGAAATCGCTGAGGCGATCAGCTACGGCGTGGTGAAGATGAACATCGATACCGATCTTCAGTGGGCTTTCTGGGACGGCATTCGGGGCTACGAAGCGACAAAGCGTCCGTATCTGCAGGGCCAGATCGGCAACCCCGAGGGTGAGGACAAGCCGAACAAGAAGCAGTACGACCCGCGGCAGTGGCTGCGCGCCGGTGAGACGAGCTTCTCGGCACGGCTGAAGCAGGCCTTCGAAGAGCTCAACAACGTGGGGACGCTCACCGCTCCCTGAGTGTTGCTCGCTCCTCGCTGGAGTTCCGATCGACGTGGTCCACGAAGTCGATCGAGACTCCGGTGACTGCATGCTTCATGCTGACGGCGCTCGCCGGTGGATCGATTGCGATCGCCGGAGTGCAATCATATGCGTACGAAGCACTACCTTCGATAGCTTGTCTCGAACGTGATCTGGTGGGTCCGTTCCCGGACCATTCGCGTTCGCCGAAGCTGGCCTGCTCGGGGCTCGATGGACTCATCATCGGAGCGTGAACGTCAGCGTCGTTCGGTCGGCAAAACGCTCGGGGCATTAGTCGAAAT
>JANOWU010000039.1:0-6849 GCA_031418035.1 Acidimicrobiia bacterium
TTGACGTGCCCGCTCCTCACCAAGGCCGACGGCACCAAGTTCGGGAAGTCGGAGTCGGGGGCGGTGTGGCTGACAGCCGACCGAACGAGCCCGTACGCCTTCCATCAGTTCTGGTTGAATGCCGACGACAGCGACATCGAACGTTTCCTCAAGGTCTTCTCGTTTCGCAGTCAGGTAGAAATTACCGAATTGCTCCGGGAGGGCGTGTCGGATCCCGGACGACGCATTGCGCAGCGAGCGCTGGCCGACGAACTCACGATTCGTCTCCACGGTGCTGAGGCGCTCCAGAGGACCGACGCCGTCGCCAAGGCCCTGTTCACCGGTGATGTGCGCGCGCTCGACGCACAGACGCTCCAGGAGGTGTTTGCCGACGTTCCGTCGACGGTGATGAACCGATCGAACCTCGACGGCAAGGACATCGTCACCCTTCTCGTCGAAGCCGGCGTAGCGCCCAGCAATCGCCAAGCACGGGAATGGCTCACGGCCGGCTCGATCAGCGTGAATGGCGAGCGGGTGGGCGCCGATCACACGATGACGAGCGGCGACGTTCTTGCTGGCGACCTGACTCTGGTGCGTCGGGGAAAGAAGACCTGGAGGGCGATCCGTTGGTCCGACACTCCCTAGTGGTCTGACCTCAGCAGGGCCCGGCCGACTTCACGGCGTTGTCGCGATCCAACCAGCCAACGACTTCGACCGACAGCTGCGTCGCGGCGGCGCTGGCGTAGAACGCAGCCCGCGCGTCGGCACCGACAGGAACGACGAAGTTGGCCGTGGTGGATTGCCCCTCCGAAAGAAACAGTTTGAGTTCGGGTGATTCCGCACCCGTCGGAATGACGCGCAACTCGAGGGGGCCTGTTGCCTTCGACGCCGTCACGGACATGATCACGGCGATCGGCGTGGGTCCCGTTGCGGCCAGCGCCGGCGGAATCTTGGCGATCCCAACAGCGGGGAGGTCGAAGGGCCGCGCGGGCGTCACTTCACCGGGAAGTCCGCCCAGCCCGGTTGAGGTGTCGAAGATCTTGCACCCCTCCATGGGGATCGCCGATGGCTCCGTGGTGCCAGCCGGCGCGTTCACGACCCAGCCGACCACAGCGACAGCCAAGCCGCTCGGGCCGGCAGTGGTGGCCACCTTCACGAGGCCACCGGAACCGACCGGCACAGCGACTCGGCTCACCGTGGTCGACCCGGCCTGAAACGCAACCGAGGCTTGCACGACCGAGCGGGCGTACTCCGGGGCTACCGGACTCAGGGTCACGCGACCCGGGGTGGTCGGGTTGGTAATCGTGACATCGACGATGACCGAGCCGAGGCCTGACGCAGCCAAGCCGCTGGCGCCGCGCACATCCGCCTCGACGCGGCCTCCGCCCGCAAGCTTCGCGACTTCGTTCGCGCCGAGGTCGAGGACCCGGCCCGCTCCGGGAATGAAGACCGGCCCCTTCACTGATTTCAGTGCAACCGTCGTTGTCGTCGCTCCCGGGGTTTTCGGTTTCGTCGTTTCCGTGACGGGTCGGACGTCGACCGTGGTCGATGCACCCGCCGGAGCCTTGGTCGCCGCAGTCTCGCCACTCGTCGATTTCTTCGTCGTGGCGGTCGACGCTTTTGTAGTCGTCGTCTTGGACGTCGTCCGTTTGGTGGTCGTCTTCTTCTTGGTGGTGGTCTGGGCGCCTACGGAATCGGCGTGCCCCAAACCCACGACGAGCAACGAGCAACTCGCCACGGCGACCGTCCGGAGCCACCGAGGTGTCCCGCTACTGCGTCTCGACTGATTGATTACACCAAGCACCATAATTCCTTACCCTAGTTGCCACACAGGCCCCGGTGCCTGACATCAGTACACCTACAACCGCACGAGTGTGCGTCGAACTTGACCACTACCCGTGACGTCACGTCTCGAGGAAACGCCACATCGTCGCCTTCCCCTGTGAAACCCCGATCCGAGCGGTGGCCGAAAACGCCGCCGTGGTTCCACGTGGCCCGATACGGAAATCACCGGCCGGGCTACACAGGTCGATGCCGTTGTGTGTTCCGTTGATGGCGAGCGCCTGGCACAGCTTTGCCGGACCGTTGGTCAGATCGCGTTCGCGAACGCGAGCCCCGCGACGCGTTCGGATCAGATCGAGTCCAGCCTCGACGGTCGCGCCTCGAATGAGAACGGCCGCCCCCTCGCCGACGGGTCCCGTGGTGATGTTTGCGCACCAATGCATGCCGTATATGAAGTACACATACAGATGGCCCGGAGGCCCGAACATGACCGCGTTGCGTCGTGTCTGTCCTCGGAAGCTGTGCGACGCCGGGTCGTCTTGGGTGTACGCCTCAGTTTCGTTGATCCGCACAACTACTCCGTCGGGAGCGAACAGGTGGGCACCGAGGAGTTCCGGCGCCACCACTGGAGCGCTTCGTTCGAAGAACGAACGTTTCACAACTGCAACCGCCCCCACCCGGTCCAAGCTCTAGCTCGGGAGTCGAAGCCCGTCGCGATCAAGCAGTGCTCGGAACCGCTCGAGTTGCAACACGAACGGCTTCGGCCCGGCACCGCCCGGCGACGTGCGGCGTTGGACCGAGACGCCGGGTTCGAGAAGCGCCAATGCCTTTGGTCCGAGCGCCGGATGATTCTCGACGAGCTCGGCCAGGTCGACGTGTCGATCCATGGCGTTTCGCACGATCGACCCGACGATCGCATGGGCCTCTCGAAACGGCATACCCCGGGAAACGAGGAGCTCCGCCAAGTCGGTCGCTGCCGAGAAGGACGAATCGGCAGCGTTTTGCATCCGCGCGGCATCGAAGGTGATCGTGGAGTACAACCCCGAGAGCGCCGCGACAGCCAAGCTTACCTGGCGGAGCGAATCGAAGAGTGGCTCTTTATCCTCCTGCAAATCGCGGTTGTACGCCAGAGGCAAACCCTTAAGCGTACTTAGTAGTCCGGTGAGGTTGCCGATGAGACGTCCGGACTTTCCGCGTGCCAACTCCGCGATGTCGGGGTTCTTCTTCTGCGGGAGCATCGAGGAGCCGGTTGCGTACGCGTCGGCAAGTTTCGCGAACCCGAACTCCTCTGTCGTCCAGAGCACGATCTCTTCACCGATTCGACTGAGATGTACCCCGATGAGCGCGACGACGAACAACGTCTCGGCCACGAAATCACGGTCCGACACAGCGTCGAGTGAGTTCTCGAAACGACCGGCGAAACCAAGGTCGGCCGCCACGGCATCGGGGTCGATGGCGAGCGATGTTCCGGCCAGGGCACCGGCGCCGAGCGGCGACACGTCCAAACGACGTCGAGCGTCGAGCAACCGGTCGACGTCGCGCGCCAAAGCCCACCCGTGGGCCAGCAGATGATGAGCCAACAGCACCGGTTGGGCCCGTTGCAGGTGGGTGTAACCCGGAAGGTAGGTGTCGCCGGCGTCGAGTGCTCGCTTCAACAAAACGTGCTGAAACTCGTGGACACGATGAGCCAACAGCCCGAGCTCGCGTTTGGTGAAGATCCGGAGATCCGTCGCCACCTGATCGTTGCGACTGCGCCCGGTGTGCAGGCGCGCGCCCGCAGGGCCCGCGAGTTCGGTCACGCGTCGTTCTATGGCCGTGTGAATGTCCTCGTCGGTGGGCTCGAACACGAACGTATCGGAGCCCAATTCGAGGTCGACTTTGTCGAGCGCCTCGAGGATGGCCGTCACCTCTTCGGGCGCAATGATCTCGCTGCGACCGAGGCCCCGAACATGGGCACGTGAACCGTTGATGTCATCAGCCCACAGCTGACGATCGAAGCTCAGACTCTCGGTAAAGGCCATGAGGGCCGCTGCGGGCCCCTCCGCGAATCTCCCGTGCCACAACGTTTTTGGGTTGAGAGCCAGCGCCGGCGGCTCAGTGGACGCTGCTGGCACGGATGCGTCGGCCGCTGCGGCCGATGCTCCTTTGGACTGGTTGGAGGTCACGTGACGAAAGCGTAACGCCCACAGAGTTGGCCTGTGCCAGTTTTTTGCCGCTGCGCTCCCAAAAGAATCGCGTAGCGTAGACCCCCATGTCTCGAACCTTGATGTCCCTGCCCGTCGGCGAACGAGTCGGAATCGCTTTCTCCGGTGGATTGGACACGTCGGCGGCTGTTGCGTGGATGCACGAGAAGGGTGCAGTGCCCTACTGCTATACCGCCGACCTGGGCCAATACGACGAAACGGATCTTCCTGGCGTTCTCGACCGAGCGAAGGTGTACGGAGCCGAGCTCGCTCGCCTTGTCGATTGTCGCGAGCAACTCGTGACCGAAGGCTTGATTGCGTTGCAATGCGGGGCATTCCATATCGCGACGGGCGGGAAGACATACTTCAACACGACGCCCCTGGGACGCGCCGTCACGGGAACCCTGCTCGTCCGGGCGATGAAAGAGGACGGCGTCGACATCTGGGGCGACGGATCGACCTACAAGGGCAACGACATCGAGCGCTTCTACCGCTACGGGCTTCTCGTGAACCCGAACCTGCGGATCTACAAGCCGTGGCTGGACCAGAACTTCGTGGATGAGCTCGGCGGCCGAAAGGAGATGAGCGAGTGGCTCCTCGCCCGGAATCTGCCGTACCGCTCAAGCGTCGAAAAGGCGTACTCCACCGATGCGAACATCTGGGGAGCAACACACGAAGCGAAAGATCTGGAGTTCCTGCACACCGGGATCGACATCGTCGTGCCGATCATGGGCGTGAAGCACGTCGACGCCAGCGTCGACATTGCGCCGGAAACTGTCGTGATCGAGTTCAGCAACGGTTGGCCGGTCGCCATCAACGGCAAGCAATTCGCCGACAAGGTCGCCCTGGTGATGGAGGCAAACGCGATCGGCGGTCGCCACGGGCTCGGCATGAGCGACCAGATCGAGAATCGAATCATCGAGGCGAAGAGCCGGGGCATCTATGAAGCGCCCGGAATGGCGCTTCTGCATATCGCGTACGAACGCCTGGTGAGCGCGATTCACAATGAGGGAACCATCGACAACTACCGCACCATGGGTCGCAAGCTCGGTCGGCTTCTCTATGAGGGCCGATGGTTCGACCCCCAGTCGCTCATGTTGCGCGATCCCCTGCAGAAGTACGTCGGGTCGGCCATCACCGGTCAGGTGACGCTGCTGTTGCGTCGTGGCGATGACTACACGATTCTCGACACGACGGGCCCACACCTCACGTATCACCCCGAACGACTGTCGATGGAGTCTGGCGCCGGAGAGTTTGCGCCGATCGACCGGATCGGGCAGCTGACGATGCGCAACCTCGACATCATGGATTCTCGGGAGAAGCTGCAGGTCTACTTCGAGGCGGGTGCACTTGGCACCGGCGACGGGCTGGGGCTCCTCGAACTGGGCGGCGACCCCTCGTCCGCGAAAGCCGACTGAGTCGACAGAGTCGGCTCAGTCGACAGACCACAGAGTCGACTGAGTGTTGGCGCCTAGCGCGCTAGAGCCCGGCGAGCGCCCGCATGTGGTCACCGACGCGCCACCCGGGATGCGCTTCCCCGCAGACGACCATGATCGTGTCGTCGCCCGCAATGGTCCCGACCACCTCTTCGAGTCCTGCTCGGTCAAGCGCACTCGCCACGACGTGAGCCGAGCCAGGCGGAGTCCGCAGGACCACGAGGTTCATACTGACGGCGACGTCGACGACCCAATCCCCGAACACGCGACGTAGGTGATCCTCGGGAGCGATTTGATCGCTGGGAAGCTCCGGAATGGCGTACACCAGATCACCGCCCGGGACTCGCACCTTCACGGCGCCCATATCCTCGAGGTCTCGGCTGACCGTCGCCTGGGTTGCCACCACACCCTCCTCCATCAACAGGTCGACGAGTTGGGCCTGCGACGACACCGCATGTTGCTCGAGGATCCGAGCGATTCGGTGCTGACGTTGGGGTTTCGCAAGTCGAGCAACCTCGTGCTGCTTTCCCGACACATCGATGCGCTCCGTGCTCGCCTTTCGCAATTCCTTCTCCGCCCGCACATCTCCGGAGGTGGGCATTCGCTTCGGCGTGACGATCGCCTTCGGTGAACGTTCTCCGGCCGTTTTCTTGGTCATGGTGCTACCTCGGAGTTTCTCGGAATCGATCCTTGCGCGTGGAACCACGCGAACAGACCGCGCATGGTGTGCATACGGTTGTGCGCCTGCGGAAACACTTTGCTCTGCACGCTGTCGATGACCTCGTCGGTAACCTCTTCCCCTCGGTGTGCCGGGAGGCAGTGCAAAAAGATGGCACCCGGAAGCGCTCCGGCCATCATGGAGGCATCGACGCGAAAGCCTTCGAAGGCTCTCTTGCGAATGTCCTTCTCGGCTTCCTGGCCCATCGAATACCAGGCGTCGGTGGAGACGATATGTGAACCTACGACTGCCGAGCTCGGGTGCGGATCGACGCGCACCGTCGCGGTTCCCGTCGCAGCTCGACGAATTCGGTCGAGGGATTCTTCGGTCGGGCCGTACCCGTTCGGACAGCAGTAGACCGAAGACGAGCCGAGCATGGCAAGCCCGAGCCCGAGTGACAACGCAACATTGGAGAAGTCGCCGACCCATGTCATTTGCAGCCCGGCGACGGCACCGAGACATTGCCGGATCGTGAGCAAGTCAGCCAATGCCTGCACCGGATGGCCCGCGTCGGAAAGAAGGTTCACGATCGGAACGTCGGCAACGGCGGCCATTCGTTCGAGCTGTTGGTGTTTGAACACCCGGGCACAGATGATGCTGTAGTACCCCTGGAGCACTCGGATGGCGTCTTCGGTGCGCTCGCGGACATCGAGCGTGATCTCGTCGTTCTGTATGTACACAGGGTGTCCGCCCAACTGCACGACGGCCATCTCCGTGGAATTGCGAGTTCGCAGCGATGGCTTCTCGAAAA
>JANOWU010000040.1:0-10599 GCA_031418035.1 Acidimicrobiia bacterium
TCCGAACTCGAGACCGGGGAAATGCGCCGCAGCTATGGCCACATCGGTGCCCTCCAACTCACGGGCGAGCGCCTCTCTGGTGTGTCGGGCGAGAAGGGGATCGACGTCGAACAGCGCCTCCCAATCGTCTTCCACGAGCTCGACCGGGCAGTGAACGACGTCACCCAGCAGCATCGCCCGCTCCGACCCCGACGACACGACCATGATCGTGGATCCTGGCGTGTGGCCGGGTGCGCCAACGACGTCGAGCCCCGGGGCGAGGGTGGAGTCCGCTTCCCAGAACTCCATCCGGTCCGTGAGCGGAGCAAGCTTCGCGGCTGCCTTCGGATCGTCGCCGGTCACGAAGTGGTCCCAGTCGGCTCGGTGGCACCGGTGGGTTGCGTTCGCGAAGACGACCCTGCCGTGTTGTGTGGCCCATCCGACATGGTCGAAGTGGAGGTGTGTGAACAACACATCGGTGACGTCGTCGGGTGACACTCCGTACGCGCGCAGACTATCGAGCATCTGGCCACCCTTAAAGGGTGGCCTGTCGACCATTCCTACTCCGAGGTCGACGAGCACGACACGTTCGCCCATCCGGATGAGAAACCCACCGAGCGAAAGGTCAAGAAAGGTCCCGTCGACGAGGAACTGCTCATGGGCCGCCCAAGCCTGGGTCCCCTCTGATCCGACGCGCCGCAATGCATCGGAGGCAGGCACCCTGGCGCTGCCGTCGAGTACGGGAAGAACTTCGAGTGAACCGACGCGCACCGCCTCCTACCGTCCGTGCGAGGCCACGACGTCGGCGATCTGTGCTTCGTACGCGCGCAGGTTGCGCATCTTGACACCTTCGAAACCGCGGACCTGATCGACGAGGCCAGCGATCTTGACCGCACCTTCATGTTCCGATGCCAGAGTCGGAAGGAGCGACTCGATGAGCGCGCGGTAGTCGTCGATCAGCTTGCGCTCCGCCTTTCGCACTTCGGCGTAACCGAAGACATCGAACGGTGTCCCGCGAAGACGCTTCAGTGGTTTGAGCGCGGCGATCGCTGGCTTCAGCCGCGGCGTGAACTTGATCTTCTTGTCCATGCCGATCGAACGGAGCATGGGCGGCTGAAGGTTCCACGTCATCGATTCGACCGGTGAACCAAGGGAGTCCTCGATGCGGTCCTGTGAATCCATCAGCAATCGAGCCACTTCGTATTCGTCCTTGTAGGCCATCACCCGATGGAGTTGGTGGGCCACCATTTCGGTGAATGACCCGTCGCCCTTCGCGGCCTGCTCTGCCTGATCGACCTTCGCGATGAAGTCGACGAAGCGCTGTGCGTACCCAGCGTTTTGGTACTCGCGAAGTTCGCCACGGCGAATGGCGACGCTACGGATGAGTTCTTCAGAACTCAAACCTTCGAGTCCTTTTCGGTCGGGCGTCGGTCCGGCCTGCTCCCGTGCCGCTGCTTCGACGCCCTGGGGGTCAACGACCCACCGTCGACCCCAGCGGAACGACGAGAGGTTCGCCTCGACTGCCGTGCCGTTGAGTTCGATTGCCCGTTCGATGGACTCGGCGTTCAACGGAATCGTGCCTGATTGGAACGCCACTCCGAGGAGGAACACATTCGAGGTCAACCCGTTCCCAAGAAGACCAATCGTAAGTGCACTTGCGTTTACGTATTTGTTCGAATCGGCCTTCGATCGAGAGTCGAGCTCGGTGCGGTATCCGCTGATGTCGAGCGACGCCGTTGCAACCTTCCCAATCATGCGTCCGGTCGGTGTGACATGCGTGTTCGCAATCACATGGCTCCACTCGGCGTCGAGCCCGTCGACGTTGGCCGGCGTGACCGAGGTCAAGATATCGAAGATCAAGGCGGTTTCGACTCGGGCCGGCGTCGGTGCGCCGAAGTACACCGTCGACAGCACCGGCCCGGCCTTCTGGCTGAGCCCCGTTTGATCGATGGCGTTCGCAGTGACCCCGTCGATCTTCGCGGCCGTGAGGAGCATCTGCGAGATGGTCACGACGCCGGTGCCGCCGATACCGGGCATCCGAACCGTCATGTCCGACGGTACGACGCGAACCGGTTCGGGCAGCGCGTCGGTCATCGCTGCTTTGGTCGACTTCTTCTTCGCTTTCGCTGGGACGACGGTGACGAAGGCCGGACAATCACCCTTGAGACACGACATGTCGATGTTGCAACTGGCCTGATCGATTTTTGTCTTGCGTCCGAACTCCGTATCGAGGGGTTCGAGGCTCAAGCAGTTGGACTTCACGCCGCAGTCGCCGCAACCCTCACAGACTCGATGGTCGATGACGATGCGAGTCTTCGGAACTTCGAGAATGCCGCGTTTGCGATCGCGACGCTTCTCCGCTGCACACTGCTGATCGTGAATGAGGGTCGTGACGCCCGGAATATCACGGAGCCGTTCCTGCACCTTCACCAAGTTGTCACGATGCTCAACGGTGACACCCGGCGCAAGCGCAACGCCCTTGTACTTCTCGACATCGTCGGTCGTGATCACCACTTCCTTCACGCCCTCCGCCATGAGCTTGGCAGCGACCTGGGGAACCCCGAGCAACCCTGTGGCGTCTTGGCCACCGGTCATGGCGACCGCGGCGTTGTACAACAGCTTGTAGGTCATGTTGGCGCCCGAAGCGATCGCCGCCTGAATGGCGAGCTGACCGGAGTGAAAAAACGTTCCGTCGCCCAGGTTTTGAAACATGTGCGGCGTATCGACGAAGGGCGACATGCCGACCCAGTGCATTCCTTCGCCGCCCATCTGGGCGATGCCGGTGAACTCGCCGCGGTCGCCATTCTGCACGCCCGTGACCATGCCGTGACAGCCGATGCCGACCCCAACGAGGGAGCCTTCGGGTACGACGGTGCTCGTGTTGTGCGGACAGCCGGAGCAGAAGTACGCACCACGGACAGCTTCGGGGCTGATGGTGAGTGCGATGGGCCGACGTTGCTTGGGCAGCGTCAAACGCTCCTCCGAGATCGTGGTCGTAAGCACACGGATCATCGGCTCGAGAAGCGTGTCGGAACCCAGCGCGCCGCTCAAGGGCACGAGTGCCTTTCCGTTCTCATCGAGTTTCCCGATCACGGCCGGGCGTTCGTTGGTCGCATACAGCGCGTCACGGACGAGCGTCTCGATATAGCCGCGTTTGTCTTCGACGACCAGCAGGGTCTTTAACCCTTTCGCAAGCTGACGAATCGCGTCGACGTCGAAGGGGTGAACCGCACGCAGCTTCAAGATGCGAATACCCAGAGTCGCGGCCTGTGACTCGTCGATTCCCAGGGCCCGGAGCGTTTTGGTGACGAGTTCCGCGTTGTACCCCGAGGCGACGATCCCGAGCCACGCATCGGTGGGGTTCACGATCATTTCGTTGATCTTGTTCTGGCGGATGTACTCCATCGCCATATCGAGGCGGATACCGAAGACTTCGGCCTCCTGATATAGGGAGGAAGGAGCCAGCGTAAACGGGCTGACGCTCGGCACCCATGGCTTCCCGTCGACCTCGAAGGTCGGAATGATCGGTCGAAATCGATCAGCACCGACCGACGCAAGCCCGGTACCGTCGGCAACCGGTGTGACGATCCGCATGCCGACCCAGAGGCCACTCGCCCGCGACATCGCGATGCCGTGCATCCCGAGGTCAAGAATGTCTTGCATGGTTCCCGGGTCGAGAAACGGCAAACCAAGCGCGCTTACGGCTGGATCTGAACGAGAGGGGAGCGTCGATGACTTGCACGCAGGGTCGTCGCCGACGAGTGCAAGGACGCCACCGAGACGAGACGCCCCGACGAAGTTCGCGTGGCGAATAGCGTCGCCCGCCCGATCAAGCCCGGGACCCTTGCCGTACCAATATCCGGCAACCCCATCCTTGTTCGCAGTCTTTTGTTTCGACACGAGTTGGCTACCGACGATCGACGTGGCCGCAAGCTCCTCGTTCAGTCCGGAGAGGTGCACGACGTTGAGCTCTCGACACAAATCGGCTTGGGCGATGAGCTCGCGGTCATAACCTCCGAGCGGTGAACCCTGGTACCCCGAAATGAATGCGCCGGTGTTGTGGCCAGCGGCTCGGTCAGCGCGCATTTGATCGAACGGAACCCGGACGAGGGCCTGTACCCCGGTAACGAGAATCTCGCCTTCGAGGGTGACATACCGGTCGGTCAGCCGAAAGTCGTGGTCGGGTGAAAGGTTCATGGTTCCATTGTGTCCCGAAACGGCGGTGGTGCCTACCCACTGTTCCGTTCTCAGGAATGGTCCGCTCGCGAACGCCGTTTCCCCGTATCGTTGGCTCGATGAACGGACGGGCACCAGCAACCGAGCGGGTCGTGGTCCAGATCCGTGAGCGTCATTCGCTGGCGATCCGATGGCTTCACTGGATCAACTTCCCGCTGCTCACCATCTTGATGTGGAGCGGACTCCTCATCTATTGGGCGAACCGGGTTCACGAGATACGTCTGTTCGGATTCGTCATTCACTTCTTCCCGAAGGGATTCTTTGAAGCCCTGAACGTGCCGTTTCGACTCGCCACGGGCCTCCAGTACCACCTGACGTTTTCGTGGCTGTTCACGCTCAACGGTCTGCTCTATGTGTCGTATCTCGCGGTCAGCGGGAAATGGCGAGATATCGCCCCGAGGCGGGGCGCCGTTCGAGACTCGCTCTACGTGGTGCTTCATGATCTGCACCTCCGCAAGACGAAGCCGGAGACCTACGGATACAACGCGGCGCAGCGCATTGCCTACTCCGCGATCGTGATCATGGGAGTTCTCGCCGTGCTCACCGGGCTCGCCATTGCGAAGTCAGCCCGGTTCGGCATCCTCACTGCAGCCTTTGGTGGGTACCGCACGGCCAAGCTCATCCACTTCACACTCGCCCTTGGTTTCGTGGCGTTCTTCTTCGTGCATGTCCTGCAGGTGGTGCTGGCGGGGTGGAACAACTTTCGCTCGATGATCATTGGAAGCGAAAAAGTGAAACGGGTGATCCGCGTTGATCCGGGCGTCGACACACATCTTGAGCCCGATCTCGAAGCCGATCTCGAAGCCGATCTCGAAGCCGATCTCGATACTGACCGCGGGACTGACCTGGAACCTGAGGTTGGACCCGACATCGCACGCGAACCGAACTCCGACACGGAGGTGCTGCGATGACCGAACGTCTCGACGAGACCGATGTGCACACTGACGAAACTGATCCGCACACGGAGGAGATCGTCGGCGCCTCGGACGAAGAACTCGCCGCGTTCCACCGCAGGTCGCGTCGCTCGTTTCTGACCTTCGGTGCCGCAACGATTGCTGGCTTAGCAGGGTACAAGTGGCTCCAGGGTGCGCCGCGCGACGATGGTGCGCCGTGGCCGCTACGCCGCGCCCTCGACGCAAGCGCGAGCGTCCAGCGGGCTGTGTTCGGTGATTCCGCGAAGGTGGCGAGCTTTCCGCCGGAACAAGCCCGCGCCATTCGAGTGAACGGACGTTACGGTCTCGAAGGAATGACAACGCCCGCTGAGGAGTGGTTCATCACCGTTCAGCGCAACGCCCAAACGGTGACCACGCTGCAACTTGCGGATCTGATGACGCTTCCCAAGGTCACCCAAACGGTCGACCATAAGTGTATTGAGGGTTGGAGCCAGGTCGTCACCTGGAGCGGTGTGCGCATGTCCGATATCATCCGCGCCGCCGAAAAGGTGGTCGGCGAACGCGGCGCACACATCGGATTGGTCACGCCGAACCTCGGCTACTACGTCACGTTGGAACGCAGCGCGGCAATGCATCCCCAGACCCTGCTGGCCACCAAGTTGAATGGTGCGATTCTCGACTCCGGTCACGGGGCGCCGTGTCGGGTCGCGGTCCCGACGCGCTATGGAATCAAGAGTCTGAAGCGGCTGGGAGTCATCAACCTTTCCGACGAGCCCGCGCCCGATTACTGGGCCGAGCGAGGCTACGACCGCTACGCGGCGTTCTAGCAGTGCGATGGTGACTTGAGGACATTTCCTCCAGAGTGGCCGACCGTCGATCGCAATGAGGCCACTTCCATCTGTCTGTGATACTCCCCCAAAGGGGCCAGATTTCAATAGCGTTCTCACCGAGGGACCGCCCAAACCCCTTGCCGCGTCAGTAGCGTAGACCCCCAAACCACACCCTGACTGTCAGGGATCACCCCGTGACAAAACTGTCAGACATGTCGCGCCACACCACATTGCTCACTGAGCAACAGAATGCACGATTACAGCTCGAAAAATATTCCTTGCGACCAAGGGACCACGCTGGCTACGGGCGGGTTGGGCAACATGGAGAGCGGGGCGAGCTTTCCCCAGCCGTTGAGGACGGTTGAGCGACCATCTCGCCCAAATGCTGAGCCGATCCCAAACTTTTCCGCTTCGCCGTCGACCCCACCGCCGCGCACGTCTAACACGACTCGGAGTTGCGCTTGATCAGGCGTGCCGCGCATCTCCTTTGCCTCTTCGTCGAAGCGACCTGCAGACCAGACCAGACTGCCGCGCCGCAACTTCACAACCACGTCGTCACCTTCGGGGGTCGAGCCAACGAGCGCATGTGATCCCGTCACTGCGCCCAGAACATAGTTGCCGGGAACGAACGCGCAGCTACCGCTGTATCGACGTGAGCCGACGTGCAACGACATCGCCTTTCCATACTCGCGGATCGCAATCAATCCGTTCTTGTTACCGGGCAGTCCTACCGCCAAGACCAACGAGTCACCGTTCTGATCGGACTGGTAGACTAATGGCATCGCCTGCACGGCTGAGCGGCCGACGCGAACCAGCCCGGCACGCCGATGTTGATCAATGCCGATTCGATACGGCCCCGCCTGGCACTCGTAGTTCGGCGCGCCCGCGCTCGCCGGAACGGCAGGAAGGACCGCGACACCGGCGAGGACGGCCGCGAACGTGACCGCACCCACTCGACGTCGCACGACTGCGTTCATACAGAAAATTGTCGCGCCGCCGACCCACAAAGTGAAGGCGTTCTTGTGCAATTGCGAAGCTATGCGCGCTGAGCACCTCGGACAAGGGCCCCGGCTAATGAACTGCGACGCTGAGCTCGCTGTGAATCCTGCTGGTCGACACTGGGCGATCACAAGGTCTTGTATGGCAATACTTCTCGATGTCTTCTCCTTCTCAGGTTTCCGGTCGATCCGCCCGGCAAGCCACACACGCAGCCTTGACCTGCTCACCCCACTACGCACCCGGACGGTTCGTTTCCGCTGACGAAACGACCTACGGTTGCCCCCGTGGCCCCCTCCCTCCTCAAGCGTGTCCCACCGATTGCGCTGTTCGTCGGGGTGGCGTTTTGCTGGGGCATGAATTCGGTCGCCATGAAGGTGGCCGGTCGATACGTACCGCCGCTGACGATTGCGGCGGCACGTTCGCTCGTCGGTGGCGTCGTGTTGCTGGCCCTTGCGCGTGCCGGAGGCTCGGATTGGCCCCGAGGTCGCAACGAATGGAGACCTATCATCGCGTTGGCGGTCGTGATGACTGGCCTCACGACTGCTGCATTGTTTCTCGCCGCGAAGAACGCTCCCGCCGGCATCGTCTCGATCTTTACGAACACGATGCCCCTCTGGACGGCAATCATGGCTCCGATCTTTCTGAATGAGAAGCTGCGGCCGAACGTCCTCGTCGGCCTCGCCGTCGGTTTGGGAGGAACAGTCATCGTCGCTTGGCGGGCGATCGAAGGGGAAATCAAGGTGGCCGGCGTGGTCTTTGGTCTTGTCGCTGCGTTGATGTCGGCGGCCGGCTCGATCCTGTACAAGAAGTATCCCCTTCCCCGCCTCGATCGGACCATGGTCATCGGCGTGCAACTCGCGATCTCAACCGTCGTGCTCACGGCATTGGCCATCCCCGACGATCGCTCCCATATGCGCCTTCGGTGGCAGCTGGTCCTGTCATTCGTGTACCTAGCATTCATCGGTCTCGCCGTCTCGTTCGTGATGTTCTCCGAACTCGTATCGCGAGCCACCGCGATGCAGTCGAGTGCCGTTGCCTACCTCGCCACGGTGTTCGGCGTTGTGCTGGGAGCGGTCGTGCTCCATGAGCGGCTCTCGTGGCTCGTGCTCATCGGCGGCGTGATTACCATCGTGGGAGTGGCGATCGTCCAGTTCGGAGAACAGCTCCGGAAACGATTCACGCGTTAGGTTTTCCAGGTGTCCTAAACAGGGACGTCGACGCACGAAGTCAGTGCAGAAAGAAGCGTGTGGCTCCATGGCACAAGACGAGCAGTCTCAGATCGCAGCCCAGATTCGGGACAAGGCCAAGGTGACCGCCAGCTTTGCCGGGCGCGGCACTCTCCTGACCGAACCGATTCTGGTCATCAACCAGAAGGCAAAGTTCGTCGACCTCGTGAGCGAATACAAGGTGTTCGACGGCAACGGCGCGCAGGTGGCAACCGTCCAACAAGAAGGTGGGAAGAAGTGGCTCCGGCTCGTGGTGAACAAAGCGCTGCTCCCGGCCCACGTGGTGATCAAAGACATGGCGGGCAATCCGTTGCTGCGCGTCGACAAGAAGTTCTCGGCCTGGCGTCCGAAGGTGTTCCTTCAGGACGGATCCGGGAACGAGATCGGGCAGTTCGTCTGGGCGAAGATGCTCGGGAAGGCGAAGATCGAGTTCCATGTCGGCGGCCAGTGCATCGGTGGCATCAAGGCCCAGAACTGGCGAGCATGGAACTTCTCGCTGGAGGATGAGTCCGGGATGGAAGTCGGCACGATCTCCAAGACCTGGGCCGGGCTCGGCAAAGAGATGTTCACGAACGCCGACCACTACGTGATGGCGTTGAGCCGTCCGCTTCCGGCGCAGCTTGCACAGTTCGCCGTCGGTGCGTCACTGTGCATCGACACCGTGCTCAAGCAAAGCAACGCCTAGCGACTGTGCCGCGCCGACGTCAGCGGTAGCTTTGGTGCCCCATGACCACGAGATTCGTCAACGAGAAGCTCCGCCCGTTCGGCACAACGATCTTTGCGGAGATGTCCGCGCTGGCCCTCAAGACCGGAGCGGTGAACCTGGGGCAGGGCTTTCCCGACACCGACGGCCCCTCGGTCGTGGCCGAGGCCGCAATCGAGGCGATTCGGACTGGGCGCGGAAACCAGTATCCGCCGGGCCCGGGAATCCCCGAACTTCGTCATGCGATCGCGAAACACCAACGCGATTTTTACGGATTGGATGTCGACCCCGACGCCGGCGTTCTCGTCACGGCGGGCGCGACTGAGGCGCTGACCGCGGCCATGCTGGCCATTTTGGACGAAGGCGACGAGTGCATCTTGTTCGAGCCGTTCTACGACTCCTATCCGGCGGCGGTCGCGATGGCCGGCGCAACACGAGTTCCCGTAACCCTACGTGCACCTAACTTTGCGGTGGATCCCGATGAACTCCGGGCAGCCATCACCCCACGCACGAAGATGATCGTGGTGAATTCCCCACACAACCCCACGGGCACGGTGTTCGACAACGCGACACTGCAGGCGATCGCCGATCTGGCCATCGAACACGATCTTCTCGTCCTCTCGGATGAGGCATACGAGCACCTGACCTACGACTCGGTGATTCACACTCCGATTGCGACGCTTCCCGGGATGTTTGAGCGGACGATCACTGTTGGATCTGCCGGGAAAAGCTTCTCCTTCACCGGTTGGAAAGTGGGCTGGGCAACCGGACCAGCTGACCTGGTGCACACCGTGCGGATGGCCAAACAGTTCCTCACGTACGTTTCAGCGGGTCCATTTCAGTATGCGGTAGCTGAAGGGTTTGCGTTGGGCCGGGAGTATTTCGACGCGTTCGCCGCAGACCTTCAGAGCAAGCGCGATCGTCTCGCCGGAGGTCTGTCGGAGGCAGGCTTCGAGGTGTTCCTTCCGAAGGGTACGTATTTCATCACCACCGATATTCGCGGCATCGGTGAGTCAGACGGCCTCGCATTTTGCCGTTCGCTTCCAGAGCTTTGCGGATTGGTCGCTGTTCCGAACGTCGTGTTCTACGACTCGAAAGAGATCGGAAGCCCGTATGTACGCTTTGCATTTTGCAAGCGACACGAAGTGATCGACCAAGCTATCGAGCGGCTGCGATCGATCTCACTCGTTCGCTGACTATTTTGCAGCCTTAGCGTTCTGCTTCGACAGAATCTCGATCGAAGAGGGAGGTCCGGTCTCTTCATCCTTCTTCTTGTCTCGCGGCCCAAGCACGGTTCCCCAGTCCTTTCGAGGCTCGGTAATCCGACACACGCCATCAATGACAGTCGCGGCCGCCGCGAACTGTGGTGATGCCAATGTTGCGGCCGACTTCCTGAGCGTTTCGCGCGCCGCTGTTGCGGCCACGTGATCCAACGCAAAACGTTGGAGATAGTTCTGTTCCGCATCGTCGATGACGGTCACGTCGCCGACCAGAACCTTGTCCACCATGTCGAGGTAGGCAAGGTAGCTGAACTGTTTGGCGGCGCCGCATCCGATATCGCGCACCCAGTTCTTTTGCAGCGGAAGCGGGGACTTGGGTTCGGCATAACGACTGGCTGTCTTCGAGAGGTCGTAACGTCCGGCGACCTGGTCACCGAAGCTCACGTGGTTGTTCAACACCCGCTCGTCGTCAAGGAGGTATTGGGCCGCCGCCCGGAGGTTGGGGTCGGCCGA
>JANOWU010000041.1:0-5900 GCA_031418035.1 Acidimicrobiia bacterium
CGCGCTGATCAAACTGAGCGAGCAGTCGGCGAGAGCCTGCTCGAGATCGTTGCGGTGAGCCGGGGCCTGGGGGTTGATCCCGAGGTGGCGCTTCGCCGGGCGGCTGCTCGAGTGCGCGACGCCCGTTCCTGACTTTCACAAGCGCACGTATCAATCTTGTCAATTTGTCTGGAGTACGAATTACACGATTGAAAGTAAGCGAACATACGTTCGACGTGCGCGACCATCCGCGATTGGCTAGGTTTACGTACCTAGGTTGGCGTGGTTCCTCCGACGAGGAAACTCCCGAACCAGATCCACTTCTTCCCCAGAGGGTCAACTTTTCATGAGTTCTATTGAGTTTGTCGTTGGCCGTGAGGTGCTCGACTCCCGTGGCAATCCCACCGTCGAAGTCGAGGTGGCCCTGGAGTCCGGAGCCAGTGGCCGAGCCATTGTTCCCTCGGGAGCCTCGACCGGCGAACATGAGGCAGTGGAGCTGCGAGACGGCGGGATCCGCTACCTCGGCAAGGGTGTCGCTAAGGCCGTCGCCAACGTCAACACCGAAATCCGCACCCTGCTCGAAGGCCACGAAGGTCTCGACCAGCGAACGATCGATCTGGCCCTGATCGAACTCGACGGCACTGCCAACAAGTCACGGCTCGGCGCGAATGCCATGCTCGGTACCTCGCTTGCCGTGGCGAGGGCAGCGGCGAGCGAACTCGACCTGCCCCTGTACCGGGCCGTCGGCGGCCCGAATGCCCACGTGCTTCCCGTACCGATGCTCAACGTCCTCAACGGTGGCGCCCACGCGGACAACACCATCGACATGCAGGAGTTCATGGTGATGCCCGTTGGTGCGCCGAGCTTCTCCGAGGCACTGCGGTGGGGCGTCGAGACGTATCACACCTTGAAAAAGATCCTTCACGATCGGCACCTCGCAACCGGTGTCGGCGACGAAGGCGGGTTCGCTCCCAACCTGGCGCAGAACGAAGATGCGATCAAGTTGCTGATGGAGGCCATCGAGAAGGCGGGCTACATTCCCGGCGAGCAAATTGCGATTGCCGTCGACCCGGCAATGAGTGAGCTCTACAAGGGTGGAAGCTACGTCCTGGCCGGCGAGGGACGATCGCTCTCGAGCCTCGAGATGGTCGACTACTGGGACGATCTGGTGGCCCGCTACCCGCTCGTCTCCATCGAGGACGGTATGGCCGAGGACGACTGGGACGGATGGGAAGCCCTCTCCGCAAAGCTGAAGGGCAAAGTTCAACTCGTCGGCGACGATCTCTTCGTCACCAACTCGGCTCGCCTCCAGATGGGAATCGACCGCAAGGTGGCCAACTCCATTCTGGTGAAGGTCAATCAGATCGGCACGCTCACCGAGACGCTCGACGCCGTGAGCCTGGCCACCCGCAACGGGTACACCGCCGTGATGTCACACCGTTCCGGTGAGACCGAGGATTCGACCATCGCCGACCTCGCAGTCGCAACGAATTGTGGTCAGATCAAGACTGGTGCGCCAGCTCGATCAGATCGGGTTGCGAAGTACAACCAGTTGCTTCGCATCGAAGCCCAGCTCGGTGAGTCCGCTGCGTTCTGGGGACGATCCGGCCTTGCTCCTCGAGCCGCATTCCGGACGGCATAGCCATGACCCGCGTCGCAGCCGCGTTCGGTCGCGGAGTACGAGTTGTTGCCGTCGGCCTCACCATCACGGTGGCATTCGCAGTCTTGCTGTTGTTGTTGGGTGTCGTGCCGCTACGTTCGTATCAAGCCCAGCGCCAAGACCTGGAGGCCACACGCCAACGAGTCGCCATGTTGCGCGAGCGCAATGCCCGACTCGACGAACGGTCCCGACTGCTTCGCACCGATACCGAGATCGCGCGCGTTGCGCGTCAGCAATTCGGCATGGTGAAGCCTGGGCAGACACTGGTACTGGCCCCTGGCCTGCGGGAGAACAACGCCTCGGCGACGATGGACGAAACCGTTGCACCGGCCCCATCGGATCGAGCGCGAAAGACCCCGTCTCGGGGCAAGGCGATTCTCGAAACTCTTTTGTTCTGGCGCTGACGAGGTCAGCGCTATCGCGGCCGACTATTCGGGTCGCGTGAGAGCGAAAAAGACGCCCTCCGCCGCGTGGCCTGAGTCACAGCTGTGCTAAAAGGTAGGTGCACGTCTGGGAGGGACCCGGCGCAGACACCTTGGGGGTCTTGTGAAAGTTTCTATGACCGTAAACGGTCAGCAGCAGAGCCACGACGTCGAGGCGCGTACTCTTCTGGTGCACTACATCCGTGAGGCATGTGGGCTGACTGGCACGAACATTGGTTGCGATACGTCGAGCTGCGGTGCCTGCACCGTGCACCTCGATGGTGAGGCCGTGAAGAGCTGCACGATTCTTGCGCCACAGGCCGACGGGACCACTATCACCACGATCGAAGGGCTCGCCGCTGCCGATGGCACGCTGCATCCGATGCAGGAGTCGTTCCGCGAAAACCACGGTCTCCAGTGTGGCTATTGCACGCCGGGCATGGTCATGGCATCGATCTCGCTCCTGAAGGAAAACCCGAATCCGACCGAGGAAGAGGTTCGCCTCGGTCTCGAAGGAAACCTCTGCCGTTGCACGGGCTACCACAACATTGTCAAGGCCGTCCTCGCCGCTGCGTCGGCGAAGTAACGAAAGCGTTCGGAGAACTCCATGATTCCTGCTCTTTTCGATTACGTGCGGGTCGACTCGGCCGACGCTGCGGTGGCCCAACTCGTCGAACACGGTGACGACGCCAAGATCCTGGCCGGTGGCCACTCCCTCGTCCCGTTGCTCAAGCTCCGTCTGGCGTCGCCTTCGGTCCTCGTCGACATCGGTCGTGTGAAGGATCTCTCGTTCATTCGCGACGCAGGCGATCACGTGGCCATCGGTGCGCTCACCCGTCACCACGACGTCGAGCATTCCAGCCTGTTGGCCGAGCATGTCCCGTTGATCCCGGCCGTTGCCGTGCACGTTGGCGATTCCCAAGTTCGTCACCGCGGCACGATCGGCGGGTCGATTGCCCACGGTGACCCGGCTTCGGATCTCCCGTCGGCGATGATGGCGCTCAACGCGACCTTGGTCGCTCGCGGCCCGAAGGGTGAGCGAACGATCGCCGCCAAAGACTTCTTCCAGGGATTCCTCACGACCGCCTTGGCCGCCGACGAGCTCCTCACCGAGATCCGGGTTCCGAAGATCACCGGGGCGAAGGTGAGCTACCAGAAGTTCAATCGTCGTGCCCAAGACTGGGCGATCGTCGGTGTGGCGGCCTACCGCCTCAACGGTGCGGCGGGCGTCGCCCTCACCAACATGGGGTCGGTGCCGATTCGTGCGACCGGCGTCGAGAGTGCACTTGCCGGCGGGGCGTCGGCGGCCGATGCCGCTGCCCACGCAGCAGAGGGAACGTCGGCACCCGGCGATCTCAACGCATCGTCGGAGTACCGCGAGCATCTCGCACGTGTGCTTACGAAGCGGGCCCTGGAGGCCTGTAGCTGAGAAGCTGCACCACAGCGATGTCACAACGGGCCCGGTGAGTTCACCGGGCCTTTTGCATTGCCCTCGGCATTGCCTTTTGCGCCCTCGGCATTGCGTGGGAACCTACGATGCGCTTCGTGGCCGGAGGTACTTCCGTACCTGAGGATTCGTTCCTCGCCAAATGACGCTGTCCACGAAATAGTGGTGGATGTTGATGAACAGGTTGAACGCCACGACCCAGAACTGTCCGCCCAGCTGGTTCGGTCGATAGTCGACGTTGCGATCGAGGTACTCGGGAAGCCAGTGAAATCCTGCGGCTCCAAGCACGAACGCGAAGGCGACGAACACGGCGAAGCGCGTGACGAACTGTTGGCGTCGTTGTCGATCGGTCATCAACGACGGTGCCAGGTCCTCACCGGCCGCCTTGTTCCAGGAGAACGTGACGGAGAACAGTAGGTACTGGAGGGAATGGAACAACGGCACGAAGTAGAAGTAGGCGGGATGCGCGAGAACCGGGAGATACCAGATATAGATCGACGCCCACGCAACCCATCCCACGGGAGCCAGCGTTTTCCCGGTGACGATCCACTGGTGCGCAAACCCGCCCAGAGCGACCGCCGCTGTGGTCGCCACCAACACGTAGACGCTCAGGCGCAGGTGATCGCCCACGAAGGAAAGTCCGATGTCATCCAGGAATCCCGTGATGTTCGCCGAAGAATACGTGACCCCGAAGAAGCCACGGTTCGACGTCCATGCGTACTGATTGGTGAAAACCCACGACATGAGCCAGATCGTGAGCAGGTTGAATCGGAGCAGCTTCTTCGGCCAACCGGCAACCGGTCGTCCATGTGCGGCGCTCGACACGAGCGTGACCCCGAAGATTTGCTTCACGTAGTGCCAACCGACGGAGAGGTACATCAGGTTCACCATGTGGCCGAGTGTCTTGTCGTTGCCACGTTGCGACGCGACGATCAAACCGACAATCAACAGCGCCGGAACCACGAACCCCGCGAACGCGAACCGGGGTTCGCGTAGCCGCCGTGCGTTGTCGACGTAGATGTGCCAATACGACGCGAAGAAGTGGGGCCCGTTGATCAAGAACGCGAGGTAGAACGTGGTCCAGGAAACTTGGCCGATATCTGCGTCCTTGGGGACGAGTATAAACATCAGGGCGAAGACGACGATCGAGATTCCGCCAATCAACCGTGCGTCGAGATGGCGATGCACGAGAGCGGTTCGCGTTCGTTGCGTCGGTCGGGTAGCGGCGACCGTTTGCTCGAAAGTCGTCATGCGTGTTCCAGTCGAACCGAAGAAGCAAACCCGAATCGGGTCCGCAATTAGTGTTCACTGTATCGCCCGTGTCGGTTCCCCGTAAGTAGGAAAATTTCATGCCTGATGGTCGCTTAACGATTCACGAACCGGCCCGCAGCGTCGACGTGATTCACCACACCGACCTGTTGGTCATCGGGTCGGGGCCCGGTGGGCTCGCAGCCGCGCTCGCCGCCGCACGAACCGGGGTGGAGGTCACGTTGGTCGAGCGGTTCGGGTGCTTTGGTGGGAACATCACCGCGGTTGGCGTGGAGGGCTTCGCCTGGTATCGACACGAAGAAACCGTCGAGGCAGGCGGGATAGGGATGGAGTTCGAGGAACGAGCCAAAGAGATGGGTGCTGCGGTTCCCGAGAGCCAATCGCTGTCGTTCGAGATCGACGCCGAAGGGTTCAAGGTGGTTGCGGACCGACTCGTCGAAGAGGCGGGAATCCATCCGATGCTGCATCGCCAATTCGTGGCGCCGGTCATGGATGGTGACCGTATCGTCGGTGTGATCACCGAGTCGAAGGCGGGGCGTGAGGCAATCCTCGGTCGTGTCGTGATCGACGCGACGGGCGATGCCGACATCGCCTTTCGCGCCGGTGCGCCGACGATGAAGACCCCAGTCGAAACGATGCAGGCGGCTTCCGTGATGTTTCATTTGGCGGGCGTCGACAAGAAGGCCTTCATGGAAGGGGTGTGGTCGGACCCACAGACCTATGGCGATTGGGCAACGGGGGAGTGGGTGATCGAAACCTCCGGCAAGGAGGACACCATGTTTTCGCCGTTTCTTGGCAAGCCCTTCGCGCAGGCCATTCGAGACGGGGTGATCCCGCCCGACCTCACGACGATCGGCGGTACCTGGGGTGCGATGCACGACACCGGCGAGCTTACGTACATGAACCTGGTCCACCTCGCCGAGTGTGATGGCACCGATCCCGACAGCATGACCCGACACGAGATCGACGGTCGACGCCAGGCCATGCATGCCATCGAAGCGTTGCGTCGATACACGCCGGGTTGTTCCAATGTGCGCTTACGAAACTTCGGAATGACGATCGGGATTCGCGACACCCGCAAGATCGACGCCACGTACAACGTCACGGAGAACGACGTCCGGCA
>JANOWU010000042.1:0-25346 GCA_031418035.1 Acidimicrobiia bacterium
GGGTGTGACACTCATGATGGCAGTGTCTTCCTCCATGATGGTGGGGACCCTTCAGCGGGGCAGGATCTGACCCTGGGTGTGACCGACTTCGTGTCTTGAAATTGATTTGTCGGTCTTGTTTTGCTGGAGGTGTTACGCACCAGCCGGTTGGGTCGGACGTGACCTGATAGGAGCCTTGGACTGCACCGTGAGTGTCCTGTCCGCCGTCCCGGCCGGTGGTGCCTTCAACCACTCGAGCGAACAGAAGAGGCAGGAATAATCATGCATGACGAACTGAATGAAGTCACGGGAGGTGTCGATACCCATTCTCGGGTGCATGTCGCCGCGGTAGTGAACGCGATCGGCAAGATTTTGGCGACCGCATCGTTTGCGGTCTCCGCAGCTGGCTATGCGGAGTTGTTGGCCTGGATGCGTTCGTTCGGCACACTGACAGCTGTCGGAGTAGAAGGGACCGGCTCCTATGGGGCTGGGCTGTGCCGGTTCCTCACCGCGAACGAGGTGGTCGTGATCGAGGTGAACCGGCCGAACCGTCAGTTGCGTCGTCGCCGAGGGAAGTCCGATTCGACCGATGCCGAGTCCGCCGCGCGTGCCGTGCTGAACGGTGAAGCTACCGGCGTTCCGAAGACCGGTGACGGGAACGTTGAAGCGTTGCGGTCGTTGCGGATCGCTCGGCGTTCCGCGGTGAAGGCGTTGACGCAAGCATCGAACCAGATCCGTGACCTGATCGTGACTGCACCCGACGGGCTTCGCGACCGCCTCGTTGGCCTGTCTGCCCGGGCCCGGATCGAGGTGTGCGCACGGATGCGTCCCGGTGCCCCAACCGAGGTCGGCGAAGCAACAAAACGATCGTTGCGTTGCCTCGCCCGCCGACACGACGCACTGACCGTCGAGATCGCCGAGCTCGACGCCGCTATCCACGAACTGTGCGTCGCCGAGAACCCTGCGCTACTCGGCGCGTGCGGCGTCGGTCCCGAAGTCGCGGCCGCATTGCTCGTCGCTGCGGGTGACAATCCTGAACGGATGCGTAACGAGGCGTCATTCGCAGCGTTGTGTGGGTCGAGCCCGGTCGAAGCGTCATCGGGTAAGACAACCCGGCACCGCCTCAACCGCGGCGGGAACCGCGACGCGAACAACGCATTATGGCGGATCGTGATGGTCCGCCTCACCTGCGACCCCGAAACCAAGGCCTACCGCGATCGACGCCGAGCCGAGGGCCGAAGCAACCGCGAGATCGTTCGGTGCCTCAAACGCTACGTGGCACGCGAAATCTACCGGCTCCTCACGAACCCACCAGTCGTGCCTAACGGCGCAACTCTCCGAAGCCAACGAACCGCCGCGAAGATCAGCCTCGAAACCGCAGCCGACCAACTCAACACCTGGCCAATTCGACTCTCACGCCTCGAACGCGGACTCACCCACAACACTGCCCTAGCCACCCGCTACCAAACCTGGCTGAGCACCCAAAAAGCCGCTTGACAACGATAGGAGCATCAGTCTTCGGGTCCCCGCCAAAAAAACCAAAGAGATTCGAAAATGGCGAGTCATCGGTCCGTGCAACTCCGCTCATAGCGGTGCTTCGCGGTCTCAGCGGCCTAGGACGGTGCAGAGCGCTTGATAATCTGCTCACTTACTGGCTTGATGATCTGCTCACGTACTGATTGTGTGCTCGACCCTTTCGACCGTGCGGACCTGCGGCCGCACCACCTCACCGAGCAGCTACGTTTCCCACCAGACGGTAACTATTTCAGTTTCGTCGGAGGCGAAATCGGTGGCGATCGCCGCGGCGATCTCGTGGTCACGCTCTTGGCTCAGGCACAGACGCTGACGCACGAAGGCTGCGAACTCGGCCGGGTCGAGTTGTGGTTTGCGCGCCACTCTGGTGGACCGTTCGATATGGGGTACCCGGCCGCCCGCTCGTACGACGTCGACAAAGAGGTCCGCCGACGGCTCCGACGGGCGCTCGAGGTCCCAGAACCGTTTCCAGAGTGGGTTGAACGACGCCGTCGGGTGGCGTTGCGGTAACTCGACAACGACACCGCGCTGCGCGTGGGAACTCAACGCGGCGACGAACTCATCGATCGGTGACACGTTGTAGACGACGTGATGGCACACCACCACGTCGGCCGCGGGCGTGGTCGACGCGACCGCGGGCCACAGGCCGAGCACCGAACGCGACGCAATGCCTCGCTCGGCGGCGGCTTGCGCGAACTGGTCGAGCATCGCTTGCTGTTCGTCGACGCCGATCGCCTCGGTGATCAGCGTCGCGCCCAGCGGCAGACTCGACCGACCACCGCCGCACCCGACGTCGAGAATCGATCCCTGCGGCGCGAGGAGCGCCGCCGCTGCACGCATCGACGGCGTATCGACCGGATCGTCGACGGCCGCACGGAACATCTTCGGCGGGTGCACCCACGGGTTCGCCGGCGCCTGGTCGAGGATGGGCTGGGGAATGGCCCAGTCGGCGAGCGCCTGCGCCCAACGCATCCCTGGTTCACTCACGTTGATCAGTATGCCAGGACGACGCGCCGTGCCCGATGCTCACGAATCCCGAGGCACGCACTAGGACGCGGAGACACAACTCCGGTGGCGTGTGTACGGTGTGAAGCGTCAAAGTGTCCCGGGGGTCTGCGAGACTAACCCTGTGTTGCGCGCGATGTTTCGGTTCGTGCGACGGTTGGTGAAGACCTCCGTCGTACTGGTGATCGGATGTACCGTCGTGCCCCTCACGATGGTGGCGATTGCACTTGGCATCGTGCTCTTCGCGCCGGTCCCGATCACCGTCCCTGCGAAAAAAGCCCTTCCGCAGATTCAACCGAGTCGGGTCTACGACGCCAACGGTGATCTGCTCACCATTTTCCGCAAGGTTGATTCGAACATCACCGTGACCGGCAAGGACATCCCCCTCATCCTGAAGCGTGCGGTGATCGCTGCGGAAGATCGACGCTTCTACACACACAGTGGTGTCGACGCTATTGGTTTGGTTCGGGCAGTGCGTCGCGACATCAAGACGGGCGAAGCCGAACAGGGTGCCTCGACGATCACGCAGCAGCTGGTGAACAACGTCTACTACCCCGAGGATGATCCGGTCGATCCCACGACGCCGGAGACACCGCTGAATCGCAACCTCCGGCGGGGGTGGCGGAAACTTCGGGTGGCCGTGATCGCGAATCGGCTCGATCGGACGATGTCGAAGGAACAGATCCTTGAGGAATACCTCTCGAACATCTTCCTCGGCAATGGGTCCTACGGGGTTGGTGCCGCGGCGAGGTTCTACTTCCGCAAGGACCTGAAGGACCTCACGATCTCCGAGGCGGCCACCATTGCCGGCATCATCCCGGCGCCAACAAAGTATGAGCCCAGACGAAATCGATCGAATGCGGAGTTCAAGCGCCGCACCACGCTTGCCCAGATGCGCCGCGAAAAGTTCATCACCGCCGATGAGTACACCGAAGCGTTGGCGCGAGAGCTGTGGGTCGATCCGGGCGACGGTACTCGCCCACCCGTCGGCAAACCCGTGACGATCGTCTATGGGCGCGCAACGGTCCAGAAGGCGTATCCGTACTTCGTTGACTATGTCGAACGCTATCTGGTGGCGAAGTACGGCGAGGAGCTCGTCTACGGCGGCGGTCTGACCATTCGTACGACGCTCGACCCCCGCATGCAGATAGCAGCGGAGAAGACTGCAGCAAGCGCGTTGAAGGGAACGAACGAGTCGCTCGAGATGTCGATCGTTTCCGTCGAACCGATCACGGGCTTCGTGAAGGCGCTCGTCGGTGGACGTGACTTCGGACGTGACCAGGTCAACCTCGGGCTCGGCAAATGTCCGACGCGTGAGTCGATCAAGAAGGTGCTGAAGGGACGTTCCCCGAAGGTGTGGCCGAGGTGCGACGCGAGTTTCGATGGTGGCGGGTCCGGACGTTCGCCGGGCTCGTCGATCAAACCGATCGTCTTGGCTGCGGCGTTCGAAGAGAACTACCCCCCGACGCTGGTCATGGCGGGAAGTCCGTATCGTGATCCTCGATGCAGCAAGCGTGAGAAGTGCACCACCATCCGCAACTACGAAGGTGCGGCCTACGGGCCTGTGAACCTGCGGAGCGCGACCATCAAGTCGGTGAACACCGCATATGCGCGCTTAGGATTTGAGGTAGTAACGCTTCCGAAGGTTGCGGCAATGGCGCAGAAACTTGGTATCAGCACGGCCTGGTACGACCCTGGTGTCCACGGCCCGAGCTACTCACTTGGTGGCATCGACGTGTCGCCGCTCGAGATGGCCTCGGCGTACTCGGTGTTCGCCGGCCGTGGCCGCGGTGCACCCACCACGCCGATCCTCACGATCACCGATTCGACCGGCAAAGTCCTCGAGGACAATCTGTTGCGCGTCCCGAAAGAAATCATCACCGAACGCGTTGCGGACAACGTCACCAGCGTTCTCCAGGCCGTGGTCGAGGAAGGCACCGGTAGGAGAGCGGCTCTTGGTGATCGCTCGGTGGCCGGTAAAACGGGAACATCACAGGGGTACCGTGACGCCTGGTTCGTCGGGTATACCCCCACGCTGTCGACGGCAGTCTGGATGGGCTACAAGGACCGGCCCCGACGAATGGTGCTGCGACGTTGGGGAAACGTGGCCGGCGGTACGTTGCCCGCCCAGACATGGGGTCGCTACATGAAGCTCGCGATGGAAGGGGTGCCGGTATCGGAATTCGGTGAACCCGCGCCGATCGTGCGGCCGAAGAAGTTGACGCTGAAGGAAGAGACGAAGTTCCGTGAGCGCAAGGAAATCGATCCCGGCAAGAAGCGCGTTCCCATCGAAACACCGATCCCTCGGTTCGTGGAGAGCTTGGACGGACCCCCCGTCGTAGATCCCGCTCCACTGCCCGACCCGGCGGCCACGCCAACGACGGCGCCGAGCTTCGTGGTACCGCTGGTCACGGTGCCGCCGACAGCCCCAACGGTGGTGCCGCCGACCCTCGCACCTGTTGCCCCGGTCGTACCGGGCTGAACTCAGCCGTTCGCTGTTGTGTCGGCGCTGCTCGGATTGGCCTCGAGCGTGTCGCTTCGTGGTGCACCGGCGCCGGTCACCTGACCCGCCCCGCTGGTTTCCGATGGCGGGCACTTGAGCACGGTTTCACATGCGGCGCGAATCGGTGGGGCGAACCAGACGCCGTCTGATGGGAACCCGTACGGCTCGTAGTTGCGCGATGCGACGCCGAGAACCAACCCTCGGTCCGACAACAACGGTGCTCCTTGGAAGTGTGCGCCGAGTGCAGCCGTGTGCTGGACACCGTTCGAGGAGACGTCGGCGATGAATCCCTGCGTGATCGCACCGCCTCCCGTCCCAAAACCAGAGACCGCGAAGATCTGCTGTCCGAGGCGGACATCGGAGCTGATGCCCCAATCGAGTCGGGGCATGCTCGGTTGCTTCACGATGAGAAGCGCAAGGTCTCGCGACTCCTGCCACGTCCACAACTCGGCGTCGATCGATTCGTTTCCCTTGCGCAGCCGTATCGGGGGTCCGGGGCGTGCGGTTGCTGCGCGAACGGTGTTGAACGATGTGATGAGGAAGGAGCGGTCGCTGTCGGATGCGACAACGAACGCGGTGCCAACAGAGGCTGCTCCGTTGACATCTACGGTCGAGACCTGCCACACCGACTTTTCGGTCTTGGCCAGAAGGTCTCGGAGGGTGTCTCCGGTTGCTGCGATCTTTCGGATCGGCTCGATCTCGTCTTGGATCCGACGCCGGGCGTTGTTTCCCTCCGCCCGAACGGAGCTCACCGCATCTTCTGCGCGCTTATTAAAAGTCTTGACGAGAGCGTCGGATTCGTCGCGGCGGAACTGGTAGTTCATGTACAGCGCGGTGCCCGAGATAGCGGCCCCGGCGCCGGCGGCCAGCATGAGCAGGGAGATTCCGAGTATTGATTTCGGAAGAATGCGGCCACGCCATCGTGGCGCACGTCGTGAGCGCGGAACCTTCTCCCGACGTTGCCCTTTCGACGGTTGCGTCGGAGCCGATGCGGGTTGGGCTCTGCGTTCCTTCGAGGAGTCTGCCCGTGACGACTTCCGGCGTACCTTTTCGTTCACGCCACTCGCGGGGGTTTGCTTCGCTGCAGGTGTTTGGACCGCAGGTGTAACCGGCGTGGACTCACCGCTGGTTTCGTGCGCGGCGTCTTGCGCGGACACCACGGGTACCTCGGTTGACGCCGGAGGGCCGCTTGCGGCTTCGGCGAGCCAATCGGGCTCTTCAGGTGTCAGCCAGTTTGCGTCGGCCTCCGTGCTCGGCAAATCGGCCATAGACCCAAGGTAATCGAGTCTGCTCGTGGGAAAGGTGAATGACGATTTACACACGCCGCAACACGAGATGTACGACGGCGTCGACCGTGCTCAGGGGCGATTTACACGCCGCAGCACGAGATGTACTACGGCGTCGACGGTGCGGAGGGCCGCGAGGGGAGGTCTGGCAGATCAATCGTGTGGGCGTGTTGATCGATCTTTGCTTCCAGATACGGACGATTGTTCGACGACACGTGAACGCCGGTCGGAACCCGCCGCGTGACTTCGACACCGAGTTTGGCCATCTGCTCGAACTTGTCGGGGTTGTTGGACAGCAATTCCACGCGATTCACGTTGAGTGCCTGGAGCATCTGCGCAGCAACCGTGTATTCGCGTTCGTCGTCCTCGCGTCCGAGTGCACGGTTCGCGGCGAAGGTGTCCATCCCGGAGTCCTGCAATTTGTAGGCGTCGATCTTGGCGTAGAGGCCAATGCCGCGTCCTTCCTGACGCAGGTACAGGACGTACCCGCCGACTTTCGAAATCAGCTCGACCGCTTCGCGGAGTTGGGGTCCACAATCACAGCGGAGGGAGCCGAAGACATCGCCGGTCATGCATTCGGAGTGGATCCGCACCAGTGGCACGTCGGCCGCATCCCCAACAGCCGGGCCGAAACCGAGTGCCAAGTGTTCCTTTGCATCGACGAGTCCGTGAAAGCTGTACACCTCGGCGGTTGTTTCGAAGCCGTCAGGAAAACGAAGCGGGAGTCTGACGTTGTTTCGAACGGTTGCACTCATCGGGATACTCAACATCTTGTGGTCGTTTCATTTCATGTCGCACGGTCGCGGCGTTCGCGAGGGAGCTGATTCGCGCGTTGCTGCAGCGTCGCGGTGCAAGTGTTTCGCACAAGTCGCCTGTATCAGTAATCCATACCTTAGTTACGGGCACGTAATTCCCGGTATGTAGTTCGGGCAGCAACTCAAGGAGACGGGGCGTTCTGGTGATCTGCGTTGAGTCTGGGCGGCCATTCGCGCACGGTTCCGTATCGAGTCGCACCATTTAGGCTTGTTCGTGGCCATTCACCAGGAGGGGTCAAGCTTGCGGTGCAGTCCGCCGATGTCCAGACTCGTGGAAGCGAGTACCTTGCCCGACGCTGGGAGTAATCCCCGGTTCGTCGACGAAACGCCGGGCGTTGCGGGCTTGATCGCGCCACCTCAGGACCTGGGCGAACAAGCCGTGATCGACTGGCTCCGGACGCTTTCACGCTCGCATTCCCTCGGCCCCGTGGCGCTCCAGGCTCGGAATGCTGCCCCGGAGACATTCGCTTCGGACTCGTCACAGCTTGCTTCGGACGCGGTATTTCACCTGCCCGAGGTCCCCGTTGTGTTCGAGGTCCCCGTTCTGTTCGAGATTCCCGTTCTGTCGGAGACGTTCACCGTCGAGCCGAACGACGAGCCCGACTACTTGTTTCCCGAAATCGCCGGCGGCGCGGACGACACCGAGCCCGGATCGTTCTCCCTGCCCGTATCGCTCCCGGAGGAGTACGTGCCGGCGCCTCCACCGGTGGCCATCCCGAACAGTTTGTTCGTGAGCCTCCCGCCGCTGGAGAGGGAGTCGACCCCTGAGGTCGACGTCATCTCCGCGACCGACCCATTCCCGCACGATGCAGGCTGGGCCCGCGCGGCCCTGGACAGCGCGGCCCTGGACAGCGCGGCCCCGGAGAACGCAGCCCTGGACAACGTCGCCTTGGCCACCGCGGCGCTTACGCCGCCGGTTGGCATCTCCGTTCTGGCGGCCCCGCCGGGCGTGGACGTGTTGTCCGGTGAGCTCCCGGCGTTCGTGACGGCGTCGTTTCGGGATCATTTGGCCGCTGCGATCCGAGCGGGCGCAGAGACGCCAACCGCACCCCCCGTCATTGCGACCATTCCTCCTGCACCTTTTCCTACGGCACCGGTGCCGACGACGAGTGAGGTTGCGTCGGCTCCATCCGTCCTGCTTCCTGCTGGCCTCAGCCTGGCCGGGCTCGCCCCCCTCGCGCTCGAACCACTCGCACCGTCCACCCAGCCGGTCACCGAGGAACCGACGTTGGCCGCCGATGAGTTCGCGGTCTCGCCAACGGTCACTGCGCTGCCCGGATCGGGAGCGGTGATCGTCGCTGCCCGCAAGCTCACGAAGCGCCGGGTGATCGGGACCGAAACGGTGGACGTGCTCGCCGACGTGACGCTCGATCTGCGCGCCGGTGAGTTCGTGGTCCTGACCGGTGCGTCCGGATCCGGAAAGACGACGCTGCTGTCTTGTCTGGCGGGAATCGAAATGTTCGACCGCGGCGAGTTGCTCTTCGAGGGTTATGCGCTGTCGGATTTGACCGAATCAGATCGGGCTCGTCATCGCGCTGCGGCGATGGGCTTTGTGTTTCAGGGGTTTCATCTCGTCTCGATTCTCACCGCGGTGGAGAACGTCGAACTCCCACTTCTCGTGGCCGGGTGGGACGCCAAGGACGCCCGTGAGGAGGCCGAGGCTGCGCTCAACCTGGTCGGTCTGTCAGGTCGGATGCAGCAACTACCGGATCAGCTGTCCGGTGGCGAACAGCAGCGCGTGGCCATCGCGCGTGCACTGGTCGGCGAACCGCGAATCGTGTTTGCCGATGAACCGACCGGCAACCTCGACGACTCGTCGGCGAAGAAGATCGCTCATCTGTTCCATGAACT
Organism: Acidimicrobiia bacterium; assembly: GCA_031418035.1. Classification (GTDB taxonomy): domain Bacteria; phylum Actinomycetota; class Acidimicrobiia; order Acidimicrobiales; family JANYDT01; genus JANOYY01. The sequence goes on from JANOWU010000042.1 coordinate 8,973, forward strand.
TCATGCCGATGGTTTGACCCTGGTTATTGCGACCCATGATCAACGACTGATTTCGCTCGCCACAACGGTCGTGGATGTGAAGGACGGACGGGCGCTCGAACGTCGCGGTCCTCGAACGATCGTATGACCACGGACGTTCTCGACGTGTATGAGGATCGGGGTCTCGAAGCGGATCCGCATGTAGGTACGCCCGAGGGTCCAGTCACTTCCCCTGATGACGACGGGGCGCGATCGCACCGAACAAGAGCGCGCACATCCAAGCCAGACAAGGCACCGAAGGCGGCGAAAGCACCCAAGCCAGAAAAAGAACCGAAAGCAGCGAAAGCACCCAAGCCCGACAAAGAACCGAAGGCGCCCAAGGCAACCAAAGAACCAAAGGCAGCCAAGGCACCGAAGGCAAACAACGAACCGAAGCCGCCGAAGGCAACGCAGTCGGTGCCCGGCGACCTCGAATCCGTTCTTCTTCCAAGCGGGGAATGGTTCTCCTCGATGTTGCGAGGGTTCCTCACGGTCTATGTCGTGGCACTGGTGTGTCTGACAGTCTGGTTGCGCACCGCAACGGAGCATGGTCGGCTCTGGATCGTGCTGGCCCTTTCGTTGCCGGTTGCGTACCAACTCGCGCTACGTCCGCTCCACCGCCAGATCGCCTTTCGTGGCATCGCTCGTCGACCGTCGACACTCTCGATGTTCGCGGGCGTCGCACTTGCGGCAATGGTGCTCGCTGCGTCCACCACCATTGCCGATTCGGTGGTGCAAAGCCGCGGTGCCATGGCGCGCCGCCATCTTGGCCCGCTGGACGCCTTCGTGGTCTCCTCGACCGAAGAGGGTCGACTTCAGGCGTTGGCGGCGGTAGAGCGTCAACAGGCAAAGCTCCAAGAAACCGATGGTCCGTCACGCACCGGCGCAGCCTCGATCGCCCAGTCCACCGATGGTCGGATCCTGTTCACGTCGACGCGAGTGATGGCTTCCTCGGAGTTCGTGCGATCGCTCAGTGGCGTCGACGCGCTCGAGTTTTCGTTGGAAGAGGCACAAGACTTCGGGAACGATCCGAAGGCGACCGGCCTCGAGGGAACGAGTTCGCTGACCGGTGAGAGTGCCCTTATCGGCGCTGACCTCGCCAAAGACCTGCGGGTCACCGTCGGGGCAAAGGTCACCATCTCGGTTGGGCAGGCAACTCGCACGTTCGTTGTCCAGCGCGTACTACCGCGTCGTGGGCTCGCCGCGCTCGCCATAGACGCCCGCCCACGATCGCGAGTGTTGTTCGTACCGCGCGGCTCTGCTTCGTCGATGCCCAAGGACAACCCGGAATTGGTCAGACGATTCGTCGCGTACTCCGCGTCTGGCCCCGCATCGACCACCTGGCGGCAGTCCCGTGGACTCGCTGATGTGCTGTCCCAGGCGATTGACGCAGGTGAGCTTTCGCCACCGCAGGACCCGACAGGCGGTGCCGACATTGCGCCGGCGCCCCGTCGGATTGAAGCGTCGGCAGTTGCCGTGAAGGCCGACTTGACGGATTTCGAACGAGCAGGCACGACGATGTTGGCGCCGTTGCCATCCGCTCTCGCAGCGATCGCCGGTATCGGCTCCGCAGCTTCGCTGATCGCCGCCCTCGTGTTGGCCCTCGAGCGTCGGCGACGCGAAGTGATGTCCTTTCGATCAGTCGGGATCAGTCGAGGAAATACTCTAAGTATACTTACGATGGAGTTGTGGTTGGTCTCGCTGGCTTCGATCGTGATCGGGTCGGCACTCGGGTGGGGACTGGCCGGCTTGGCTCTCGCTCGGGTGAAGGTTTCTCCATCGACGGTTGCTCCAGCCGAACCCTTGGGCTTCCCGGTCCGACTCGCTGCGCTCTCGACGTCCATCACCGCAGCTGCCTGCATCGCGATGGCGACCATCGTGTTCGTCGGCTACCGCCAGCTCCGTGCGAAGGACTCACGGGTTGCCCTGCAGGCGAGATCGAGGTGGAAGGCGCTTGCGCGTGTCGTAGCGATAGTGGGTTCGATCGTCATCGCCGCGGGTGGTGCACTGCAACAGTCCGGATTCGCGTTCGTGGGCGGCTCGCTCGCCGCCGTCGTCCTCGCCGAGCCGATAGTGCGATCGCGGTTCGTGGCTGTTGGTCGTCGCATCCGGCCTTTCCTTACCCTCGCCATGATGATCGTCGCACTCCTTGCGATGTTCGCAGTTGGTGGCCCCGACGTGTCATCTGGCGTGTTCGGGCTCTACTGCGTGGTCCTGCTCGTTGGAGCGTGTTGGATGATCGGCTGGTTCGAAGACGAGACGGTTGCCCTACCGCGTCGCCTGCGGGCCGCTATTGCTGGCGTAAAACGACCACTCGGTTCAGCCGCCGCGCCCGCGGTCATGCTCGTCCGTCGAGCCGTTGATTCCATTGCGGGAGCGCTCCTTCGTGAGAACCGCGGCGACGAGAACGGTCGCAAGATCGTTGGTCATGATCCGGTCTCTGAGTCGCTCATGAAGGCACAACGGCACAGGCGACCGACACAGAATGCAATTCTTCGTGTACTTAGCTCATTCGCTGTGTTCTCGGCTGTGGTTGCGATTCTTCTCTCGTCCTCGGTGGACCGTGCCATCAAAACGAATGCGCAACACTCCCGTGGTCGGTTCCAGGCGGTCATGCACGCCGAAGGCACTGCGGTGACGTCAGGTATCCAAAACCGTTCGGAAGTTAGCGAACTTTCGGTTTGGCAATCGCGATTCGGTACGGTCGCGGAGCCGAACTCCACCGCATTGCGTGTGGTGTTGGCGTCACCGGACGAGGCCTATCCCTCAGTGGACGGCGTCGCGAGCCTCGCCGCGCGCGCCGCTGGCATTGCGACAGATCGCGAGGCCTTTGTGAAGCTGTTCGAGGACCCGACGGCGGTAATCATCGAACGGGGATCACTCGGTGACGTGAGTCCATCCGAAGCGATCGGCCGACAACTGTTCGTTGCCGACGAACAGTCAGGTCGATCGACAACCATGACTGTTATCGGCGTTACCCGCTCCGGAATCGGCCTCGGTGACGTGATCATGGGACCTGAGCCGTTCGCTCGACTCCGGGCCAATCTGCCCCCGACCACGTCGCAGCTTCTGGCCTTCGCCGGGGGTGTCGACGCCGAAAGCGCGATACTCGGCGTGCGAACCCAGCTGGGCGTCGAGATCGATTCGTTCGAAGGGGTCGCGGCCGAAGCGCTACGGCCGCAACGAACCGTTGCCGTATTGCTCAAACAGCTGGCCAAGCTGATGCTCCTCGGCGGACTGCTCACGGCGTTGGTGATCGTACGCACGGCGCTAGACGATCGTCGACGAGACCTTGCGAGCCTGCGAACCCTCGGCGCAGTCGATTCCGTACTGCGTCGGGTCATCACGACCGAATATCGGCATGCTGCATTCACCGGGGCGATTATCGGCGGCCTCGTTGCCGTTCCCGCCGCACGGTATCTTCTTCATTCGACGAGACCGTTGCTCCCCACCGCCGTTCCGTTCGGAACCTTGGTGACCTTTGCCGTGCTGTTGACGGTGGTCGCGAACCTCGCCCTTGTCGTTCTTGCGAGGCGCGCCCTACGCGGCTCTCCTGCGGCGATTCTTCATCGCGATGCGATGAGTGTCTAGAACAGGGTTCGTTCTTCCCTCCGACCAAGGTTCTGCGATCGTCTACGCATGCTTGCCGTCGACTGCGGCATCCATGGCCGAAAGTAAGCGCGCAGAACATCCGGTCATGTCGACCGGAGGCGCCACAACGTTGACGATCTGGTCGGCGAGAGCGGCAAACGCACGTCCGACAACGGAATCAGGCATTTCGATCGCGATCGGCTGACCGGAGTCGCCGCCGAGAGACACGGCCGGTGCCATGGGAAGTTCCGCAAGGAGCGGTGCGTTGATGTCTTCGGCGAGACGACGCCCACCACCCTCACCGAACAGGGCATGACGAAGCCCAGCCGGATCTTCGAAGTACGACATGTTCTCGATGACGCCCGCCACGCGCAAATAGCTCCGGCGGGCCATGTCGGCGATCCGCACCGCGACCTTCTGGGCGGCAAGCGCCGGCGTGGTCACGATCAGAAAGTCGGCGCGGGGCAGGAGCCGACCGAGGGCCATCTGCACGTCGCCAGTACCGGGGGGCATGTCGATGAGGAGATAGTCCATTTCGCCCCAGCGAACCTTGGTGAGGAATTCTTCGACGGCCTTGGCCAGCATGAGTCCTCGCCACATGATCGCGGTGTCTTCATCGTCGACCAGGAGACCCATGGACACCACCTTGAGGGTGCCGGTACCGACCGTACGCAACGAAGGTTCGATCTTGCCCTCCGAGCCCTCGAGCCGTCCCTCCACACCCAACATTCGAGGAACGGAGAACCCCCAGATGTCCGCATCGAGAACACCGACCACGAAGCCACGCGCCGCCAGCGCCGCAGCGAGGTTGCACGTGACGGACGACTTTCCGACGCCGCCCTTGCCCGACGCGATCGCAAGGATGCGTGTCGTTGCGGAGATTTCGGTGTCGGGGGCGTTCTGACTCGCCTTCAGCCGCGCCCGTTGCATGACCTGGCTGCGTTGCGCCTGGTTGAGTTCTCCGAAGCTCACGTTTGCGTCGGTGACCCCAGGAAGGGAACGAATACGAGCGAGCGCGTCGTTGCGGATCTGCGTGCGCAACGGACACCCGGCGATGGTGAGATTGATCACGACCTCGACGAAACCCGTGGGCCCGACGTCGATCCGGTCGACCATTCCGAGCTCGACGATATCGACGTTCAACTCGGGATCGATGACCCCGCGAAGTACCCCGCGAATTGCCTCGGGCGTTACTGACGTCGTTTTCACGACCCGATTCTACGACCAGGGGTGGAATTCTCGGCCCGTTTCCGTTGTTCCTGCAGGTGTTCTCCCGGATTTTCAGTCACATCGGACGCTATTTCGCTCGCTGTGGTTGTTTGCAACCCGGGGTCTTCTAGGATGTCAACAACGAAGTTTTCTGTGAGGAGTTTCCCATGAGCGTGCAAGAAGCCACAGCAACAGCTGCCACTGCGGTAAAGATCGGCAAGAAGAGCGACACGATCGTTCTCACCGACGCGGCCACCGTCAAGGTTGCGGCCCTGATTGCCGCGGAGGGCGACGCAAGTCTGGCCCTCCGGGTTGCGGTTCGCCCTGGTGGATGTTCCGGGTTCTCCTACGAGATGTTCTTCGACGGTGACATTGCCGACGACGACATCGTCAAGGCCTACGGCGACGTGAAGGTCGTGACCGACCCGGCGAGTGCCCAGATGCTCAAGGGCGCGACCCTCGACTACAAAGACGCGCTCCAGGGTGGCGGCTTCGCCGTAGACAACCCCAACGCGACCCGTTCGTGCGGGTGCGGCAACTCCTTCAGCTGAGGAACCCGTGTCAAAACCGGTTGGACCGTACTCACCTGTCCTCGTCGCGGGCGACACCGTCTATATCTCGGGCCAGCTCGGTTTGGCCGACGGAAAGCTCGTCGAGGGTGGCGTCGAAGCGCAGGTTCGCCAGATCTTCGACAACGCCCGTGGGCTCTTGGAACGTGCGGGAGCACGCCTCGAACAGGTCGTGAAGTGCACCGTCTTCCTCGCTTCCATGGACGACTTCCCCGTTATGAACGCCGCCTACGTCGAGGGTTTCGGCGGCCACCGCCCGTGTCGGTCAACGGTCGGTAACGTCACCATGGCCCTCGGGGCCGACGTCGAAATCGAATTCACCGCCTTTACCGGCGCTGCTGGACTTGTGGAGCCCTAAATGCTTGGTGCAATCCTTCTCATCGTGTTCATGGTAGCCATCTTCCCGGTGGGCTTCTTCCTCTCGGGCGCGGCGCTCTCCGGGGTTTGGGGCACGCTGTTCTCCAACGACGGCGACGCGCGTCACGAAGGTTCTGAGCTCATCGAGCTCAACGCATAGGTACGGCGCTCGGGTCCTGCGCGATCGCCGGGGCGCGGCGTGCGGCCGCCTCACGCTGAAGCTGCTCCTGCGGTTCGTTCGCGCGTCGGTTCTCCGTCATCGCCTGCTGGACCATCAGGGCGGGATTGTGCGACACCCGAAGATTCGAGCGAACCTGGGCCCGACCGGCTGACTTTGCCAGGTAGAGCTGTTGATCGGCGGTTGCGTACAGGTTCGCTGGATCATCGCCTCGACGCAGTGTTGCCAGGCCGATCGAGCAGGTAACGCCGGTTTGCACGACGAGGGCGGCGAGGAGTGAGTTGGCGATGTCGTAGGCGATCTTTTCGGTACAGCCCGGGAGAACGATGGCGAATTCGTCGCCGCCAATGCGTGCGAATTGATCGACCGAACGAATGCGGCTCTGAAAGAGCTCGACGGCATGTTGCAGGAACTCATCGCCGCCCTGGTGGCCGCGGGCATCGTTCACTCCTTTGAAGTGATCGATATCGATGAGAGCCAGCGAAAGTGGTGCACCGGTACGACGGAACTCCTCGATCTCTCCTTCCAACCCAACCTCCCACCAGCGGCGGTTGAACGCCCCCGTGAGCGGATCGTTGTAGGAAAGCTTTCGCATGCGCTCCACCACAATCGACATGACGACGCCCGCGCACACCAAATCGGTCATCAGCGTCAACCACATGAAGAAGTCGAGGTCGAAAGGTCCACTCGCCATGAAGACAACGGCCGACGTGACCCCGATCAGCACGAGCACCTCGACCACTTCACGTCGGCCGAAGAACGCGGCGGTGAACAGCATCACGAGAATGAAGTGGAACGACACCACACCCATCGCCGGGGTGTCTCGCCACGCGTAGGTCGAGGTGGCGATGCTCAGCGTGCTGAGGGCAAGAAAAAGTCGGCCGAAGATGTACGACATTCGAGGCGAGAGTCGCGGACCCAGACACGAGGCGACCAGCCCGAGAACTCCCGAGATCGATGCCCCGAACAGCACCGCATCAAGACGGCCTTCAGGCGTCACGGTCGTCTCGACAATGGTGAGTGCGGTCGTGATCGCGAGAACGCCAGCGCCAGCCCTCCACATCGTGAGGCGATCAGTGAAGTGGGGTTGGGGAATTCGGCGCCTCACACGAGGGGCATCGACACTTGAACCGCCGGGCTTGATCCTTCGCGACGTCGCCGTGACGATTCGTCCGATCGACCTAGGTCGTCTGACTCATTCCGACCAGTCGTGCGACCCATCCCGACCCCGGTCCGATGGCTAGACCGTTCGTCCGGTCGGGCTAGGCGGTTCGTCCGGTCGCTTAGGCGCGCCGACTCACCCCGACCAGCGTCCGGATCCGAATCGATATCCGACGCTGCGCACCGTGTGGATCAGGTTGTGCTGTTCGCCGAGCTTGGCACGCAAGCGTCGAATATGAACGTCGACCGTGCGAGCCCCGCCGTAGTACTCATAACCCCAAACACGCGACAGGAGGGTCTCGCGAGTGAACACCTTTCCGGGACGGGTGGCCAGAAACTTCAACAGCTCGTATTCCATGTACGTCAGGTCGAGCGGCTTTCGGTCGATGACCGCCTGATACGTCTCGAGATTCAAGATGAGCGGACCGTATTCGACGATCTCCTGCTGGGTCCCTTTTCCGCTCCTCCACAACCCGTGCTTCAGGCGCGCCTCCAACTCACGAGGATGAAACGGCGTGAGGCAGAAGTCGTCATAGAGCTCCTCGCGGAGCTCGAGGTCGATGAGCTGATTGCCACTCACCAACACCAAAAGCGGCTCGAGCGGTACGTCACGCTTACGCAGGGCGCGACACATTGCCCATGCACCGTCGGGATCCTCGTCGGTCGCGATGATCGCCGCTGACCATCCGTGCTCGGGCTCGTTTCGCTCGCTGGCGCCGACCGAACCGACCGCTCGCCACTGGTGACCGCTCAGATCGAGTGTCTGCGCGAGCGCTGCGGGTGGGGGATCGGGATAGACGAGGAGGCTGATTTGGGTCATGTTCGATCCGGTCAGAGCGTGGGAAGGTATCGTTCGAGTTCGAACTGGCTGACATGGGTCTTGTAGGCGGACCATTCCGATCGTTTGTTCCGGAGGAACCATTCGAAGACGTGTTCGCCGAGGGCGTCGGCGACCAGATCACTTTTCGACATGACCTCGACGGCCTCTGAGAGCGAACCGGGCAGCTGTTCGATTCCGGAAGAGGCCAGTTGCTCGGGAGTCATGTCGTAGAGGTTTTCCCGCAACTCGCCGGGGAGCTCGTAGCCCTGTTCGATTCCGCGCAGACCGGCGGCGAGGAGGACCGTGTAGGCGAGGTACGGATTGCACGCAGGGTCCGGCGCTCGGTATTCGAGGCGCGTGCTGCTCGGGTTGTTCTTCTTCGGCGACGGTACGCGGACGAGCGCCGAGCGGTTGTAGCGAGCCCAGCTGACGTAGACCGGGGCCTCGTACCCAACCACTAAGCGTTTATATGAATTTACCCACTGGTTGGTGACGGCCGTGATTTCGCGTGCGTGACGAAGCACCCCGGCAAGGAACGACTTGGCGGTATCGCTCAGCGAGGCAGGGTCGTCCGCGTTGTAGAACGCGTTCTCGTCGCCTCGGAACAACGAAATGTGTGTGTGCATACCACTTCCCTGAACCCCGCTTATGGGTTTGGGCATGAACGTTGCATACACACCTCGTTCCATCGCTACCTCCTTCACCACGAGACGACAGGTCATAACGGAATCAGCCATCGTCAAGGCGTCGGTGTAGCGCAGGTCGATCTCTTGTTGACTCGGCGCCTCCTCATGGTGGGAATACCGGACCGGGATGCCAAGCGCCTCGAGGTATCCGATCGTTCGGCGACGAAGGTCGCCCGCCGAATCGGCGGCAGACAGGTCGAAGAAGCTCGACGTGTCGAGCGGTTTGGGCGGGCCACTCGGGTCGTTGTTCTCGAAATAGAAGTACTCGAGATCGGCACTCGCATAGAAGCGATAGCCAAGGTCGTTCGCCCGATCGAGTGCTCGGCGCAGCACCTGCCGCGAGTCTCCGAGGAAGGGGCCGCCGTCGACGTTGTGGACGTTGCAGAAGATTCGGGCCACCGGGTCATCGGTCCGCCATGGCAGGAGTTCGAAGGTGTCGGCATCGGGAAGAGCCAACATGTCCGACTCGACGTGTCGGCTGAAACCGTCGATCGCCGATCCGTCGAAGGTCATGCCTTCGGCAAACGCATTCTCGAGCTCAGCCGGTGTGATCGCAAAGCTCTTGAGTGAACCCAGCACATCGGTGAACCAGAGCTGGACGTAACGAACACGACGTTCCTCGACGGTGCGCAGTACGTAGTCAATTTGAGAACGTTGCCGCAACAGCGCCGTGTCCGAAGCGCGCTTTTGTGCGGCGGCCGACATCGGCGGGGTCGGCTTCGGTGTGGAACGGGGTTTGGGAGTTCTCGCCGGAGGCATCTTACGATTCTCGCTTGAATCGTCCCCGATTGGTGATCCTTGTACCTCCTGTTCACACAGCCGTTACACAACCGACTCCAAGTGCGGTCGTTTCGGGCGCAAAAGTGGGTCCAAGCACGACTTGGGCAGGCTCGCATTTGCGTTTGTTCACATTCCCGACACATTCGAGCAATGACCAGGAAATGGCGATCGGCGTACTATTTACGTCTTCACTCCCAAACAAACTCGAGAGGTTCCCGTGGCATATCAGGCCGAATACATCTGGCTCGACGGCACATCGCCGACACCGTTGCTCCGTAACAAGACCAAGATCATGGCCGAAGGCGCCGAGCTTCCCCTGTGGAGCTTCGACGGCTCCAGCACGGAGCAGGCCCCGGGCGATCGAAGCGACTGCGTGCTGCGTCCCGTGTGGAGCTGCCCGGATCCCATCCGTGGCGGGAACAACATCTTGGTGATGGCCGAAGTCCTGAACAGCGACATGACCCCGCATCCGACCAACACCCGCGCTGCAGCGGCAAAAGCGGCGAAGAAGTTCAAGGGGCAGGAACCGTGGTTCGGTATCGAGCAGGAGTACACGATGCTCAATGCCGACGGCTCCGCGCTCGGATTCCCGAAGGGTGGCTACCCAAAGCCGCAGGGTCCGTACTACTGCGGCGTCGGCACCGGCCGTGTGGTTGGCCGTGACATCGTCGAGGCCCACACGCAGGCGTGTCTCGACGCCGGCATTTCGATCTCCGGCACCAACGCCGAAGTTATGCCCGGACAGTGGGAGTTCCAGGTCGGCCCGCTCGGCGTCCTCGAAGTTTCCGATCAGCTCACCGTCGCCCGCTGGTTGCTTCATCGAGTCGCGGAAGACTTCGACGTCATCATCAGCCTCGACGCGAAGCCTGAGAAGGGCGACTGGAACGGTGCTGGCGCGCACACCAACTTCTCGACCAAGGCAATGCGAGAGGACGGCGGCTTCAAGGTCATCGAGAAGGCATGTGTTGCTCTCGGGAAGAAGATCGACCTTCACGTCACGAACTACGGAGCGGGAATCGAAGAGCGTCTGACCGGGAAGCATGAGACGGCTCCGTACAACAAGTTCAGTTACGGCGTTTCGAACCGCGGCGCTTCGGTGCGTATCCCCCTGCAGGCCGAGATCGACGGTAAGGGCTACATGGAGGACCGTCGCCCGAACGCCAACATGGATCCCTACACGGTGACTCGTCTGATCGTAGATACCTGCTGCGGCGCCCTGGCCTGATTCGCCTCCTCCGGAGGTGTGCGTCGGCGTGAGCCCGACGTTGCCTCGGAGATCGAGATCCGAGCTGTACGACTCTGAAACCAACGACCAAAGAGGACCCGCTCGTTTGAGCGGGTCCTCTCTTCGTTTGGCGTCTCGGTTCAGAACTGTCGGTCGCCAGCTGTTGCGTTTTCGTTGGCGGACTGGGTACGTATTGCCGGCGTGACGCACACTTTGTCGCTGGGGGTGGCTTCACGCCAGACGTATCCGACGATGCAGGTTTCGGGTCCGTACTCGAAGAGCTTGCGTGAGGGTGCCGCTGCATTGTCTGCGGCGGCTTGTGTGCGGATTGCCGGTGTCACACAGACCTTGTCGCTCCCGTTGGCTTCACGCCACACGAATCCGTCCTTGCAGGCATCGACGCCGTACGGGCTGCTCAACCGCCGTGATGTGGCCAGGCCGTTGTCGGTGGCGGTACCGGTCCGAACCCCAGGGACGACACACACCCGGTCCGTGGGTGATGCCTCTCGCCAGACGTAGCCGGCCACGCATGACTGTGGTCCGAATGCTCCGCTCGGGTTGACCCGTGAAGCGGCAGCGGCGTTGTCGAGTGCGGCCTGTGTACGAGTCGACGGTGTAACGCAGACGGCGTCGCCGGCGAACGCCTCGCGCCAGACGAAGCCGGCGATGCAGGTGTTCGGGCCATACTCGAAGAGCTTGCGTGAGTTTGCTGCGGCGTTGTCGTTGGCTGCTTGCGTGCGAGTCGAACCGATGACGCACACGACGTCACCGACAAATGCTTCACGCCACACGAAACCCTGCTTGCAGGCGTCGGGTCCGAACGGACTCGTGGCCCGACGACTCGCCGCCGCGGCATTGTCGGCCGCGGCCTGAGCCGTCGACGAGCTCACCACACACACGGTGTCATTCGCCGTTGCGCCGCGCTTGACGAATCCTGGCTTGCAGGTTCCGGCGACAGGCGTCGGCGGTTGCGTCGGCGGCGATGGTGGGGCGGGCGGTTGTGTGGTCGCTGTCGTTACGGGAGTGACCGGGACGGGAGTTGGTGCGGTGGTCGTGGGAGCGACAGGCGCTGGTGCCGGTGCCGGTGCGGGTGCCGGAGGAGTCTGCGTTGGTGTGATGGCCGTGACCAGAGCACCGGAGGCGTTGAACTCCGCTCGGTGCGAGATTGCGACACCGCACGTGGACAGCTTCGACGTACGGCAGTTCCGAATGGACAGATCGAGCGTCGAGTTCGGTTTTGCGCCTGCGATCAGCAGTGTTGCCGAACCGCGCTTGCCCTTCACGGTTTTCGTGACGGCCTTGCCGCTTGCGCCCTTCCAGCCGACTCGGAAGTAGGGAAGCTGTCCGCCGACTTGGATCTTGAGCGAGGTTTTGGAAACCGACGCGTCGACGACGCACGGTGCAGACGGTTCGGCGCAGCTAATGCTTTGGGCACTGGCCGGAGTCGAGATCGAGGTCGATCCGACGAAAAGGGCGCTCGTTGCGCTGAGGACTATTGCGGCCGAGGCAGCTTTCGTGCGAATGGTGATGCGGTTTGCGTTCATGTTGAGTCTCCTCTAGTGCGGTACCTCGGCGGTCGAGGTGATACTGAAGACTCTGAACTCCGAGGGTGGGCCCCCGCATCGGTGACCTCCCTCATTTCACGCGACGATCTTCGCAGGGTGGGTACCATCGACTGATGCCGGATGAGGACGCAGAATCGTTGGTGGCGCGGGCTCGGTCGTTGTCCTCGACCGAGGAGGCAGCGGTGCTGTACGACGACTGGGCGGCGACCTACGACCGTGACGTGTTCGGGGTGCTCGGCGTTACGGGGTCCCAGCGAATCGCCGATTTGTTTGCCGAGTTCGTGCCCGAGCGGGCCACCGAGGTTCTCGATCTGGGCTGTGGCACGGGCGCGGTGGGTTGCCAACTCCACCGCCACGGGTTCGGCGTCGTCGACGGGGTTGACCTGTCGAGGGCCATGCTCGACGTCGCCGCGAAAACGGGGGTGTACCGCGACCTCACCGTGATGGACCTAACGATGCCTATTGGGGGTGAAGGCCCGAGGTATGGTGGTGCCGTGTCCGCGGGGACGTTCACGACCGGTCATGTTGGCCCGGCAGCCATCGGACAGATCACGAACCTGCTCCGCCCGGGTTCGACGGTGGCGTGGGTGATTGCGGTGCCGGTCTGGGATTCCTTTGCCGTTGCGCTCTACGTATCGGGCTACGAGGTCGTCCATCAGAGCATCGAGGCGATCAGGGCGAACGGGCCCCGCGAGTCGGTCATGGTGGTCGCCCGCCACGCCTGAGGCCGCAGAAAATCAGGCGTCCGCGGACAAGGTCACCTGCGAGACTCGGGTCATGTCACGGATCGTGCGAGTCATCGCGGCAGAAGAGTCGATGGAGTTTCTGCGGGTGAACACCCACGGATTCGCGTTTCGTCTCGATCCCACCTATCCCAATGGACTCGATGGCGACGAAGATCGACGCTTCGGGGTGTTCGACGATGGCGTCATGGTCGGCGTGGGACGGAACTTCTCGATGACCCTCACCATGCCCGGTGGTGCCCGAGTAGGGGCGGGTGGTGTCTCGTGGATCGCGGTCCATCCGCTTCACCGCCGTCGCGGTGTCATGTCGGCGCTGATCGAAGGCCTCGTCGCCGATTCGCGTGAACGTGGTGAGATTGCCTCGATCCTCACGGCCAGTGAAGGCTCGATCTACTGGAACCGAGGTTATGGACCAGCGACGTGGGCGATGGCCGGCGATATCGACCTCGGCGGTCGACCGGTCTTGTTTCCGGGTGCAGGGCCGAGTGGGCGTCTGCGACTCGTGTCGGCCGAAACCGCCGACCTCGCGTCACTCGAGGCGGCGGTGGCGCCGATCTTCGAGCGGGCGTTGGCGCGTCCGGGGATGGCGTCGCGACCGCGCCACTGGTGGGGCCGATACCTTCATGGAATCACGGCCGGATCGAACTATGCCGCGTGCGCGATTCACACCAGTGCCGATGGCATCGATGACGGCTACGTGATCTACAAGGTTTCGGGCGGATGGGACCGCGACCTCGTGCCGAACAGCATCCTGGAAGTGCAGGACTTCATCACGGCGTCGGCCGTGGCCCAACGTGCACTTTGGCAGCACCTGCTCGATCGCGACCTCGTGCGAACCGTTCGTGTCGATCGACTGGCGGCAAGCGACCCGATTCGGTTGATGCTCAACGACGGACGCGCGTTTAGGACCCGTGCGATATTCGACCGCCTGTGGATCCGTCCGATTGATACGTACGCGTTGCTTTCTTCTCGGACCTGGGATTCGAGCGAGTCGGTCGTGGTCGACGTCGAAGGCGAGGTCTTTCGGGTGTGTGCCGATGGAGTCGAGCGAAGCACCGAGGCCGCTGAGCTGAGTTTCGGCAGCGCTGCGTTGGGGGCAGCCGTCCTTGGGGGTACTGACGTAAGCACCCTTGTCCACTCAGGGCGTGCGGCCGAGCATCGCGAAGGCGCGGCACGAAGAGCGGCGACCCTTTTTCGCTCGACGCCCGAGCCGATCATGCTCACGAGCTTCTGATCTTGTACGTACACATATGATACCCGAACGACTACTGGTCGTTCCTGCCTCCGCTGGTGACGCTCCCGCAATAGCCGACGTCATGAGCCACTCTGGGTCTTCGTGGAAGCCGTCAGCCGCCGAGATCGCCAAGGAACTCTCCACACTGCCCGGTCACGTTCGGTCTCACTATCTGCTCGGGTACGTGGACGGCGTGCCCGTCGCTCATGCAGCAGTGGCGAACGACCGCTATATCGACGAGCCGGCGTCGTGGATCGTCGACGTCTATGTGAAGGAGTCGTATCAGCGTCGCGGATTTGGCCACGAAATTCTACGTACGCTTAAGGAATGGTTGGCGCCGATCCTTGCCGGGCAACGTAACAACGGCGCGGAGCCGGTGCTCCTCACCGCCACGGTGGACTCGCCGGCGGGGGACAGGTTTGCGACCAATCTGGGGTTCGTCGTTCGCGCCACGCGCTATGTGTCGCGCCTTGATCCGTGGAGCGTTGACCTGTCGCGTTTCGCGGCGATCGAATCCTCGATCGCCGAAGCCGGAGTCACCTTCACGACGCTCGCCTCGGTGCTCGATCGCGAACGAGACAAGTTCACGCACGCCCTCTACGTGCTGGACAACGAAACCATGGCCGACGAGCCCGACCACCATGGCGCAACGGCCGGGTTCGAGGCGTGGCGTGCCGAGTTCATTCACGAACGCGATCCTGGTGGAACGATCGTGGCCGTTCACGAGAACACGCCTATCGGGTTGACGATTCACTGGGACGATGCGGAGGAAATTCTCATCGCGGCGACCGGTGTGCGCCGCGAATGGCGCGGTCGCGGAATCGCCACGGCACTGAAGCTCGCCGGTGTCCGCTACGCGCGGCAACGAGGCCTGCCGTTGCGCACCGTCAACTCGGCAGAGAACGCACCGATACTGGCCATCAACCAACGGATCGGTTTCGAACGTACCCAAACCGCCACAAAGTGGCGGGCCGACCCGGCCGATGTGCAGAGCCGACTACCGTAGCGCACCATGTGGGCCAAACTGAGAGGGTGAGCCTCACGACCAACAACGCCGCCGCCAACGATGGCGGATCACGAACCTACGACGGGTTGGTGTTGGTGTCGTTCGGTGGGCCGGAAGGCCCCGACGACGTCTTGCCCTTTCTGGAGAATGTCACTCGCGGTCGGGGCATCCCCCGTGAGCGCCTGATGCAGGTTGGGGCCCACTACCAGCTGTTCGGAGGTGTGAGTCCGATTAATGGACAGAACCGAGCGTTGATCGAAGCAATCGAGACTCGGATGGCTGAGCGCGGGACGCCGCTGCCCGTCTACTGGGGCAATCGAAACTGGGAACCGTATGTACACGATGCAATAGCGTCGATGCGGGCAGACGGCGTGAAACGCGCCATCGCCTTTGTTACTTCAGCGTTCTCCTCGGCATCAGGTTGTCGCCAGTATCGCGAAGACATCGAACGAGCCAGGGCAGAGGTTGGTTCCGACGCTCCGGTCGTCGACAAGATCCGGGTGTTCTACAACCACCCCGGTTTCATTGACCCGATGATCGACAACACCATAGGTGCGCTTAAGGAACTTCAGGCATCCGGCGTCGACGCAACCCACCTCGTGTTCACTGCGCATTCCCTTCCGATGTCGATGGCCACGACCAGCGACTACCAGGTGCAACTTCGTGAGGCGTGCACACTCGTTGCTGCAGGCGTCGCTCGTGTCTGGGAGGAACTTCCGTGGGACCTCGTGTACCAGAGCCGCAGCGGCGCACCTGGCCAGCCGTGGCTGGAACCGGACATCAACGATCACCTGGGCCAACTTCACGACGCCGGATCGAAGGGTGTGGTCGTCGTGCCGATTGGATTCATAAGCGATCACATGGAGGTTGTGTATGACCTCGATACGCAGGCTCGGGAAACTTCGGATCGACTCGGTCTGCCTCTGCGCCGGGCGGCAACCGTTGGCACCGACTCCCGGTTCGTCGAAATGATCTGTGCACTCATCGATGAGCGTCAGATTCTCGCTGAAGGCGGCGAACCTGTGCGTCTCTGTATCGGGAACCGAGGGCCGAACCACGACGTGTGCCCGATGGACTGCTGTCCTCTCCCAACGGGTCGACCTCCGGCACGGTAGCCCTGAACTGGGCAATGGCATCCACGCCCGATGGTGGAGAGATTCCCAGAATGCCGATTCGACCCTCCCGTTACGAACTACGGATCGGCCGCCCCGGGGCTACTCCGTCAGCAGTCC
>JANOWU010000043.1:0-24487 GCA_031418035.1 Acidimicrobiia bacterium
TGAGCGGATACTCGATAGTCGAATATCGGTTCACAACTGCCCTTCACCTCATCAGCGCGGCTTGGCGCCACCACCGACTCGGAGCGTCTCGCCGGTGATCCAGCTCGCGGCCGGCGAGCAGAGGAACAGCACGGCGGCGCCCATGTCGAGCGGAGTACCGAGACGCTGCATCGGAATGTTCCACTTCGCCTCAACGTCGGTCACCTGGACCTCGAAGCCCACGACGGCTCGAAGCATGGATTCGACGTAGTCCCGAGGAGCGTCATCAACGGACCACGGCTCCTCGAGACTCTTCTCGTGGAAGGTGGTAAGTGAACGTACTAGTCTTTCGACCCAGTCTGTGTCGTCATGGATTTCCAACACGCCCCGCACCTGAACAGTCGTGTAGTTCCACGTCGGAACGACGCGGCCGTCCTGCGCCTTCGAGGGGTAAAAGCTCGGCGAGATATACGCCTCCGGGCCGCGCCACGTCGCTAACACCGGGACCGACGTATCAACGTCCCTCCACTGCTGGTTGGCTCGCGCGAGATGCCCTCGAATCGTCGTCACGTCGTCGTCGACGATCACCGGGACGATCGATGCCTGAAGTCCTGACTTCCCATACGTGATGAGCTCAGCTCCCTGGCTCCGCATTGCGGCAAGGATGCGGGAACGATCCTTCTCGACAAAGTGTTTCGGGTTGTACACGGCGAACTCCTGACCCATGAGGATGGCGAGAAGCAACGTAGTGGTCCTGCAGCACGCGGACACGGACTTTTTGCGAACCATGTTCGACAAGACTGGAGATGCACACGCCGAGCGACAGATCAGTCGCGACCGAACGTGCGGAGCAGACCCTCATGGAAGACCCAACAGGCAAAGACGCTGCGCTCGACAACGACATTCGTCTGATTGGCCGCGTGGTTGGCGACGTCATTCGTGAGCAAGCCGGTGACGACGTCTACAACGTCGTGGAGCGTGTCCGAAGACTCTCTGTCGATGCCCGACGCAAGGGGGTGCCAGACCCCGCGCTGATCGAACTTCTGGACTCGCTCGACATCACCACTGCGCTCCACGTCGTGCGTGCCTTCAGTCTGTTCACGCTCCTCGCCAACGTTGCCGAAGACGTCCACTCGAACCGCCGACGACAACACCATCGAGACGTCGGCTCGCCCCCTCAGATGGGCAGTCTCGCCGCATCACTCGATCATCTGAAGGCTGCGGGTGTCAGCGGTTCACAACTCGGCGATGTGCTCGGCCGCCTACGAATCAGCCCTGTGCTCACCGCCCACCCGACGGAGGTCCGCCGAAAGACCGTTCTCGATACGCAGCGATCGATCGCCGACGTGCTCTCGCGATCTGGTGATCGGGGCGTGGCGACCGAGAATGCGATTCGGCTGAAGGTCTTGATGCTTTGGCAGACCGCACTGCTTCGGCTCAGTCGACTGCGCGTGCGCGACGAAATCAACGAGGCGTTGGGCTATTACGACCTGAGCCTCTTCGACGCCATTGGGGCATTACAGGATGACACCCGACGTGAGATCACGGCGCAGTGGCCCGAGCTCGCGTCGATGCACCTGCCGCCGGTGATTCGAATGGGTTCGTGGATCGGTGGTGATCGAGACGGCAATCCCTTCGTGACCGCTGAGGTCGTGCGCTACGCCCTTGATCGGCAGGCGTCGATTGCATTTGCGCATCACCTCAACGGCCTCGGACGTCTCGCCATCGAACTGTCCATGTCGTCACGGCTCATATCGCCGACCCCGGAGCTGCTCGGACTTGCTGAGTCCTCGGGCGACTCGTCTCCGTTTCGCGCCGACGAGCCCTACCGGCGTGCACTCCGAGGAATGCAAGGGCGACTCGCCGCAACCGCGCGCCGGGCGTTGGGCAGCGTTCCGGTCGCGATCTTGGCGGAGGAACGCGACCCCTATGAATCTGTCGACGAGCTCTTGCGCGATCTCAGCCTCGTTTGTGACTCGTTGCGTCAACATGGAGCGGCGATCGTCGCGACGTCGTTGGTCGAGCCAGTCATGCGCGACGTCGAACTCTTCGGATTCCACCTGTGCGGTCTCGACCTTCGCCAGAACGCGGCGATCCACGAACAAACCATCGATGAGCTTTTTCGCGTTGCCGACGTCACGGCGGAGTACCGGTCCTTGGACGAACGTGCTCGTCGTGAGTTATTGCTGCAGGAGCTGCGTACCCCGCGTTCGCTGACGATCCCACGGGTTCCGTACAGCGACAAGACGACAAGCGAGCTTGCTATCACCGTTGCCGCGGCTGACGGCGTCGGACGTCTTGGCCCCGAAGCTGTGCCGCACTACGTCATTTCGGCCTGCAGCAGTGTCAGTGATGTACTCGAAGTCGCAGTTCTTTGTAAGGAAGCGGCGCTCGACGTGGACATCGTGCCGCTGTTCGAGACCATCGACGACTTGCAGAATGCCGGAGCGACCTTCGAATCGTTGTTGGCGGACCCGTGGTACCGGGAACATGTACGTGTACATGGCAATGCTCAAGAAGTGATGCTCGGGTACTCCGACTCGAACAAAGATGGCGGCTACCTCGCAGCGAACTGGGCGTTGTACCGGGCCGAGATCGACTTGGTCGACGTCGCCCAGCGACATGGGGTCAGGCTTCGGTTGTTCCACGGACGTGGGGGCACCGTCGGGCGGGGAGGGGGCCCGGCGTACGAGGCCATCCTGGCGCAACCGCCCGGCAGCGTCGACGGCGCTCTTCGCGTCACCGAGCAGGGAGAGATCGTGGCGGCAAAGTTCGCCGACCGCGACCTCGCGAAACGAAATCTCGAGACAGTGGTGGCGGCAACAGTCGAGGCGAGTTGCACCGATACTGAACATCTCGAATCCCACACGACGCGTTATCGCCAGATCATGGACGAGCTGGCGGCCCTGGCTCGCGCCGAATATCGATCCCTCGTCTACGGCACAACCGGGTTCAACGACGTGTTTCGTGCCCTCACGCCGATCGGTGAGATTTCGACGTTGAATATTGGGTCTCGACCGCCGTCTCGCACCGCGTCGAATCGGATCGAGGACCTGCGGGCGATTCCGTGGGTGTTCTCGTGGTCACAGGCGCGCGTCATGCTTCCGGGTTGGTACGGGACGGGAAGCGCGATCGAGGCGTGGGTCGGAGGCGACTCCAACCGTCGTGATGAGCTTCGCGACATGTACAGGCGATGGCCCCTCGTGCGCACGGTGTTCTCCAACATGGACATGGTGCTGGCGAAAACGGATCTGACCATTGCACTGCGCTACGCCGAGTTGGCCCACGAAATGGACGCGGCGACCCCGATCATGGACCGAATCCGGGCTGAACATGCTCGGAGCGTCTCGTGGCTTCTCGACCTCACGGGGGCCACGCATCTTCTCCAGGACAACCCGGCTTTGGCCCGAAGCATCCGAAACCGGTTCGCCTACCTCGATCCGCTGAATCACCTGCAGGTCGGCTTCTTGCGCGCGCACCGTGACGGTGTGGCCGACCCCCAGGTCGCCGAACTGGTGGCCCGAGGCATCCAGCTGACGCTGAACGGCCTGGCGACGGGACTACGCAACAGCGGGTAGCCGACAGCCTCATCCGCCGGGCCCCGCCCCGCCACGCGCGCAGCCGCGAACCCGGGAAAACCTTGCTCCAACGTCCACTCAACGGCGAGTTGCAGGGTGAACGGCAACGTGTTGGTGGCCAGAACCTGCCGTCGACCCTGCAACTCGCCGTTGAGTGAAAGTTGCGAATGGACACCCGTCGAAATGTCGGTACGCTGCGTTGAATTCTTTTTCGGACTTGTGCTTCCCCTCAGCAATGACTACTCTCGGTGTTCTTCAGTGTGACGGAGCGTGAAAGACATGGACCACAAAATCTCGCGTCGGGAGGTACTCCGACTTGGTGCCGGTGGTGCGCTTGCCGCAAGCGGAGTGCTCGCGCTGACCAAAGGCCCCGAGCGCTCTCTGGCCAAGAATCCCATTGCGCTCGAGAATGCGAAACCCGGAACGTTCGGATGGCTGAACCCCGAGATCGATCGCAGAATCAAAGCCAACCTGAACCGCACCGTTTCCGTCGAAGAGTCTGAGCTCGGACAGGCAGACGGGGTGAACCTCGATGCGCAGATGCGCGTCGAAGGATACGCATCGGCCATGTCTGTCAACACCGGCGGTTCGATCAACCTGCATGTCACGTCGCGAATCGGCAACTACCACGTATCGGTTCTGCGGCTCGGTTGGTACGGCGGCGCAGGTGCACGCGAGGTGTACCGAACACCAACTCCACTGACCGGCGTCAACCACGCCACGCCCGCATGGGACAGCGACGGGTTGGTGACCTGTACCTGGCCATCGGCCATCACGCTCTCGACGGCGGGGTGGACGACGGGTTACTACCTGGCAGCGCTCATACCCGTTTCGACGGGTGTGGCCGAGTCGTATGTGCCCTTTGTTGTCCGTGACGACTCCTCGACGGCACCCATCTTGATGCAGATCCCGTTCACGACCTATCAGGCGTACAACGTCTGGGGTGGCAAAAGCTTGTACATCGGCTTCGACTCGGTGAAGGGAAACAAGGTTTCCTTCGATCGTCCCTACGGGGCCAACGGTGGTACGCAGTACCTGTTCGTCGGTGACCACCAGACGATTACGTGGCTCGAACGAAACAACTATTCGGTGAGCTACGCCGCCAGTTCCGACACGCATCAAAACCCATCGCTGATGACGAACCACGACGTGTTTCTGAGCGTGTACCACGACGAGTACTGGTCGCAGTCGATGCGCAACAATCTTGTGTCGTGGATTTCGGCAGGTAAATCGATGGGCATGCTGTCGGCCAACAACATCTACTGGCGGGTGCGGTTCGAACCGAACGTTGCTGGAGCGCCGGACCGGATCATGGCCTGTTACAAGAATGCGACGACGGACCCGAACAAGACACAACCCTCGATCTTGTTCTCCGAGGTCGGGCAGAGCGAGGTTCAGATCGAAGGGGTGGAGTTCGCCAGTTTCGGCGATGTGAACGCCCCGTGGGTTGTGATGAACGCAGGCCACTGGATCTACTCGGGTACGGGTTTGTCGAATGGGTCCCAAATCCTCGGGCTGGTTGGTACGGAATGGGATCGAGCGAGCGCGTCTGCTCCCAGCGACACGCAGGTGATTTCTGCCAGCCCGACGGTCGGTGTGTACGGACCTTCCGTGGCGGCCGGTGCCGTTCGCGAACCGGCTACCGGGCAAGTGCTGTTCACGGCTGGAACCATTCGGTTTCCGATGTATTTCGGGGGCTACAACTCACCCGGCGAAGACGCTCGCGTGACGAAGATGGTGGCGAACTTTTTCGCCCGTGTCGGCTCGCCCGTCGTAGGGTCGACGACCACGACGACGACCACCACAACAACGACGACCACGACGACGATCCCAAGCGAGGACCGTACGGTTGCACCGCAAGCCCCGGAGGTCACACCACCGAGTCGTGCCCCGACCGGGCTCTCCGGACAGGGTTCGGTCAAGCCGCGAACCGCCGCCGGCCAGACCTGAGCGAATTCCCTCCCGGGTTGGGGAACTGCGCCGGTAGAGTACCCGCAACGTGCGATTTGCTCTGCTCACTCCCTACGGTTGGTCACCCGAGCGCGATGCGGCCTTTGTCGACAGCAACGATCTCACCCCGGCTCGAGTGATCAAGCACGATCGAGTCGGGTGGACGGTCGTGTCTTGTCACGGAGAATTGCGCGCGGACCTTCGAGGCGCTCTGCGCGGCTCGTCGGACATCGCGGAGCGTCCCGGGGTTGGCGACTGGGTGTCGGTTTCCCCGCGACTGTATGAGTCAGGTGCCACGATCGAAGCGGTACTTCCACGCACCAGCGCACTAGTTCGCAACGCGGCCGGGCGCCGCACCGAGGCCCAGGTTCTTGCGGCCAACGTCGACACCGTCCTCATCTGCGTTCCTGCCGACGCGGCCGCCAACCCGCGTCGACTGGAGCGAGAGTTGGCGATGGTGTGGGAGAGCGGCGCCGAACCCGTCGTGGTCTTGACGAAGTCGGACCTCGCGGCAGACCGCGCCTGGGTTGCCCCGCTTTCGACACGTGCGTCCGTCATCGCCGTCGACGCAATGGCTGCCGACGGGATGGCTGCATTGGAACCGTGGCGAAAGCCCGGATCCACGCTGGTGGTGATCGGGCCGTCCGGGGCGGGCAAGTCGACGCTGGCGAATCGGCTGTTGAACGAGGAACGTCTCGCGACCGGTGCGGTTCGAGACGCAGACTGGCGAGGACGTCATACGACAACGTGGCGCGAACTCGTGGTGTTGCCGTGCGGAACCTTGTTGATAGACACGCCCGGAATACGGGAGATTTCGTTGTGGGATGCCGCCGAGGGTGTTGCGGTCGCTTTCGACGACGTCGAAGACATTGCCGCGGGGTGTCGCTTCAACGACTGCACGCACGAGAACGAACCCGGCTGTGAAATACAACGTGCACTTCGTAATGGATCCCTCGACCGCGAGCGTTTCGCAAACTGGAAGAAGCTCGAAGCCGAGTTGGCGCACCAAGCTCGACGCGTCGATGCGCAGGCGGCCGCCGCCGAGAAGAAGCGATGGGCGGCGCTGACCAAGGCCGGTCGCGAACGCGGGGAACGAAAGCGTTCCGGGGGACGTTGACGACGGTTCACGGTTGCGCTCGCAGCGGGACTGATACGCAGCCGGACTGAGCCCGGGTGGATTACGCCCGGGGATTACGTCCGGCGTATGAGCTTGAGCTTGCCGTTGGTGATCTCTTACTGTCGTTTCGCTTGAGAACTACCACTCCGAACACGTTGCCGTCCTTGTCGATCAACGGACCGCCGGAATTACCAGGGTTGACTGCGGCGTCGGTCTGCAACAGGCCACTGACGGAGAAGTCGCCGTCGTCTAGCTGAACATCAAGCGCGCTTATCGACCCCTTCGTGAACGTGAATCCCATCCCTCGCGGAAAGCCGAGCGAATGAAGCTGCCGTATCGCCTCGACAAAGATGACTTTCGCACAACTTCAGTATGGTGGACTGTTCGTGTGCGAGTCGATTCACGGGGTTCCTACCGCAGCCTCTGCGCGACCGTCGTGGCCTGCGCGTTGGTCGCGCCGTCACTCGTCGGCCGATCGTCGGTTTCAAATGCACAAGCCACTCGACCGGCGTGTCCCGTCGATCAAGGTGTCGCCGAATTCGTAAGTGCCAAGAGCAATGAACAACTTGCCAGGAGCATGTTCGTTGTGCATGTGTACGGATCCGGTGCAAACACGGCGACTCGCGCTCAGCGTCGGGCCAACGTTGCGCTCTACGGCGTGCCAACTCCCGGCGCCGTCGTGGAGGCCTGGAAACCGGCTGGCGTGATTCTGATTCAACGCAACGCCCAGGATGCAGCACGGCCTCAGCTCGCGTCGGGCAACATCGTGTCGGCAACGCAGCTACGACGTTTCACGGACGATCTTCGTCGTGACGGCGGCGATCCCAAGCTCGTTGTTGGCGTCGACCAAGAAGGCGGGCGCGTCAACCGGTTGAAGGGCATCTACGGGTCGGTGCCGTCTGCCGCAACGTTCGGCGCGACCGAGAAGACGACGCAGGTCGTGTTCGACGAGATGGCGACGAATCTCCACAAGGCCGGAATCAACATGGACTTCGCTCCGGTCGCCGATGTCGTGTTTGCCGACACCGCCCGCACGGGTG
Source organism: Acidimicrobiia bacterium (assembly GCA_031418035.1). GTDB lineage: Bacteria > Actinomycetota > Acidimicrobiia > Acidimicrobiales > JANYDT01 > JANOYY01. The sequence continues at coordinate 7,665 of JANOWU010000043.1, forward strand.
TCATCGGCGATCGGTCGTTCGGTTCGGACCCCGCCGTTGTGGCCAGCCGTGTGAGTATTGCAGTAGCGACGCTGCAACAACGAGGCATCGCCTCGGTCGCCAAGCATTGGCCGGGGCACGGTTCCACATTGGTGGACAGCCACGTGGAAACGCCGGTCCTCGACTATGTACGAGATGACGTTGCGCAACGAAACCTGCGCCCGTTCGTCACTGCATCCGAGGAGGGAGTTGCCGCCATCATGGTCGGACATCTCGCGGTGCCGGCCTGGGACCCGACGAGGCGCCCGGCCACGATCTCCAAACCGATCCTGACGAGATTGCGGTCTGAGTTCTGCGCGGTGATAGTCACCGATTCGCTGTGGATGGGCGGTGTGCGTCGCCACGGGACCGACGACGCAATCGTGCGCGACGCCGTTGACGCGGGGGTCGACCTTCTACTGATGCCGGTCAACCTCAGAAGCTCGATCGCCGCACTGGCCGATGAGGCGACGCGAGATCCGGCGTTCAGGGCTCGTCTCGTGGAGGCAAACCGGCGCGTCGAAACGCTTCGACGACGCTTCGTTTCGAGATAGTCCCGGCGCGGCGCCCTACGGTACGGTATCGCCCATGACGACCGTTGAGACAGCGAAGGGTCCCATCGACGCGGCAGCACTCGGGCGCGTCCTCATGCACGAGCACGTGTTCATCATCTCGCCCGAGATGCAGCACAACGTGCCCGAGGACTGGGGCAACGAAGAGGACCGACTGGCCGACGCCGCTCGTCGCCTTACTGCCCTCAAACAATCGGGTATCGACTCGATCCTCGATCCAACTGCGCTCGGCCTGGGTCGCTACATCCCACGCATCGCTGAGCTCGCGCGTCGGATCGACCTGAACATCCTTGTGGCGACCGGCCTGTACACGTTCAATGAGCTGCCGCACTACTGGGGAGCTCGGCGTGCTGGCACCGGTCCAAACGGCAGCGACCCGATGGTCAACCTCTTCGTGCGCGACATCACGCAGGGGATTGCCAACACCGGCATCAAAGCCGCAATCATCAAGTGTGCGACGGATCGACCCGGAGTGACACCTGATGTCGAGCGTGTACTGCGTGCGTGCGCCAAAGCTCACGTTGCCACCGGTGTACCGATCACCACCCACACTCATGCAGCATCGCGTCGAGGACTTGAACAACAGGCGATATTTCGCGAAGAGGGCGTCGATCTCGGCCGGGTCGTGATCGGCCACAGCGGCGACACCGACGACCTCAGCTATCACGAAGAACTCATCGCCAACGGCAGCATCCTCGGAATGGACCGCTTCGGCATCGACGGCTACCTCACCACCCAGCAACGCGTCGCCGTGGTTGCGGAACTGTGTCGCCGTGGGTACGCCGACCGCATGGTCTTGAGCCACGACGCGTCGTGCTACCTCGACTGGATCCCCGGTGAGGTCCCGCCCTCGACGATGCCTCACTGGCACTACCTGCACATCAGCAACGACGTGCTCCCGGCGTTGCGTGAGCAGGGTGTCACGGATGCTCAGATCACGACGATGCTCGTCGACACACCTCGGCGTCTCTTCCTCGGCAGCTAGCAGGGTGATGATATGTGTGCAGAGTGATTGCATCTGACATCGCCCGGCATCACACCGTTCTTGGAGCGTGAGTCGCTCCGGGAGCGACTGACGCTCCAACCACGCGAGCCGACCGGGATCAATCAGCTCGAGCGGGTGTAGCGACGCAGCCCGGCAGCCGATCGCAAACGCCTGAACTAACGTAACCAGGCAATGGGCTTGTTGATCCGCGATGGTGTGTCCACGTACGGGTTTGTCGCCGGGAGCGTGGGAGGGCGCGATGGCTGAGTACGGCGTGCTCTGCCTCGCCGACCATTTGAGCAATCCGCTGACCGGACTGCTCGACACGCAGGTGGAACGTCTCCGCAGGGTTGTCGAGACTGCGGTAAACGCGGAGGAAGCCGGTTTCTACGCCTTTGGTGTCGGAGAGCATCATTTCGCAGGCTTCATTCTCTCCGCTCCCGAACTCGTGCTGGCCGCCGCTGCTGCCAGGACCAAGCGCATTCGGATCGGTACCTCGGTGACGCTGCTCGCCAACACCGACCCCGTTCGCCAGGCCGAGCAGATGGCAACCCTCGATGTGTTGTCGAACGGAAGAGCCGAGATGACCTTCGCCCGAGGCGTCTCGATGGAAACGGCAATCGCGTTTGGAGCGAAGGACTTCGAAGAGCTCCGACCCCGCTTCGAGGAGTACCTGCGCCTCGTGCTTCGCCTCTTTACCGAGGAACGTGTGACGTGGAGTGGCAAATATCGCGGCCCTCTCGACGGTGTGCGCCTCGAACCCCGACCGGTCCAGCAGCCCTATCCCGACATCTGGATCGGCGGTGGACTCTCGTTGATCTCGGCCGACCTCGCCGCTGAGTTGGGAATGGCCTTCTTCTTGCCAAGCTTGTTTCGTTGGCCCGAGGACTATCTCGACATCGTCGAGCACTATCGCAGCACCTACGCCACCTTCGGACATCTTCGGCCCGCCCGGCTCGGCTTCGCGAGCTACGTCCATGTCGCCGCCACGAGCCAGGGGGCCCGACGTCGCTGGCAGCCCTTTCTCGAGCACTACCGAGATTTTGCGTTGACGTTACGAGGCAGCTGGGGTCGCGACACGACCTTTGACAGCCTTCTGCAGGGTCCCGCCATTTGCGGAAGCCCGGCCGAGGTGGTCGAGCGCGTGATCGAGATCAACGAACTGCTCGGCCTCGACCGGCATCTCTTCTTCATGGACGCGGGCGGCATTCCCGAAGACATCATGAAGGACGAGATGGAGCTCATGGCCACCGAAGTGCTTCCGCAGCTTGCGCAACATCGCTGAGACATAGCTGAGACAGCGCGCCCAACACGGCGCGGACGACAGCGCGCCCGAAGAGCAGGCGAACCACAGGGTCCGCGCAGCGCTACCAGTACTCTTCGAAATGAATGTTCCCCGGCTGTCCGTGACGGTCGAGGAGGTAGCCCCGCTCGACGAGGAGCTGCACAACTCCGGTCGTCTCGGGGAAGACGGGGTCGCCACCCTCCTCGCCCTCAGTCGGCAAACCAATCATGGCGGGGTTGCCGCAGAGGAAGAAGTGCGTCGTTTCGGGCGAGAGCGTCACGCCGAGAACGTTTTTGAAGTCGTCGTCGACGATGAGGTCCTGTAGGTAACGCTTCGGTACCCCCGGTTCCCGGGTCGGCATCGGCAGATAGTGATAGTTGGGGTGGCGTTGGCGAAGTTGTTCGTGCTTCTCCAAATATCCGAGGTCGGAGCGGCGCCTCACGGTCACGGCGGAGATGATCGGTCCGACGTGGCCCCGGCGCAGGAGCTCGACGATCATGGCGTTGTGTGGTGCCTCACCGGTGCCGGTACCGAAGAACACGATCTCAGCATGTGGATCGCGAAGCGTATCGATCGTGTAGCGCCCGGTGACCTTCGGACCGAGATAGATGCGATCGCCGGGCTTCTTGGTGGCGAGGCGCGGCGTGAGTGCGGGCGTGTTGTCGTCGGTCGGGCGGACAAGCACGATGTAGAACTCGAGCTCCCCGGCGGTGGTGTCGTCGGCGAGATAGCCGTGGGCATCGAAGATTCGAGACGAAATCGAATACGACCGACGGATGAGCCTGTCCCATTGCCGATCCGCCTCGGCGTCGAACGCGTCGTCGCATCGTGGTTCCCAGTACCCAAGCCCCAGTGTCGCGTACTGCCCCGGACGAAACGACGCCGAGCCCATGTCCGGCTTCACGCGCAACACCCACAGGTCGGAATGATGGGGATCGAACTTCGTGATCGTGGCGTTGTAGTGCTCCTCGCGCAGTTCGGCCATCGCCTCCGGATGCCGCGACCGGCGCTCCTGGCGTGACGGTTGCTGGGAGGTGTCGACCTCGGGGAAGCAGGCCTGCGCGATTGCCATACCGACTTCGTTGCCGGGGGCCGTGGAGCCGGAACCCGTCGCATCGCCGTCCCCGACGAACCACACGCGCTTCGACTTCATCGCCGCATCGGTGATGGCGAAGTCGTCCGGGTTCGGGGTGAGCCGAGGGGGGGCAAACACGAGATGGTCGAATTGAAGATCTGGCGTTCGCCGATCGCCGAAATCGACGAGAGGAAGCCCCTCGATGAGGTCGACCTTCATCGGCGATGCCCGGTACAGAATGGTGGCGAGCCGGTCGCGTTCGAGGCGCCGCAGAATCGCCGATGCTGCCGGTGACAGTTTTGCCGGGTCCATCCCGCCGGCGGCCAGCACGACCCTGTGGCCTACGGTCGTGTAGCGAACCGCAAGCTCCACGGCATGATCGGTCTCGCCCACAACGCACACGTCGAGCGAACCCGACGCCAGCACCGCGTCGCCGACATGGACGTGCGGGCTCTGCGGCACGCTGATCGACGGCCGCCAGGTCGTGTCACTCATGCGATCGGCGACGAGAACGGCCCGGGCCCGGTAGCTTCGCCGGTCCGTCACCACGATCAGTGTGTCGTCGTCGAGGTCCATGGAGACCACATGTTCGCCGTACCCGAGGTCGAGTCCGTGCAAGGTGACCAACTCGGGAAACGCTACGTCGCCGTCGGGTTCGATCATCCTCACGAGGCGAAGCCCCGACTTCAATGACGACACGGCAACGGAGAGCCCACTCGCCGAAGCACCGATGATCAACAGGTCGTAGAAGTCCGAAAGCGGGGCCGAAGATTCCGACATCTGATGTGCTCCGGTTTCGAGGTGGGTGTGTACGTTCGTCGATTCGCGCAGAAATCTCGAACCGTCAGCTGATCGTAGGCCGGAATGGCACCTCCGTTGCCAACCGACAGGTGTGTCGCAGCGAAGTCACCGAGAACACCGCGCCAAGTCGACATGAGTTCGTTCGCTCAATACGGTCGCTCGAAGCTGCACCGAGCCAGCCAAGGGACGCAGACACGAGGGCGCAGACACGAGGGCGCAGATATGAGGGACGCAGACGTGAGGTCGCGGAACATGAAGACAGGGAGTGCCGATGAATGACGTGGGAGGGGGCGGCGGGGGTGTGGCGTCGGCTGTCCCGGATGCGCTGCGCGCCGGTGCGCTCGCCATCGGAACGTGGACGACCGAAGTGCGGATCCGACTTACTGGCGTACTGGCGACCGCGCCGGAAACGAGCCGGACGGCGACGCTCGTTTCGATCGGCTCCAGTCTTCGCGGGGTTGCGACGCGCCACGACGACATTGCGACGTTTCTCGACGCCTGTGCGACGGCATTCCTGGCGGCGGACTCGTCGCGGGAACTTGCTGACGCGATCAGTATCGGACTTGGTGAGGAGGGGTACACGGAACGACGCACGAATCGCACGAAGTACGGCGAATGGTACGGCGGCGACGGCGAAGCGTGGTGCGCCAAGTTCGTGTCGTGGTGCTTCGACAACGCCGGAATCCCACTGCCCAAGGTGCAGACGTCGAAGGGCTTTGCCGCTGTCCGCGAGGGTTGGGCGTACGCCGTCAACCACGACCAGTTGATCTGGAAGCCCCAACCCGGGGACATCTTTCTTATCCGAACGGGAAACGGAAGGAAAGGACACACCGGGATCGTGGTCTCCGTCGACGAAACGAGTGGCGAGATTCACACCATCGAGGGCAACACCAATGCCAAGGGCAGCCGGGAGGGAACGTCGGTTCTGCGCAAGACCCGAACCATAGCGTCGATCAACCAAGGTTTCTGGCGGCCACACGGAAAAATTTCCGATACGGACCGGCAAGCGCCGAAAGGCGCCAAATTGACCTGGCCCGTATCAACGTCAGGAAAAAAGTCCCGGCAGTGACGTTCCGTGGCCGACTGATTCGACGAGGGGCGACGAAAATTACGTCGAAAAACCGGCGCGAAGGCCTCGTTGTTTGGTCGGGCGGTGGTTTTCGACACTAACCTTGCTCCCCGTGTCCGTCGACGAAGCCACTGCTCAAGCCGACGCGACCTGTCAGCGATTTCTTGACTCGTTTCGGGCGGAGTTCGGCGACAAGGTCCTCGGAGCAGAGATCAACAAGACCGACGCGATAGTTCGCGTCGATAGTTCCGTGTGGGTAGAAGCGCTGCGCTTTGCGAAGACATCGCTGGAACTGACGTTTTTCTGCTTCCTGAGCGGGCTCGACTGGCTCGAGAACCCCACCCAGACGACTCGCTATGAAAACGTGTGGGGATCGGTCGACGAAGAGAGTGTCGACGCGGTCGACGCGGCCGACTCGGCAGCAGCCACCGACGGTGCGGGCGACGCTGGCGACGCGGTAGCGCAAGCCCCGGTCGGATATCGAAGTGGTACAGCAGGTGGTGACACCCGCTTCCAGGTGTTCGTCCGGGTGTCATCGACCACGACCCATCGTGGCCTGATACTCAAGGCCGACCTCGATGACACCGATCCCCGGATCCCGACGATCACGAAGGTCTACGCCGGGGCCGATTGGCACGAACGTGAAACCTGGGAGATGTTCGGCTTCTGGTTCGATGGACACCCAAATCTGGTCCACCTGTATCTGCCCGGTGGTTTCGAGGGCTATCCACTCCGCAAAGACTTCCCGCTCCTGGCGCGCGAGGTGAAGCCGTGGCCGGGCCTCACCAACGTGGAACCGATCGCTGGCGAAGCAGAAGAAGCGGCTGAGGGAGAAAGCGCATGACCGACACGCTCGATACGTCGCCCGCCTCGGGTGCCACCACATCATTCGCACCGACGAGTCCCGAAGAGATCCGACAGGCTGCGTACATTGCCGGTCAAGCGTCGGACATGAGGGTCAATGTCTCGGTGGAAACCGACGACGGCATGACGGTCAACATCGGCCCCCAGCACCCCGCCACCCACGGAACGCTGCGTATCATCGCCAAGTTGGACGGCGAGCAGGTCATCGAGTGCGAACCCTTCATGGGGTACATGCATCGTGGCTACGAAAAGCTCACCGAAGTCCGTACGTACCCGCAGATCACGACGCTGGTCAATCGCATCGACTGGCTCGGAAGTTTCGCGAACGAAGTGCCCTTCATCGGGGCCGCCGAAGAACTCATGGGCGTCGACGCTCCACCGCGAGCGCAGTGGATCCGTACCGCGCTCTTCGAAATGGCCCGGATCGCCCACCTTGAACTGTTCCTCGGTGACCTCGGAGTCCAGCTCGGCGCGATTACGCCGGTGTTCTTCGCGTTCCGTGATCGCGAGCGTGTCCTGAACCAGATCGAGGCGGCGACGGGTGGACGTTTCCACCCGAACTACAACCGTCTCGGAGGTCTCAAGGAAGATCTCCCCAAGGGATGGATCGCCGAAACCAAATCGGTGATGAACAACGTCCGCCAGTTCTGCGACACCCTCGAGCAGCTGCTCTTCGGAAACGCGGTCTTCCAAGCGCGTACCCGTGGCGTCGGGGTCATTCCCATCGAAAAAGCTCTCGACTACGGCCTCTCCGGGGCCAACGCTCGCGGATCTGGTGTCGATGTCGACTTGCGTCGAGATTCGACAAGCCCGCTCGCCTGGTCGAAGCTCGACTGGAAGGTGTGGACCCATCCAGACGGCGACTGTTTCAGCCGTTGCTGGGTCCGCCTGCAAGAGGTTCGCGAGTCCGCAAAAATGGTCGACCAGATCCTCGACGGTTTGCCGGCTGGCCCGATCATGGCAAAGGTCCCCCGGATCATCAAGGTCCCGGCCGGCGAAACATACGTTGCCACCGAGAATCCACTCGGCGAAATGGGCTATTACGTCGTCAGCCACGGCGGCCTCGGCCCGTTCCGGGTCAAGATTCGCACACCAAGTTTCAACAACATTTCGATCGTGCCCTGGGTCATGAAGGGCATCTTCGTGCCCGACATCATCACGATTCTTGCCTCGCTGTATTTCATCCTCGGAGACATCGACAAGTGAGCCACACGTAATGCTCGCCTTCACGCTCAACGCGTACTGGTTCTGGACCATCGTCAAGCTGCTCGCCGTGCTTGTCGTGATTCCTGTCGGTGGCTTGTTGCTGGGATATCTCTTCTTGTTGAAGATGATGGCCCACATGCAGTCACGTCTCGGGCCGATGGAACCAGGCGGCTACCACGGGTGGTTCCAGAACATCGGCGACGCGGTCAAGTTCATCCAGAAGGAAGACATCATCCCGGCGAAGGCCGACAAGTGGGTCTTCTCGCTGGCTCCGTACATCGTCGTGATGAGTACGTTCCTCCTCTACCTGGTGATTCCCGCCGGTCCTGACCTGGTCATCAGCGATCTGAAGGTCGGCGTGTTCTACGCTCTCGCGGTCGGCTCGATCGGTGTGCTTGGCATCTTGATGGCGGGCTGGGCCAGTGCCAACAAGTACGCACTCATGGGTTCGCTTCGTGCCGCCGGACAGCTGATCGCCTACGAGCTGCCACTTGTTCTGGCCGTTGTCGGCGTCGTGATCCAGGCCCAGTCGATGAGCCTTTCCGACATCGTGATGGCCCAGGCGAACTTCAAGGTCTTCGGACTCAACCTTGGCGGCATGCCATTCGTGGCGACGCAGTTCGTGGGCTTTGCGATCTTCATGATTGCCGCACAGGCCGAACTCACGCAGGCCCCCTTCGACATGCCGGTCGCCGAATCCGAACTCGTGGCGGGGTACATGACGGAATACTCGGGGTTTCGGTTCCTGTCGTTCTTCCTCGGTGAAGTTGCGTCGGCCTTCGCCCTTTCGGCGATTGCTGCGACGCTGTTTCTCGGTGGTTGGTACCTGCCGATGCCGAAGTCGATGGTGGAGAACAACTTCGCCAACATCGCCGGTCCGGGCATCTTGCTGGTGAAGATCTTGTTCGTTGCGTTCTTGATCTTCTGGTTCCGCTTCAGCTATCCCCGATTCCGTGAAGATCAGCTCCAGGCGATTGCCTGGAAGTACCTCATCCCGATCTCGCTGCTCAACATCATGGTTACCGCTGTTTTGAAGGTTGCGTTCTGACATGCCACTGCCCCCTCCTGTCAACAAGGCCAAAGACGTATTCGACAGCCTCACCGGCGGTCTGCGCGTCACGTTCAAGGAACTCTTCGAGCCCAATCAAACGGTGCAGTATCCCCATGAGCGTGAGGACCCACCGGTGCGCGCCCGTGGCGTCATTGCCCTCAAGGAGGAGAACTGCACCGCGTGCATGCTCTGCTCACGGAGTTGCCCCGATTGGTGCATCTACATCGAGGGTCACAAAGACAAAGCCCCGCCTCGTCGCGAGGGCGGCAAACCGCGTACGGTGCAGCTCCTCGACCGTTTCGACATCGACTACGGCCTGTGCATGTACTGCGGGATCTGCGTCGAGGTGTGCCCCTTCGATGCCCTGTTCTGGACGCCGGAGTATGAGTACTCCGCCGTTCGGATCGCTGACCTCCTGCATGACAAGAGCCGACTTGGTGAGTGGCTCGAGACCGTTCCCGACAAGCCGGCCCTTGAGGTTGGGGCCGACGTGAAGAAGAAGTAGCGTCGCCCGCCGTGATCGCCCAGAACATCATCTTCGGGCTTCTTGCCTTCGCGATGGTCGTGTCAGCCTTGAAGCTGGTCACGACCAAGAACGTTGTGCACGCCGCTCTGTATCTCGTGATCGTGCTCGCCGGAATGGCGGCGCAATACGTGCTCCTCGCCGCGGAGTTCGTTGCGGTCGTTCAGGTCCTCGTCTACATCGGTGCCGTCATGGTGCTCATTTTGTTCGGGATCATGCTTACCCGCGCCCCGATCGGTACCGACCAGGATCTCAATAACAACCAGCGGTTGTTGTCGGCGGTCGTCTCGGTGTTCTTGTTCGGAGCGCTGGCGACACTGCTCTACGACGCCTTTGGCCGCCAAAAGCTCGACGTGAACAATGGCATCGCCACGGCTGCGTCGGGCGGCAACGTCGCGAGCACCGCCGACTCGATCTTCTCGACATATCTGATTCCGTTCGAAGTGCTCTCCGTGCTGCTTCTCGCCGCACTCGTCGGTGCTGTCGTTGTGGCGAGAAGGGACTGAACCATGCTTCTCAACCAGTTCCTAATCCTGTCGGCCTTCCTGTTCTGCGTCGGAATCTACGGCGTGTTGGCCCGCAAGAATGCCGTGCTCGTCTTGATGTCCATCGAGCTCATGATCAACTCCGTGAACATGAACCTCATCGCCTTCTCGTTGAAGAACGATGACATCGCCGGGCACGTTTTCGCCCTGTTCGCGATTGCTGTCGCCGCAGCTGAAGTCGGCGTCGGGTTGGCCATCGTCCTATTGATCTACCGGAATCGTCGAAACATCGACATCTCCGACATCTCGCAGATGAAGGGCTGAGTCGGTCGTGCTCGAACAAGTTTGGATTCTGCCGGCCCTGATGGTGGCCGCCTTCGTGATCACGCTCTTCTTCGGAAAGCGTCTCCCGAAGAAGGGTGCCGAGGTGGGCACCGCCGCCGTTGCGATCTGCCTCGTGCTGTCGACCGTTGCGATCTTCAACTGGAACTCGCGTCCGGCCGGACACAGTGAGGCGACCACCGAACACAGTGCCGAAGGTGGAGCGGAATCTGGTGCCGAACACGGCGCGGAAGGCACCGAAGCTGGCCATGGCGCGGAAGGCAGCGAAGCCGGCCACAGTGAAGGCACCGAAGTAGGCGCGGAGGAAGATCATGCTGCTGCCGTCGGTGGATCGAAGATGGTCCCGACAGCCGTTCGTGCCGCGGAAGCCGGCGAGGAAAGCCATGGCATCCGTGAGGCGATCATCAAGCAGGTCTCGTGGTACAAAGACGGCAACATCGACATCGGCCTCGGCATTCAGGTAGACGGCTTCGCGATCGCGATGCTGTTCGTCGTATCATTCATTTCGCTATGTGTGCATATCTTCTCGATCGAATACCTGCGAGGCGATAAGCGCTATACGCACTACTTCGCGTCGCTCAACCTCTTTACCGCCGCAATGCTGTGGATGGTCCAGAGTTCGACGACCCTTGGCCTCTTCTTCGGGTGGGAGTTGATGGGCCTGTGTTCGTTCCTGCTCATCGGTCATTGGTGGGAAGACAAGACGAACACCGACGCTGCGCTCAAGGCCTTCCTCACGACCCGCACCGGTGATATCGGGCTTCTCGTCGGTATCGTCACGTTGTTCTTCGCGGCCGGCAAGACCTTCGACATCGCGAAGATCAACGAGATGGCGCTTCATGGTGAGATAAGCCACCGGCTGCTCCTGGTCTCGGCGTCGTGCCTGTTTCTCGGTGTGATCGGCAAGTCGGCGCAGTTCCCGCTCCACACATGGCTCCCCGACGCGATGGCTGGCCCGACGCCGGCTTCGGCATTGATTCACGCGGCGACCATGGTTGTGGCCGGCGTCTATCTGTTCGCCCGCCTCTACGGCGTGTTTTGGAAGGGCTTCTCGATCGATGCCGGCGGCATGAACGTCGGCGCGTGGGTTGGTTCCATCACCTTGGTCATGGCGGCGGGTTTGGCGTTCGTGCAGACGGACATCAAGAAGGTGTTGGCGTATTCCACGGTGTCCCAACTCGGGTACATGGTCATGGGACTTTCGGTTGGTGCGTGGGTCGGGGCGATCTTCCACCTCGTGACGCACGCGTTCTTCAAGGCGCTGCTGTTCCAGGCCTCAGGTTCGATCGCCCATTCCGGTTCGCATCACAGCTTCGAGATGGAGCGGATGGGCGGCCTCAGGAAGTACATGCCGATCACGTACAAGACCTTCTTTGTCGGGTACCTAGCGCTCGCCGGTCTCCCGATCTTCTCTGGCTTCTGGTCGAAAGACGAAATTTTGAACGCCGCCGACAAGAACGGCTTCACCCTTGCGTTCATTGCCGGTTCGCTGGGTGCCTTCATGACGGCGTGCTACATGACCCGCGTGATGGCCAAGACGTTCTGGGGCGAGAACCGGCTCCATCTTTTCCACGACGAGCACGATGCTCACGGTGCGCATGACACCCACGACACCCATGCTGCACAGGACACGCACGCCGCGCAAGACACTCACGCCGCGCAAGACACTCACGCCGCCCACGACACGCACGCTGCGCACGACACCCATGCAGCACACGACACGCATGCCGCGCCCGATGCTCACGATTCCCACGACGCCCACGATGCCCATGACGGGCCCCACGAGTCGCCCGGTCTGATCACGGGCCCACTGGTGGCCCTGGCGGTCATGGCGACCATCGTCGGCTTCGCGAACTGGCCGTTCGCCAACTTCGCCATCCTGAAGAACTTCTGGTTCGAGCACTTCATCGCCAACCTCACGTTCGAGGAGACCCTTGAGGCAGCGGACAAGGTGCATCCCTTTGATTGGGGCGTGGCGATCCCCTCGGTCGCCCTTGCTCTCGCCGGGATCGGTGTCGGTCTCTGGTACAACGTCAGCAAAAAGGGTGACCTCGGCCTCGTCCGACGGGGCGGGATTCCCGCTCTCGTGCACAAGGTCTTGAAGAATAAGTACTACCTCGATCACCTCTGGACGGGTCTGATCGTCGGATCGATCAAGGGTCCGATTGCGAAGATGGCCTACTGGTTCAACCAGGAAGTCCTCGATCGGATCGTGAACACCGTAGGAAAATCTGCAGTTGGTCTTGGTACGTTCACCTACGAAGTGATCGACCAAAAAGGTATCGACGGCATCGTAAATGGTGCCGGTGCTACCGCCTCGACTTCTGGTGGCGTGTTGCGTCGCCTCCAGACCGGCCGAGTTCAAAGTTATGCCGCCATGTTCGTCGCCTCTGTGGGCCTTATCGGCCTCGGCCTTGCATTGTTCATCTAGTGCCCGCGAAGCACTTCTAGGAGATCACCACCACCGCCATGGATAGTTTTCTGAACAGCTGGGGCCTGACCCTCATAACGTTCCTCCCTCTCGTGGGAGCGATCGTCGTGATGTTGATGCCACGAAACGACGAAGAGTCAACCAAGATCGTCGGGCTCGGGTTTGCCGGAGCCACGATGCTTCTCGCCATCGCTGCGCTGAGCAGCTTCGACTACGACCAGGCGGGTGTGAACCAATTCGTCCAGAACAAGCGTTGGATCGAGTTGATCAACAGCCGCTACCACATCGGTCTGAACGGCATAGCGTTGCCGATGCTGATGCTCTCCACCGTGGTGATCGTCCTTTGCATCATCTACTCCTGGAACCACTGGCCCGAACCGCATAACCCCAAGGCCGTCCTGGCACTCATGCTCATCCTCGAAACAGGCATGAACGGTGTGTTCGTCTCCCAGGACCTGATTCTGTTCTTCGTCTTCTTCGAACTGACGCTCCTTCCGATGTACTTCTTGATCGGTGTCTGGGGTGGACCGAATCGTCAGTATGCGTCGATCAAGTTCTTCCTCTACACGATGTTCGGTTCCGCGTTCATGCTTCTCGGCTTCCTTGCCCTGTACTTCAAGGCCGGGCGCACCTTCGATATCGCCGAACTGACGCAAAACGTGACCACGGCCGGGATTCCCAAGAACACGCAGATCTGGATTTTCGCCGGCATCTTCTTGGGCTTCGCCGTCAAGGTTCCGATGTTCCCGTTTCACACCTGGTTGCCCGACGCGCACACTGAGGCCCCCACCGTTGGCTCGGTGATCCTCGCCGCAGTGCTGTTGAAGCTGGGTACGTTCGGTTTCATCAAGATCGCGATCCCGATCCTTCCCGATGCGGCGCGCACCTGGGCGCCGATCATCGGCGTGCTCGCAGCCATTGGGATCATCTACGGAGCGCTCGGGTGTCTAGCCCAAAAAGACATGAAGCGCCTGATCGCCTTCTCGTCGGTGGCCCACATGGGCTACGTCATGTTGGGTATCTCGACGCTGACCAGCTTTGGCATCAACGCAGCCCTGTTCGGCATGGTGGCCCACGGCCTCATCACCGGCATGTTGTTCTTCTGCGCCGGTTCCGTCAAAGAGCGCTTTCATACGCTGGAGATCAAGCGTCTCGGCGGTCTGCTGCAGAGCATGCCGAAACTGGGATGGGTGCTGGGCTTTGCGTCGATGGCGTCGCTCGGTCTTCCGGGGCTCGCCGGATTCTGGGGCGAGTTCCCCGCGATCCTTTCGACATACAACCCGGCTCCGGGCCTCAACGTGGCGCTGTATCGCACGCTCATGGTTGTGGCCGCCGTTGGCACCGTCTTGGCGGCGGGCTACCTGCTGTGGCTCTACCAGCGCACGGCGTTCGGTACGGAGAAAGACGAATGGAAGGGCCAGCAGTTTGACGACGTCCTTCCCACCGAGTGGTTGGCGTGGATTCCCTTCCTCGTCGGCATCGTTGTCTTCGGTCTATGGCCGCGTTTCATGTTCGACGTAACCGATCCCGCCGTCCAGGTTCTGACCAAAGCCTTCGGAGGCTGACGAACCAATGTCCTCTGTTCTCGGACTCGCTCTCGCCGCCACCGGCGAGTGGAAGGCACCTCACCTCGACTACCACGCCCTCGCGCCCGAGATCGTGCTCACCGTCGTTGCGATGGTGGTATTGATCGTCGATCTCTTCGTCGACGAAACCCGCAAGTTCATCATCACGACGGTGGCCGGTATCGGCGTTGCCCTGTCGGCCATTCCGCTGCTCACGCTGGCCGCCGACGGCTCGAGCCGGTCGATGTTCGATGGAGCATACGTCGTTGATAAGTACTCGTTGCTTTTCAAGGGTTTGTTCCTGGTAGCCGGCTACATCGTGTTGCTGATGTCGTCGAACTATCTTTCCGAGGGCGACTATTACGAGGGCGAGTACAGCTTCTTGCTGGTCACCTCGATGCTCGGCATGGTGGTCATGGCATCGGCGCGCGATCTCATCACGATCTTCGTGGCGCTCGAAATGCTGTCCATCCCGGCATACCTGCTGGCGGGTTGGCGTAAACGCGATCTGAAGTCGAACGAAGCGGCCCTCAAGTACTACCTCCTTGGCGTTGTCGCCTCGACGGTCATGCTCTACGGCATGTCGTTGATCTACGGCATCACCGGCGAAACCACACTTGTCGGTATCTCGGACAACATGACGAGCAAGCCGATAGCGATCGTCGGGATCTTCATGATCATCTGCGGGTTCGCGTTCAAGGTGTCCGCAGTGCCCTTTCACCAATGGGCCCCCGACACCTACGAAGGTGCACCGACCCCCATCACGGCCTACCTCTCCGTTGCTTCGAAGGCCGCGGGCTTCGTTGCCTTGACCCAGTTGGTGTTCGTCGGCTTCTTTGGTCAGAAGGAAGTGTGGCAACCGACGTTTTGGATCTTCGCCGTGCTCACGATGGTGGTGGGCAACCTCACGGCCCTGCGGCAGACGAACATCGTTCGTATGCTCGCATATAGCTCCATCGCTCAGGCCGGATTCATCCTGGCTCCGCTGGCCGTCGCCGCTGAGAACAACACCACGGCGAAGAGCGCGTTCACCGCAGTCTCTCTGTACCTTCTCGTGTACACGTTGATGAACCTTGGAGCCTTCAGCATGGTCATCGCTGTTGCGCGTAAGACCCGCAGCGGAGAGATCTCTTCGTTCGATGGTCTGTTCCACTACGCACCGTTCCCGACGGTGATGATGACGTTGTTCATGTTCTCGTTGGCCGGTATCCCACCGCTCGGGGGCTTCTGGGCCAAGTTCTACGTGTTCAAGGCGCTTCTCGATGCGGGCAACCTGTGGGCGATCATTCTTGCGGTTGTCGCCTCGGTGAACTCGGTGATCGCGTTCTTCTACTACGCAAGCGTCATGCGCGCCATGTGGATGCGTCCCAATCCCGACGGTGACACACGGCCGATCAAGATTCCGCCGTCGTTGGGCGCAGCGATGGTGCTGTGTGCGATCGGCGTCGTTGCCGTTGGTGTGTATCCGACGTTGTTCACCGAACTCGTCGATCTCGCATCACTTTCTCGCTGAGCGTTTGGCCCGCCATTCGTTCCCCGGTAACCGTGTGATGCTGGCTCGGTGAAAGAACTCATCGAGCACATCGCTCGACATGGTCCGGTTTCGTTCGGCCGATTCGTGAACGCGGCGCTCTACGGCCCCGAGGGCTTCTACAGTCGTGGCCGTGGTGCGGGAAGCCACCGAGACTTCGTGACGAGTCCCGAGGTGGGGGCGCTCTTTGGGGCCGTGATGGCGCGGGCGCTCGACTCGTGGTGGGACGAACTCGACCGCGTCGATCCGTTCGTGGTCGTCGAACCCGGAGCGGGCCCCGGTGGCCTCATCGCCGCGATCTTGGCCGCAACGCCGAGATGTGCCCCGGCGCTTCGATGGCTCGCCGTGGAGCGATCTGCGGCCATGCAGGACATCCAGCGAACGCGACGTCTTCCCCTGGTCGACGCGTCGCAGATCATGGGCGTGCTTCGTAACGAGCCCGACGACGATGAAGACGCAGTCTTCCTGCGTGAACAAGGTCCTCTGGTGGCGCAGCTGCGTGAGATGCCCCTGGGGGTGGATGTGCACGTCATTGTGGCGAACGAACTTCTCGACAATCTCGCCTTCGATGTCGCCGTCTTGGAGCCCGACGGGTGGGCGGAGGTTCGGGTGGACGTCGTTGAGGAAAGCCGGTTCTGCGAAATCGTCGTTCCCTGTTCAGATACGTTGCGCGAGTACTGCGAACGCTTCGCCGAAGACGTTCCGATCGGTACCCGGATCCCGGTGCAGCATGAGGCGCGCGCCTGGCTGAGCGACGCCCTGTCGACTGTGCCCCGGGGCCGTGTCGTGCTCATCGACTATGGCGCTACGACACCGGAGTTGGCACGGAAGCCGCATGGCCAGTGGCTGCGCGTCTATCGCGACCATCACCGTTCCTTCGATCCGCTGGCGGCGCCTGGTTCGAGCGACATCACCAGCGATGTCGCGACTGATCAGCTCTTCGCTGTGTCTCGTCCGACGCTGCTGCGCACACAAGCCGAGTTTCTACGTGCACATGGCATCGAGGAGATTGTGAGCGAT
>JANOWU010000044.1:0-2336 GCA_031418035.1 Acidimicrobiia bacterium
TGTGCTGGATCTTGAAAACGAGCAGGCAGACCGGGCCCGGCTCGTCGAACTGTTACGCGGATCTGACGTCCTCATCGAGTCGGGCGGGCCGCACCACCTCGATTCCATCGGCTTTGGTTCCGAAGCGTTGGCCCGGATCAACCCCGCGCTCGTGATCCTGTCGATCAGTCCGTTTGGCGCATCGGGCCCCAAGGCGCACTGGGCCGCGACCGACATGATCGTGTGGGCGGCGAGTGGGGCGCAGGCATTGGCCGGTGACGTCGACCGACCGCCCGTTCCGGTGGGCGTGCCACAGGCGTTCGTTCATGCCTGTGCCGAGGGGGTTGGAGCGGTCATCGTCGCCTTGATGGAACGAGGACGTTCCGGTCTGGGTCAGCACCTCGATGTCTCCGCACAACAAGCTGCGGCGCAGGCCACACAGTGCTCCATATTGGCGACGCCGAACAACGCGTCGACACACTTTCGGATGTCTGGTGGGCTGAAGTTGGCCAACCTCTTTCTGCAGCTTGTGTGGCCATGCAAAGACGGCCATGTGTCGATCACATTTCTGTTCGGCTCGGCGATCGGTGTGTTCTCGACCAGGTTCATGAAGTGGATTCACGAGGAGGGCTTTTGTGACGAGGCAACCCGCGACAAGGACTGGATCGGCTACACGGACCTGCTCCTGAGTGGGAAAGAACCGGTCTCGGAGTACGAGCGGATCAAGGAAGTCATCGCCGAATTCTGCCTTTCCAAGACCAAAGCTGAACTGTTGGAGGGCGCTCTTGCGCGCAGTCTTCTGATCACACCGATACTGGGTGTCGAGGACGTCGTAGACAGTGAACACCTAGCGTTTCGCGACTATTTCGACGACATCGACGGGGTTCGGTATCCCGGACAATTCGGCGTGTTGTCGAAGACCCCTCGCGTGCGGCTCGGCGCACCTCCATCCTTAGGTGCACATACAGAAATGGTGTTCTCCGAGTCAGCTCGAAAGCCAGCCCTTACACAGACCGCTGCCGGTGCGGAGCGTGGGCGCGCGCTCGAAGGACTGAAGGTCCTCGATTTGATGTGGGTCATGGCGGGTCCGGCCGGAAGTCGGGTTCTGGCCGATCACGGGGCAACCGTCGTTCGCGTGGAGTCCTCGACCCGCGTCGAGACTGCCCGGACCCTGCAGCCGTTTCGAGACAATATTTCCGGCGCCGAGCGCTCAACGTTGTTCGCAAGTCTGAATGCGGGGAAGAAGGGCATCGCACTGGACCTCAGCCGTCCGGAGGGCCAGGAGGTGGTCCTCGACCTGGTGCGATGGGCCGACGTCGTATTGGAATCTTTTTCGCCTCGAGCAATGCGGAATTGGGGACTGGACTACGAGAAGCTACGAAGCGTGAACCCGGCGATCGTGATGATGTCGAGTTGCCTCTTCGGACAAACCGGACCACTGGCCATGATGGCCGGCTACGGCACGATGGCAAGTGCACTTACTGGATTCACGGGAATCACCGGATGGCATGATCGAGCGCCATGTGGACCCTACGGGGCATACACGGACTACGTTGCGCCTCGCTTCGCAAACGCAGTTCTCCTCGCCGCAATCGACCATCAACGTCGGACCGGTGAGGGCCAATACATCGACTTTGCGCAGGCCGAAGGCGCATTGCACGCGCTCGCGCCAGCCATCCTCGACTACACCGTGAACGGTCGGCCGTTCGCACGCGCCGGGACAACCGATCCTAACCTTCGTCCACATGGCGTGTACCGAACCAAAGGCGACACGGACTCCGACTGGATTGCAATCGCCTGTGAGAACGAGGCGCAGCGCGCGAATCTCGCGTCGTTCACCGGGGGACTCGACGACACGCATCTCGGCGCGTGGGCGGCGACTCGCGACGCTGTTGCCGCCATGATCGAACTGCAGTCAGTCGGTGTCCCCGCTCATCAGGTGCAGAACTCACCGGAGTGCATGATCGACCCCCAGCTGATTCACCGCGGACACTTCGTAGAACTTCCCCATTCGGAAATGGGAACGGTGGTAATCGAGTCGTCGCGCGTCCAGTTCTCCGCCACACCGGCCACGGTCACGGCACCCGGTCCCAGCATGGGCGAACATACGCAAGAGGTTCTCACCGACATCCTGGGCTACAGCGACGAGCGTTTCGTCGAACTGTTGATTGCGGGCGTTCTTGAATAATCGGCCAGCCGGGCAACTACCACTGTGGTCATCGGACCGACTTGACTGGCCTCTATGAGTGACGAGGTAGGGGTGCACAGTCGGGCGAGTCTGTTGGCAGAGCCGTGGTATCTGCCGCTGGGAGACGAGGTCGAGATCTTTCGGGCAGCATACGCGGCGCGCCTTCCCG
>JANOWU010000045.1:0-11248 GCA_031418035.1 Acidimicrobiia bacterium
CGCGGTCCGGGTGTCGGTGCCTTTGAAGAGGAGGTGCTCGAGGAAGTGCGAACAACCGGACTGGTCCGGGTGTTCGTCGCGAGAGCCGACGCCAACCCACACACCGGTCGTGACGGAAAGTGACCCCGGCATCAGTTCCGTCACAACGGTGATTCCGTTTTCGAGAATGGAGGTGCGGACTGCCGGGTCGGAGGGTCGGGAAGGAGCGTTCATGAGTCCCACGAGGCTAGTACCTGGTGGTTCCTGTACCGGTGCGGCGCCGACGGGGCCTCGCACGGGGTTTGCGGGGGTCTGCACGGGGTTTGCAGAGGTTTGCAGAGGGTTTGCACGGGGCGCCCGCGCCGTGTTTCCCAGTGTTTCGCAGTGTGCATACCAACAGGCGAATGTGGCAGAGTCGGGGCATGGATGCACACCTTGTCGCCCGGTACGCCACCAACCTCCGACCCGACGATGACCACCCCTATCGAACCGGTCCCTGGCGTCCGCAACACGCCGAATACGACGCATCCAATCTTGAGGTAGTAGGCGAACTCCCGACCGACCTCAATGGCGTTTACCTGCGCAACACCGAAAACCCCCTCCACGATTCGATCGGGCGGTATCACCCCTTCGACGGCGACGGGATGATTCACATGGTCAACTTTCGCGACGGGACGGCCGAGTACCGGAACCGGTTCGTGCGGACCGAGGGCTTCGAAGCCGAACGTGAGGCCGGCGGTCCGCTCTGGGCCGGAATCATGGAGCGTCCGGAGAAGTCGCTGCGCGATGGTTGGGGCGCTCGCACTCGCCTCAAGGATGCATCGAGCACGGACATCGTGGTGCACGCCGGCGTTGCGGTCAGCACGCACTATCAGTGCGGTGATGCCTATCGCATCAACCCCACAACGCTCGAGCCCATGGGTCGCGAGGACTGGAACGGTGCCTTCCCAACGGATATCGGCATCTCGGCGCACCCAAAAGTCGACGAGGCCACCAACGAGATGATGTTCTTCAACTATTCAAAGAACGCGCCGTACATGCACTATGGCGTCGTCAATTCCCAACGTGAGCTTACGAATTACATCCCGGTCGAGCTTCCGGGCCCGCGACTCCCCCACGACATGGCGTTCACGGAGAACTACGCGATCCTCAACGACTGTCCGACGTTCTGGGATCCCGAAGCCCTCGAGCGAAACATTCATGCCGTTCGCTTCTACCGCGAGCTACCCACCCGTTTTGCGATCGTTCCTCGCCACGGAACGGCGGCCGACATTCGCTGGTTCGAAGCCGACCCGACGTTCGTCCTCCACTTCATCAACGCCTACGAAGAGGGCGACGAGATCGTGCTCGACGGATTCTTCCAACTTCATCCCGAACCGGAGCGTCGCCCGGAGGACGGTCCGTTCGAGATCATGTTCCGATTCATCGACAACCATCGAATGGAGCCCAAGCCCTACCGCTGGCGCTTCAATCTTCGAACAGGTCGCACGACGGAAGGGTTCATCGATGACCGTCTACTGGAGTTTGGCACCATCAACAATCGCTTCGGTGGTCGCAAACATACGTACACGTATGGAGCGACGGCGAAGCCGGGTTGGTTCCTCTTCACGGGTTTGGTGAAGCTCAACGTGAATACCGGTGAAACCCAGCGTTTCGAATGCCCCGATGGCGTGTATCTCAGCGAGGCGCCGATGGCACCACGATCTGGTTCGCTACCCGACGCCGCCGAAGACGATGGCTACCTCACCACGTTCATCAGCGACATGCGCACCGACACGAGCGAGTGCTGGGTGTTCGACGCCAAAGACATCGCTCCTGGGCCCATCGCCCGGGTGAAGCTTCCGGAGAGGATCTGCTTCGGCACGCATGCGTGCTGGGCCGACGCGTCGATGCTCTAGGACGCTCTCGACTTCCGGGCAACCGTCGGCCCAGAACGAGCGGTGGGTCAAGTGGTGGGTCAAGCGGTGCGTCAACCAATCTTGGCGAGTTCTTCAGCGATCTGTTTCGGCGAGATGAGATCCCACTGCGACTTACCGACGGCGTCGAAACGCACGATTCCTGCCGTGTCCACGATGAAGAGCGCAGGCTGTTGCCCGAGCGAGATCAGTCGAGACGTGACGTCGTAGGCGTCGAACACTTTGCCATCGGTGTCGGCCAGGACAAGGAACGGGTAGTCGTTCTTCGAGAGGTGCTTCTTCAATGACTCGACCGAATCGGGCGCAATCGCCACGATCTGTCCGCCTGCAGCCACCAGCGTGTCATGAGCCTCGCGCAACTGCGCAAGGTGCTTTCGACAATTCGGTCAAAAGAATCCGCGGAGGAACACCAACACCACGGGCGAAGTGGAGCGTGCATCGTCGAGACGCCACATCGTCCCGTCTGCTTTGGTGAGCGACATCGCCGGAGCAGTGGTTCCGACGGTCGCAGTACGAGACGCTCTGGTAGACACGTCGCCACACTACCCGGCCCCCATTCCGTCCGCGGTCAACCTCCGCACACCCTGCGCCGCCAACTCCAACTCCGGCGTCGTTTCACTCCAACTCCAACTCCAACTTCGGGGGTGTTTCACTCCAACCTGCCCGAAAGTCGTCGAAAAGGGGGCGAAAAAGCCCAAGTTGGTGTGCGCAACACCCCAGGTTGGAGTTGGAGTTGGAGTGCCAGATGGGCGCGGCGGCGTCGGACGTGAGAACCTAGGGAGGTGCCGACGCTTCCCGTTGTTCCCGATGGTCTGATCGCTGTGGTGAAGGCCGACTGCGCCACCTGCGTGCTGGTGTCCCCGGTGCTCAAAGCACTGGTCGACGACGGCACCGTGACGATGGTGTTCACGCAGGACGACCCCGCCTTCCCGGCCGAACTCGCCGGCCACGCCGCGCTCCACGACGACCGCGAACTCGGCATCAGCTTTGCACTCGACATCGACACGGTGCCGACGCTGGTGCGAGTTTCACAGGGGACCGCCACCGACCGGACCGTGGGGTGGTCACATGAATCGTGGTCGGCGTTCCTCGGCATCGACACGACCGTGGCGTTTGGCTCGCTGCCCGCGCACAGGCCCGGGTGCGGCTCGATGACCTACGACATCGGCATGCCTGAGATGCTCGCCGTGAAGTACGAGAAGACGCCACTACGCGCACGTAGGATCGAGCTCGCCTCGGCCGAAGACGAGATGGAAGCCATGTACTCGCGAGGCTGGTCCGACGGCCTCCCGGTAGTTCCTCCAACGGCAGAACGAGTGATGCGGATGCTCACGGGCACACACCGGGGCGCCAATGAGGTCGTAGCCATCATTCCCCCGAACCTCGATGAGTGCACCGTCGAAAAGGTCGCGATCAACGCCGTCATGGCCGGGTGCCTTCCCGAGTACCTCCCGATCGTGCTCACCGCGGTAGAGGCGGCGTGCACTCCGACGTTCAACGCCCACGGGCTCCTTGCCACGACGTACTTCGCCGGCCCAGTACTCATCGTAAGTGGACCTATTGCTTCGGCCATTGGCATGAACAGCGGCGTCAACGTGTTCGGTCAGGGCAACCGCGCGAATTCGACCATTGGGCGCGCCCTGCAACTCGTCATTCGAAACGTGGGCGGTGGTCTTCCCGACGGGGTCGACCGAGCGACGTTCGGCAACCCGGGCAAGGTCGGATTCTGTTTCTCAGAGACCGAGGACGCCGCCCGCGCCGCAGGCTGGAACAATCTGGCTGAGGAACGCGGCGTTACGGTGGGCAAGTCGGCAATCACGCTGTTCGCCGGCGAAGGTCCACGAGCGCTCGTCGACCAGAAGTCACGCGACGCCGACTCGCTCGCCCGGAGCTTCGCATCGTGCCTGCGCTCCGTCGGCAACCCGAAGCTGGCCGTCGGTTTCGACGCCATCTTGGCGGTGTCTCCGGAACACCTCCGCACCTTTGCCGCCGCTGGCTGGGACAAGGCGCGCCTGCGGGCCGAGCTCCTTTCCCACCTCCAACTCCGCGGCGAAGACATCGTGCAGGGCGCCGGGGGTATCGCCGAGGGTTTGCCGATACACCTGAAAGACGCCGTCATACCCAAGTTTCGGTCCGAAGGACTACATATTGTCCATTGCGGTGGCGACGCGGGCATGTTCTCAGCCATTATTGGTGGCTGGGTCAGTGGAGCCGAAGGTTCCGAACCCATTACGAAGGAGATTGCTCCATGGCAATGACGATTCTTGACCCGACGGCCGAACGAGATCCCGTGGAGCGGCAGTTGACCGCTCGCCTCACCTCCCTCCAGGGCGCCACGATCGGACTCCTCGACATCTCGAAGCCGCGAGGCAACGTGTTCCTGGATCGCGTGGAACAGCGTCTCCAGGAGATGGGGGCGCAGACCAAGCGATACAAGAAGCCAACGTACACCAAGCCGGCGCCGGTTGACCTCCGTCACGAGATTGCTCGTGACTGTACGGCGGTCATCGAAGCCCTCGCTGATTGAGGCTCGTGCACGTCGTGCAGTGTGCACGACATCGCAGACCTCGAAGGACGCGGCATCCCCGGTGTGTTTGTTGCTTCAGCCGTGTTCGTCGACGCAGCCGCCGCCCAGAGTGCGTCGCTCGGCGTGACGCCACACTCGGTGTTCATCGCGCATCCGATCCAGGACCGCACCGATGACGAGATGCGCGACCTTGCCGAGCGCGCCATTGCCGAACTAGTTCGCGCGCTTACAACGTCGAACTAGTCGTTCAACAGGGCTTTCATGTGGCGAAGTGATCCTTCTCGGCTCATCGCGCGACAAGCCCCGAAGATCGCAGTTGCAATCGCGTCGCTAAGTCTTGCGGCCGTGGTGCCGACCGTCGCGGCCCGGGGTCAGTCCAATACCGAAGCTCGAGCCGCGACGTCGCCAAGCACAAAGACCGCCGCTAAATCGTCGACGACACCAACGACGAGGCCCCGGACCACGAGCAAGACGAAAACGACGGTGGCCGCCAAACGAAGCGCCGTGCTTGCCTCGGCGAGCCGGCCTCGGGCGACGCTGCCCTCCGCCCCGACGAACGTCAAGAAGGTGAATGTCACCGAGACCTGGACCGTGGATCGTTCCCTCAAAGGGTGGGCATCGATCGACCAGACCTCGTGGCCAGAGTCCGGTCGCGCGCTGGTCATCGAGGCTCGAGCGAAATCGATCGAGGTGCGCCAGGCACCTTCCGTGGGAGCACCGGGACTCCTGTTCGCCAAAGGACGATCGACCACCGGACCGGTCACCTTCCTTGCGGTCCGTGACTACGGCGAGTGGGTTCAGGTGCTCCTCCCGGTTCGCCCCAACGGTACCCTCGGTTGGGTCAAGGGCGTAGAGGTGTCGCGCATTGCAGTGACGCACCGCATCGTCGTGGACCTCAGCTCCAACACGATGCAGATCGAGAACGAGGGTGCCGTCGTCGGCACGTACCCGATCTCGACAGGTACAGGGGGCACGCCAACCCCCGCGGGGCTGTTCTACGTACGCGAACTCGTCGTGCAAGCCCGCTCCGACGGACCCTACGGCCCATTCGTGTTCGGCCTCTCCGGGTATTCCGAGGTCCTCAACGATTTCGATGGCGGCGAGGGAGCAATTGGCATACACGGCACGAATCGACCCGATGCGATCGGTGACAGCGTGAGCCACGGCTGTATTCGCATGACGAACGACTCCATTATTGCGGTGTCGAAGACGCTACCCCTCGGCACTCCCGTGGAGGTCGTGAAGTCGCTCGCCGACCTTCCCACCCAGCGCCGGGCCATGGCTGAACCCGAAGCCGACCCCGATGCACCACCGAGCGTCGGCGGGATCGTGATCGACTTTCCCCTCACGCCGGGCACCATCGCGCAACGTCGGTTGGAGGACGCCGACGTAATCGATGTCACGCTCGACAAGGTGCCGCCGACCACCCTCGGTGCTGTGAGTTCCACCGTCGTTCCCTCCCCCACGCAGTCGTCAGGCAACGTCACCACTCCCACTACAATTACTGCTGTCTGATGAGCACTTCCCCCACCCTCTCAAGGCGCGGCGTATCTCCGACCCTGGTCAGCGTGATATTCGGCGCGCTTACGATTGTGTTCGCATCCTCGTCAAGCCTCGCTGCAACGAAAGCAACCACGAAGACCACAGCGAAGACGACGAAGGCTGTGGCGGCTCGCTCGACCCAGAACTCCGTCGGCTCCGGCGCCTCGAACGAACCCGGTAACAGCGGTAACACCGGTAACACCACCGGTTCACAACCTGTCCGCACGGCGAAGCCGACGACGACGACCGCCCCGCCGCCTCGATCCTCGGGGACGCCGATCAAGGGTTGGGACCACATCAAAGTCGAAGAGTGGCCGGCGCGGGGCGATTCGGTCATCGCCGTGTCCATTGGTCGAACGCTCGAGGTCCTGCGCGCCCCCGGTGATCGAACCGGCGCAATTCGCCTCGAGCAGGGTCGCTCGATGTTCGGGGCCGTTCGGCTCATCGGCCTGGGAACGAGCGACGGCTGGGTACGTGTCGGCGTACCGATCCGTCCCAACGGGACGGCGGGTTGGGTGAAAGCTTCCGATGTCCGCTTACAGAGAAACTTCGCGCACATACAAATTGAGCTGTCTTCGAACACGATGCGTGTGTACGACGGCGACCGGATTTCCATCGAGACGAAGATCGCAGCAGGCACCGGTGGTACACCGACTCCTACCGGCCTGTTCTTCGTGAAGGAACTGGTGCCCCAGCCCAACCCGAACGGCGCACTTGGCCCGTTCGCCTTTGGCCTGAGCGGCTTCTCGACCGTGCTGAGTTCGTTCGCGAACGGTGAGGGCACCATCGGCATTCACGGTACGAACGCGCCGAACAAGATCGGTGGCGATGTGAGTCACGGGTGCATTCGGGTGACGAATTCCAACGTGTTGACCATGACCAAGATTGTTCCGCTGGGGACACCGGTCGAGATCGTCCAGTCATGGTCAGATCTCGCGCAAATTCGGCGGACGAGCGATTGGGTCGAGCAGGTTGGCCTCGTCACGAACCCTGGATCGCTGCAATCGGCTGGGTCCGACGACGCCGCCACCACTACCACGACCAGCCCTTCCGCCTCCGCCTCGGCGACCATCGCACCTCCGACCATCGCACCTCCGACCACAAGCATCGAGGCGCCAACCATCCCCGTGGCCGGCACCGCGTGACCCTGCTCCGCGTCGCCGCCAGTGCCGATCTCGCCCCGGGCACGCGCCGACGTGTTCCCTTTCCCGTCGGGATGAAGTCGGTATTGGTCGTCGTGGAATCCGATGGGATCTTCGCCCTCGAAAACAGCTGCCCGCATCACGGCTCGAGCTTCGACGGCGGCGAACTCACCAAGAGCCACGTCGTGTGCCCGTGGCACTTCTGGAAGGTTGACTTTCGCACCGGCGAATGCCTCCACAATCCATCCATATGTGCACGTACGTTTCCCGTAGTTGAGGAAGACGACGTCGTGTACGTGGACGTTCCCGACGAATTGCTCGTCGTCGTGGAGACCATGTTCTGACGGCGGCCGTCGCCAAACGACAGCTCCTGCGGACCGACCAGACGGTCTAGGAAAACAGCCCTGATCGGGCGTCGGATGCGACCGTCACTCGCTGAACCTCTCGCTCGTGTTGCGGGAAGTAGTCCCCGACCGCGAAATGCTGCGTTGCCCAGTTGTCCCAGATCACGACCGTGCCCGGCTCCCATCGAATGCGGACCTGAAAGCGAGGGTTGCGAACTGCGGAGTACAACTCCGAAAGAATCGATCTCGACCGCTCCTCGGGCACGTCGAGAACCCGAGTCGTGAACGACTCGTTCACATAGACGATTGGGCGACCCGACGCCGGATGTCGCTTCAGGACCGGATGTATCGCCTGTGTCCGGTCGGAGTCGGACCGCTTGGTCGAGGCGAGCGCATCGACTCGGTCCGTCTGGCCATAGCCGGCAACAAAGCGAAACCCCTGTTCGAGGGTGTGTTCGGCCTCGGCATCAGAAAGCTCAGCGCGCAGATCATCGGTGAGCGAATCGTGAACTGCCCGCAGGTCCGCCCAGAGCGTGTCGCCACCCACCGGCGGAAGTTCCGCAGCCCGGAGTACGGACACAAAGGGCGGGTTCGCTCGGCATGAGAGATCGCTGTGCCAAACCTCGTTCTCCGGCGGATGAGCAGCATCAGTCCGTATCCGCGCAATCGGATACCCCTCGACGTGGGGATACATCGGGTGGAGCTCGGTCAGGGGCCCGAAGGACTCCGCGAGCGCGACGTGCGCGCCGTGGGAGAGGTCCTGTCGACGGAACACGAGAACCGCCCGGTCCAACAGCAGCCGATAGATCGCCTCCGATGTATCCGCGTCCAACCTATTGAGGTCGACGTCGTGCACCTCGGACCCGATCGCGCAGGTCAGTGCCGTCGAACGGAGCATGGCTAGTGAGCGATCCGTGCTGCTTCGATGCTCGGGGTGTTCTCGATCAACGCCTTCGTGTACGCCTCACGCGGGTTGCCGATCACGTCCTCACATGCACCCAACTCCACGATGCGCCCCTCGCTCATCACCGCCACGGTATCAGCGATCGAACGTACCAAGGGCAGGTTGTGCGTCACGAACAACATCGAAAGCCCAAGGTCACGGCGGAGTTCACCGAGCAGTTCCACGATCGCTGCCTGGACAAGCACGTCGAGAGCCGACGTCACTTCGTCGCACACCAACACGTCCGGTCGGCTGACCAGCGCTCGAGCGATCGCAATGCGTTGTCGCTCTCCGCCCGATAGCTGATTCGGGTATTGATGCGCGTAGGCCGACGTCAGCGAAACGCGCTCGAGCATTTCGTTCATGAGACGTGTCGCGTCGGACTGCGATGTGTCGGCAACCAGGAGAGGACGCATGATGGAATCTCCGACCGTACGTCGGGGATTCAACGACGAGTACGGGTTCTGGAACACGTATTGGATCTTCATTCGCTGTTGCAGCGAACGACCACGCGAGCGTTGATCGAGAGGCGAGCCGTTCAGAGAGATCGTGCCCGTCCATTCGTGGTGAAGTCCGCCTATCGAACGTGAGAGCGTTGTCTTGCCCGAACCGGACTCCCCCACCAACGCCACGCACTCGCCTCGCGACACGCCAAAGTTGACGTCCTTCACGACGACGTGGCGCTGATATCCCGCCGATACGGCCGCCAACGAAAGCACTTCGTCTGTGGACGTACGAGTTCGCAACACCCGAGGCTGTGAGATTCGTTCCGTCCGCAAGTCGGCTGCGCGAATACAGCGCACGTCGTGGCCAGGGACAACCTCGTGAATCGGCGGCATCGCTTCACGGCAGGCGTCGATGGCGTGCTCGCACCGAAGGGCAAACGAACATCCCGTCGGACGCTTACCGGGGGCCGGAGCACGGCCCGGCAGGCCCACGATTTCATTGCCACCGCCGATGTCGGGTGCCGCGGCAACGAGATGGCGGGTGTAGGGATGTGACGGATTGGCGAAGATCACCTGCGTCGGCCCGTGCTCCACTACCCGGCCGGCGTACATAACTGCGACATCGTCGGCGAGATCGGCCACGACCGCGAGGTCATGGGTGATGTACAGCGCGGCGACACCGTGAAGTTTCGCCAGCGATCGCACCGTTGCCAACACGTGAGCCTGGGTGGAAACGTCGAGTCCAGTCGTCGGTTCGTCGAGCACGATGACCGACGGCCGACACGCGAACGACATCGCGAGTGCCACGCGCTGTTGCTGGCCACCTGAAAGTTGGTGTGGATAGCGGGCAAGGAACTCCGAGTCACTCGGCAGGAGCACCTCGTCCATCATTTCGGTGATGCGAGCGGCGCGCGCGGCGACGCTCGCGCCGAAGTCGTGGGCTTCGAGCACCTCTCGAAGTTGCAACTCGATCCGCAGCGCCGGGTTCAGAGCCGATGACGGATCCTGCGGCACGTACGCAACTTTTCCGCCGCGCAGCGAACGGAGTTTGTCGGCTGGCAAGTTCAACATGTCGTCGTGCTCGCCGCAGGCGATGAAACCTTTGGCGATGTCGACGCCTTTTCGGGCGTGACCGAGCACGGCGAGACCAACGGTGGTCTTTCCGGAACCGGACTCGCCGACGAGCCCGAGGATCCGGCCCGGTTCCACCATGAGGTCGACGTCATCGACAATGTCGTTGCCGGTCGCTGCCACGTTGAGTCGCAGCCCACGAATCGTGAGTCCGTTCACACGTCCGCCTTCGCCCGATCGACGCCCGCCACGACCCGAGACAGGCCGTCGGAGATAAGTCCGGTACCAATAGTCATGAATGCAATCGCTGCCGTGGGCAGCACGACTCCCCACGGTTGGGTGGTGATGGCGGCTTGGTTCTCATAGATCATCAGGCCCCAATTTGCGCTGTTCAGTTCGGGCGTGAATCCAAGAAACCCAAGACCCGCGATCAACCCGATCGAATACGTCAACCGAAGGTTGGCTTCGACCAGGATCGTCGAACTCACGTTGGGAAGAATCTCCGAGAACAGCACACGCAGACGACTCTCTCCGATCGCTTCGGCCGCACCGATGAAGTCACGTTCGACGACCCCGAGGGCCGCACCGCGGACGATACGGGCGACGCGAGGCACGGTCGACAGACCGACGGTGAGAATAACGACCTTCTTGCTCGGATCGAACATGGCAATGACGATCAACGACAGCAGGACCTGCGGGAAGGCAAGGAAGATGTCGAGGGTACGCATCATTGCTTCGTCGATGCGGCCCCGGAAATAGGCCGCAGCCATCCCGAACAGGCTGCCGAGACCCACACCCAACACCGTGGCACAGACCGCCAGGAACAAGATCGGACGTCCACCGAACAGGAAACGTGAAACGACGTCTTGGCCGAAATAGTCCGTGCCCAACAGCGTTCCCTTCACGTGACGAAGGTTCGGCGTCTCGACGTATTCAGTCGAGCCGAAGGGCGCCACGAGTGGCCCAAACAACGCAACGGCCACCAGTAACACCGATATCAGCAGGCCGATGCGCGTGCGCGTGAGACGAAGGGCCTGAACGAACACACCCGCTGGCTTGGTCGCAGCGTGATCGTTCGCAATCGCAGGGACGACGGTCGTCGTGGCGGTCATTGGAGTTTCGTCCGAAGTCGAGGTGTGACGAGCACCGTGCCGATGTCAGCAAGCAAATTCGTAAGTACATATACGGCTGCGATGAACAGGGCCAGGAATTGGATCACCGGCAGATTACGGACCCGCACGGCGTCGAGCAGCGCAAGTCCGACGCCCGGAAAGCTGAACAGACGCTCGACCACGATCACACCACCGGCGAGATACGCAAGATTCAACGCAATGACCT
>JANOWU010000046.1:0-20808 GCA_031418035.1 Acidimicrobiia bacterium
CACGATCTTGAGGTGTTGATCGCCATCCCAGAGCCCGACGAGACGGCGTCGCCCACCGCCTTCCCCGAAAGCTCGTTGCCCGAGACGGGAGCACATGAACTCACGATCGAGGTCCGGTCGAAGGAGCTCGGTCTTTTCAAAACGGCGCCGCTGCTGCTCGACCGATCAAACCGGTCCGGGGCATCCGACGCCGTCCGGTTTTCCTTTACCACGGGCGCCGAAGATTCGATCGTTGACATCACAATCCTGGTGCTGTTCAAGAAGCGGCCGCTGCAGGAGGCTCACTTTCGGGCGACGGTCAGAAGTGTGGCGCTACCCCGTGACCGTGTGCGTATCTACGATCAACCCCTTTCGGCGGACCCGACTCCGAACCCGGACAGCTCCGAGGCGGAGTACTCCTATGTTCTCGAGGGCAATGACCTTCACGTGTTGGGTTCCAACGTGGCTCTCGATGGTTTGTCGGCGAGCGCCATTGCCAACGCAATAAACCAGATTGCTTCGTCCGCGCTGACCGATCCAACTCGTATGGAGTCTAAGAAGGAGCAGACGAGTTTTCTGATCGAGCTTGCGCGCACAGGCCGCGAGCTGTTCGAGTTCCTTGACCAACGAGATCTGGTCAAGGACGGAAGTCCGGTGTCGCTGTTGACCGACATGAAGTCCGACGTTTTGCCGCTGGAGTTGGTATACGACGGGCCGACCCCAGCCGCCGATGCGACGATGTGTGTGCATACGAAACCGCCCGCGCGAAAGTGTGAGAAGGCCTCAACCACGAAGGTGTGTCCCTATCGATTTTGGGGAGCGAATCGGGCGGTTTCTCGGGTCATTCGGTTCACGGGAAAGTGGGCGCACCGTGCCCCGATCGCGAGTCTTGATCTCGAGCCCATTCTGTACTCGTCGGTGGCCAGAGCGGATGATGATGCTCCACCCGGGTCGCTGCCGTCCGAACGCTTGGCTGCGGCACTGCGGAGTCATGTCGAGAAACAAGAATTTTCGCAGGTGGCGTCGTGGGAACAGTTTGCAGAGCGGATCTCGCGTGAACCCGAACTCATCGTGGTGCTTGGTCACACGGACCGGGTGCGCTCCGACACCCGGCTGTACATAGGGAAAAATGACATGCTTGCGTCGCGTGATCTCTCGCCTCGATACGTCGGGGCGCAAGGGAGCCCGCCGCTCGTACTCCTTCTGGCGTGCTCATCGGCGTTATCGAGTAACCCACTCGGGAACATGGCGGGCAAGTTTATTCGCGAAGGTGCCGCTGCGGTGGTCGGAACACTGACGCAGCTCACCGGCCCGCATGCGGCGAGTGCCGGAGAGGCCTTGGTCGAGGCGCTGTTCGCAGGCGGGACCGATCGCACTCTTGGCGTTGCCGTCGTGGAGGCAAGGCGACGCCTACTGGCCAAAGGCCTCCTCGTGGGGTTGCTACTGGTGACCCTCGGAGAGATCGATCTTCCTTTGAAATAAGTAGACATATCGAAAGCCTGGCAAGGAGAAAACGTGTTATCAGTAGAGATGATGGAGGGCGGCCACGGCGACGCGCTACTGGTCGAATACGGGACGTCGACGAGAAAGCATCGTGTGCTTATCGACGCAGGGACGCGATTCAGTTTCGACGCGATTCGTTCGCGACTGCAGGCCTTGCCTCTGGGCGGGTTCGAGCTGTTCGTCGTGACTCATGTCGATGAGGATCACATTGGTGGTGCGATCAAGCTTTTGGAAGACATTGATCTTCGCTCGCGAGTTCGCGATGTTTGGTTCAACGGATACGTGCACTTGGTCGACGGCGGAAACGTACTCGGGCCGCGCGAAGGCGAACGTCTCACGTCGCTCATCAACGAGGGGTTCCGATGGAACTTCGACCCGTCGCTGGGAACGCCGTTGGAGCCGAGGCAGACTGTCGACGTGGGTGGCCCCGTCGTGGTTGCGTCAACCGGTGCGTTGCCGACCGTTGTGCTGCCGGGAGGTGCGACGATCTATCTGCTGTCGCCGTCGGGACTGAAACTGAAACGAATGGCCAAGACGTGGGTAGCCGCTGTGGAGAAGGCCGGCCTGGTAGCCGGTGAAGGCGCCGATTCGGTGAACCGGCCGCCCAGTCCTCGCGACGTCGAGGTTCGGGTGTTGCCCGACCCCGGCGACGAATGGTTGAGCGAGTTGGCTGGCCCGACGACGAAGGATGGATCGGCGGCGAACGGTTCCAGCATCGCGTTTGTGATGGAGTTCGACCACAAACGTGTGCTGTTTGGTGCCGACGCTCACGGGCCGGTTCTCGCGTCGTCGTTGAAGCGCCTCGGCACGATGTTGGGTGAGGAACGGGTCCGCATTGACCTGTGCAAGTTGCCCCATCATGGCAGCGACGCCAACGTGACCTCGGAGTGGCTGGACCTCATCGATTGCCAGCGATTCCTGTTTTCGACGAACGGACAAAACTTCGGGCATCCCGACCATGAAGCGATCGCCCGAGTGCTCCTCTCCTCGGCGTCGCCGGTAACCCTGATCGGCAACTACCGAAACGAACGCCTGCAATTGTGGGCGAAGCGCAAGACCGTGCCGAAGCTCCGCGTGAAGCTGCCTGCGAAAGGCGCGTCGGGAATCCGAGTTGAGTGCTGACCTGGGTCGCTTGCGAAATGAGGCAATTCGTCCAGTGGATGCCGCAGATGGCCGATAGGCTTGAGGGACCCTCGCCGGGTTAGCTCAGGGGTAGAGCAGCTGTCTTGTAAACAGCAGGTCGTCAGTTCAAATCTGACACTCGGCTCCATTCACTGCGGAGTACGTGTTCCATCTCCCGGGTCGGATTGACCGAATCAGCTCGACGGATCACGAGATATCAGTCCAGGTCGTGTCAGGTCGTGTCGTGGAAGGCCGTTCGGGAAGCCGACTGTCCAGCAGCGGTGAAAGTGGGTGCTTTCGGGAAACCGACGCCGGGCTCACGCAGGTCGAACACGCCGAACGAATGGGCGCGACACAAGCCGCGATTGCTCGCATGGAATGAGGTGTATTCCGACCGACCATCGAAACGCTCGAGAAGCTCGCCCGTGCAATCGGCCTCGCCGCAGATATCGCCGACATACGGATCGAATCGCTTGTCGCCTCCGGTCCCGTGCCGTGATCCGAGAGGCGAGCCGACGGAGACGTGCCTACGGACCCTTCGCTTCGAACCGGGTCAACCCGCCGGGTATCGATTTGGGGTGGATCGAAGTGTGGCGCGTTCTACACGCCCGGCGAGACGTGGCATCGGAGATCGCCACCGACGCTTCTCCGTAGCCCGGGAGGGTCCCGACGATGGCGTCCGGGACGTGTTCATGGTGAGCGGAGGTCCGCAAAATCGATGAACGTCGATGTATCACCGATGTATCAATCCGACGCCTTTCAGCCAATCCGGCGAGTGGTGCCACGTACGAATAGGCGGCGAGTAGCCGCTGGTCAGCGGACTTGGGAACACGCAACGACACCGGCCGACACGGGGCCAGGTCTCCTTGTAAACAGCAGGTCGTCACTCCAAATCTGACACTCGGCTCCATTCACTGCGGAGTACGTGGGCGACACGAAGTGGGCTCGTGGCTCCTCTCGCTAACGAAAATTCGCGCCGAAATCTGTCGGCCGTCAGGGTTCCTCGCGCCAAAGAGTCGGGGGCCACGGCAAACGTACGTGCACAACAAAATCGGGCTTCACCATTGTGTTGATTTTCTTTCAGCGCACGTGAAACCCATCGGAGTTTTCGGCTCGTTCCGACTGGGTCTACTGACGGCGAAATGAACTACCAGCGCCGGTTCCTTTGACGCTCCACGGCGACGCGCTCGCCATGTGGCTAGGCACTTACGGTTTCCTGGCGAGCAGCCGGACGAAGCCGATCTCGGTGCCCTGATCGGTCATCAACATGTCGTGTGTTGTCGCAACCTCATCGACCCACCAGCCTTCGACGTGCGGTGTGATGAAGTCGTTGAACTGCAGCCAGTCGCGCCATGCATCTTCGATCATTCCGACCTCGTCGACCTTGACCTTGCGGGTCTTGTCCCAGTGGGTTCGCCACCACTCGGGGGTGTGCCAGCAACAGAAGTCCCATTCCCAGAACGGTTCGAGCGCGGTCGGAATCTCGTCGCCAAGTTCGCGGGTCGTCGCTGGCATGACCACACCGATTTGCCCACCGGGCTTCAAGAAGTCGATCAGGTAGCCGAGGTACAGGTCCGCGGTTCCGAAGTACTGGTAGGCGTCGAAGCTGACGATCGCATCGAAGAAGCCTGCGGCAAAGGGAAGCGTGTGAGCCTCGGCGTAAATCGGGGTGACGAGGTCGCTGACGCCGGCTTCCACGATTCGCTTCTGGTTTTCGGAGGCCGGGATCCACAAGTCGGTGGCCCAGACGCGCGCTCCGAACTCGCGGGCAAGAAAGATTGAACTCATAGCTTTGCCACACCCGAGATCAAGCACCTTCATGCCCGCTTCGATGGGCATGAGTTCCATGAGAGATTCGGTCAGCCAGAGCGCGTTCGGACCCATCTGGTTTTCGATGACCCAGGTTGGCTCGTACGTGTTCGAGCGAGGGTATCGAGGGTTGTGGAGGGTCGAAGGGGTCGTCATGAAGCGATTCCTTTCCGTGTTGTCGCGATGTGACGGTACCTCGCGCTTGGCTGAACAACAGCGGGACTATTTGTCGAGAACTAGATGGCGCCTGGGAGAGAGCTAGCGACCGCAGACGCTGATCCGTGTGTTCGCGCCGCCGACCGTCACGTCGGATCCGACCACGCCACAGAGTTTCAAGCTCGAGCCCGAAACGAGCACGGTTCCTTCGGAAACGATAGGCGCACGTACGGTAATCGCCGCACCATTGAAGGCGACGGTCTCGGCGATCAGGGCGGGGAGTCCTGGAGAACCGGCATCGAATGAAAGCCCGGCACCGGAAATAGTGATCGAACCTTCGGAGACAAGCGTTGCCGAGCGAGTGGCACCTGCGCCCGAGACCCGGATGTTGCAGGTCGAGTAATACAACGTGTTGTTGCGCAATTCGCGTGCCGACACGATCCAGGTGCCTTCCGAGCATCGCGATGAATCGACGGATCGGTAGTTCGTCGACCCCCGGGCGACAGCGCTTTCCGGGCCAAACTCGGACGGCACATATCGTCGAATTGATCGTCCGGCTGAGACCTTCACCGTTCGGCCCTGAAGCGAAACTGATGCGCCTGCGACGTCGAGGGCAGCCACGTAGCTGACCTCGCCGGCGCGGAAGTTCGTGCCCGCGCCTCTGATCCGAATGTTGCCCTCGGAGTGAACCGGTCCTGAGAACGTGGTTCCTGCACCGGAGACGTTCAAAGCCGATGGACCTGTTCCGAAGACCCACACTGCTCCCAGGGAGTGCGAACCTTCGGTGACGCTGTCGATGCGGGTGGTGATGGGGGTGGTGTCGGTCGTGGTGTCGGGCGTGGAGTCGGTGACGGACGCGATGGATGACACTTCGGCATTGTGGTCCGGGACGGAAAGATTCAGGCGATCGGCTTCCGTGGTCGTAGCTGTCGTCGGCTGTTTGGCGGTCACGGCGATCGTGTCTGGTGCCTTTAGAGCGCGGAAAATCCAAAGCGTGGCCGTCACGGACACGATGCTGAACACCAGGAAAGCGATCTTGCTCTTCATCGACCCCGAAGTCGCGAACCATCGACTGCCGATTTTCGGCGCGAATCGAAGAGTTCATCGGGACGTCCGACAGAAAACTTGAGTACCTCACCCGTGCCGTGTCGTGGCGTGGCGCGTCGCCTCACGCTCGGTGGATCTCCGGGCGTTCGCAAAAGGGGGGAAAACGTCGGGTGAGATGGGGGTTTTGGCACTTTCGGGGGCTTTCGCCACTTTTCTCGAACATACGTTCGTGGATGGCGATAAAATGTGCTCGTGGAATCGTCCCTCGACCACTACCTAGCTCTTGCCGAGTCTGCGGCATCGTCGGCTGCCTCTTGTCTACAGAGCGGCACCGTCGTGACAGCGGCGCACGTAGCGGCGGCACGGGCGCTGGTCGATCGTTTCGAGACGCTATGTACACGTATCGTTGTCCCGTTTGCGGACTCGCCGACCATTCGTGACCACGGGTACCGCAACGTTTCGGACTGGCTCGCCTTCAACACTCACGCCCGACCCGGTGAAGGTGAACACCGTCTTGCGCACGCTGAGGTGTTTGCGAAACTGCCCGGGTGGTCCGACGCGGTTGATGCGGGCACGATCGGCGTGTCACACGTAAGTGTCATCGCGAAAGTACTCACCAAAGCTCGTTTGCCGTTTCTGGTCCGCGACGCCGAGATTATTTTGCGGTTCGCGCAGACGTTGTCGTTCTCGAACTTCCGCAAAGCCGTCGCGTTGTGGGTTTCGCACTGCGACGACACGCTCGGTGACCCAACATGTGAGAAGGAACACGAAGAGGCGCGTCGGTTGCAGTTGTCGCCGACGTCGGGTGGGATGTGGATCCTGAACGGTCTGCTCGACGCGCTTGGTGGGGAGGCGTTATCGAAGGCGCTGGAAGCTGCGATGCCGAAGCCTTGTGAGGGTGACAATCGGACTCCGGCGCAGCGTCGACATGATGCACTCATCGATATTGCTCATGAGTCGTTGGCGAACGAAGGTCGCGTGAACGTGGGCGGCGAACGTCCTCACGTCACCGTGACGGTCGACGCAAAGTCGGGGATTGCGCATACGTCACAGATGGTCAGGTTGTCTTCGTTCACGCGTGACATGTTGTTGTGTGACTGCGTGACTACGAGCGTGTGGCTGAGCGCCGATGGCACACCGTTCGATGTGGGTACACCGACGTCAGAGGTTCCGGCACGCAATCGTCGTGCGGTGATGGTGCGGGATCAGTCGTGTCGGTTCCCGGGATGTGACCGCCCAGCGAGATGGACTGACGTTCACCACATCAAAGAACGCGCCAACAAAGGCACGCATGAACTCGCGAACCTCTGCGCGCTTTGTAAATTCCATCACCGATATGTGCACAAGCACCGGCTCACGATCCGTTGGGACCGTGACCATGCGAGCCTGATCTTCGAGTGGCCCAACGGCCGCACGGCAAACAGCCCACCGCCACCACACATCTTGTTTGCCCGGTAGCCCACGTGTTCGTGTACCTCGCAAAGGCGAGGTACACGAACACGTCCCGTCGCGTCGACCGTGGTCGATGGGGCGTTCGCGGAGGCAGGTCCTGCGTTCCGATCGTTCTAGGACGGTTCTTGGAAACACCCAGCGAACCTCTTTCCTCGGGCGCGCATTGTGTTCTTCATCGGATTCACCACACGGGTGGACCGCTTCCCAAAGGACACGAACATCATGAAGAACAAGAACAAACTTCGCCGAGTCACCGCAATCGTTGCACTTTCACTTGTCGGAGCCGGCGCCACGTTCGGCGTAGCGTCTGCGCAATCAACGTCGACCACTCCGGAAACGACCTCGGTAACGGCGAGCACCACCAAGCCGGTAGGTCAAGGCCGCGGCGGAATGGGTGGCTTCAATGCCCATGCCGACACGATTGCGAAGGCGTTGGGTATCACTTCGGCGCAGTTGCAGACGGAATTGTCGTCGGGCAAGTCGGTGGCGCAGATTGCCGCAGCGAAGGGTGTGAATCTGCAGACGGTGATTGATGCCAATGTTGCCGAGGAGGTGGCTGAGCATCCAGAGATGGCGAAGGCTGATGTGGTTGCTCGGGTGACGGCCCGCCTGAACGGCGTTCGCCCGACCGGTGGCCCCGGTGACATGGGTCGCGGCTCGATGGGTGGCGGCATGGGTCGCGGCGGCAAGGGTGGCCCCGACGGTGCTGGTCGGCCTGACGGTGCTGGTCGCCGCGGCGCCAAGGCCGCAGGCAAGACTGCGACGTCGAACACCGTTGCCGTCACGCCGGCATCGGCCTGATCGGCGCAAGAGCGCCACACACAGACATCACCGGGCATGAAGTCGACAATGCGGTGCGGGTACCAACGAAGCATGGGTATCCGCACCGCACGTGAAACCTACCGACACTGAAAGAATGAGCAATATGGCAACGATCGCGGTGGCAGAAGACGACCGAGCAATTCGAGTAGCTCTCACCAACCTCCTCGAACTTGAGGGGTATACGGTCGTTGCCTTTGCCGACGGACAGGCCGCCTCGGACTGGATTCACACGGTTGAACCAAAACTGGCCAACGGTGAATCGGGAACCGTCGGCGCACCCGACCTCATGATCTTCGACGTGATGATGCCCTTCCTGGACGGATTGACGCTGTGCCGGCGTCTCCGAGCCAAAGGGGTACTCACACCGATTCTCATGGTGACGGCGCGAACGGAGACCCTTGATCGAGTTTCGGGTCTCGATGCCGGTGCCGACGCCTACATCGCCAAACCGTTCGAGCCCGACGAACTCCTGGCCAACGTGCGAGCACTCCTCAGGCGCGTTGCTATGCACACAGATGTATCGTCGATTTTGAGTGTGGGTGATCTCCGAATCGACGAGGCTGCGCGTCGTGCGTGGCGTGCCAATCGCGAACTCGACCTCACCAAGACCGAATTCGATCTCTTGATGATGTTGGCGCGAAACGCCGGGATGGTCGTTACGCACACCTCGATCTATGAGACCGTGTGGCAATACGATTTTGGACCTGACTCGAAGACCCTCCAGGTGTACATCAGCTACCTGCGTCGCAAACTCGACGGTCCCGGCGAGGCCGCGCTTCTGCACACGGTACGCGGCGTTGGCTACAGCCTCCGAGCGAGCTGATGAACCTCGGTACCCGGATCGGCTTGGCCATGACCGGCCTGGTCGGTGTGACCGCGCTGGGTTGCGCTGGCGCAGCGGTAGGCGTCACGACCCAGCGTCTCGATGCAGAGATTCGCCGTTCGATCGATTTGGTGGCAGGTCCGGTTCGGCGAAGCGTGAAGGAAGCTCGTTTCACGTGTGGGCTCGACAACTTCGAACGCGAAACGAGCGATGACGTTCGCCCGACCGTCGGCTCCAAGCGGGGTCGAGGCCCGATCGGCGACAATGATGACGGGATTCCTCGCCGGACGGTGCCGAGAGAGCTCGTCGTGCAGTGCATCGACACCAAGGGAAAGGTGCTGCCGACGTCGCCTTCGAACATCATTCCCATTCGGGCGTCCGACATCGACGTGGCAGCCGGTCGACGTCGAGAACAAACGTCGCGCACAACGATCAACGATGAAGACCACCTTGTCGATACGATCCCCGTTGCGGGCCTGGGTGCGGTACAGATTGCACGACGGGTGGACGAACGCGATCGCGTGATTGCGAACCTCGTCTCGCGAAACGCGCTCATAGCCGCCATCGCGACCCTTCTGTCCGTTGCCGCGGGTTGGTGGGTGAGTCGTCGGATCGCGCGGCCACTACAACTGCTCACGGCGTCGACCGAACAGATACGAATTACGCGCGATCTCGATGCGGTTGACTTCGAGCCGCTCAAGACGAACGACGAAGTCGGTCGACTCTCGGTGTCGTTCGTCTCGATGCTCGAGTCGTTGCGTCAATCGAAGGAAGCGCAAGCGCGCCTTGTTCAAGACGCCGGGCACGAGCTCCGCACACCACTAACAAGTGTACGTATGAACGTCGCAATGCTGAGTCGAGAGAATCTGACCCCGCAAAAACGTGCCGAAGTGAAAGCCGACGTGGAAGCCGAACTCCACGAGCTCACGATGGTGACGAACGAGCTCATCGCCATCGCTGCCGACAACGCTCGAACCGAGCCACCTGTGCCGGTCGATGTTGTCGCGCTCGTACGTTCTGCATGCCCAAGATGGGAACGACGGTCGCAGCGAGCGGTGCGGCTCTCGCTCCCGTCGGTGCTTCCGACTGACGGCCTCTTCGTGTTGATTGCGCCAACAGCACTGCAACGAATCGTCGACAACTTGATCTCGAACGCCATCAAGTTCACCGCGGGCGACACGGCGATCGTGGTGAGCGTTGACAGCGTCACGTCAGCCGTCGGCTCTTCGGTTCGGTTGTCGGTGCGAGACCACGGCCCGGGAATCCCCACTCCGGATCTACCTCACGTCTTCGACCGCTTCTACCGAAGCGACCAGGCACGGTCCGTGACCGGTTCCGGGCTTGGTCTCGCCATCGTGAAAGAACTGGCGACGAGGGCGCACGGCACGGTCGAGGCGTCGAACGCCGATGGTGGCGGCGCACTCTTCGTCGTTCGCTTCCCCGCGCTTTCCGCCACATAGGCTCGAAATGGCTGTTCCGCGACAGCGACCCCCGACAGCAAACCCGACAGCGCTCTAGGAAACCTCTTGGAATCAGGCGGGACGATTCAAAGCTTGGACCCGCAGACTCGGTGAACGCAACCGCCCATGGTGGCAAGACCAAAGGAAAACCATGAACCTCAACCCACACTCCCCCGAGACCGAACCGGACGCCGACGCGTCGTTTGGTGATCGCCGACGATTTCTCCAGACCGCAACGTTGCTCGTGCTGGGTGGTGCGACCACTGCCCTTCTGGGCTCGCAGGCCGAGGCTGCCACAAAGGCGACGAGCAAGACGACAACCAAACAGGCTAAGAGGACGACCGCACAGAAATCCGCAACCTCGAAGGCTGCGGGTTCGCAACCCGCAACAACGTTGGTGAAGGCAACGAGCGATGCGGCCAACGTCAGCATCCCATCGGAGACCGGTGGTCCTTTCCCGGCCGACGGGACCAACGGTGCGAACGTCTTGACTCAGACCGGTGTGGTGCGCAGCGATGTCCGGTCGAGCTTTG
This sequence comes from Acidimicrobiia bacterium, assembly GCA_031418035.1. Classification (GTDB taxonomy): domain Bacteria; phylum Actinomycetota; class Acidimicrobiia; order Acidimicrobiales; family JANYDT01; genus JANOYY01. The sequence goes on from JANOWU010000046.1 coordinate 10,707, forward strand.
GCGCATCGACCACCACGGCAGCTGGTGTGTTGCTGACCGTGAAGTTGGTGGTGCGGAACGCATCGACGGCGAAGCCGATGAGAGGCGCGGCAATCTACATCTGGCACTGCGACGCCGACGGGAATTACTCGATGTACTCCGACGCCACCGTGAACGAGAACTACCTGCGAGGTGTGCAGGAGGCGAACGCTGATGGAGCGCTGACGTTTACGACGATCTTTCCCGGGGCGTATCCAGGGCGGTGGCCACACATACACTTCGAGGTGTATCCGACGCTCGCTTCGGCACGTACCGCCGCAAACGCGATCAAGACCTCGCAGCTGGCCTTTCCGGAGGAGGCATGCAAGCTTGCGTATGCAGACAACTCGTACCGGGCAAGCTCCGGGAATCTGGCCGGTACGTCGTTGGCACGTGACAACGTGTTCAGAGACGGCTGGAAGCAACAGCTCGCCACGGTTACTGGCGACGCCAAGAACGGGTTGGTCGCCACCCTGACGTTTGCTGTCTAGCCGACCCGTCGCCGATAAGATAGGTGTACATATATGTGGTGGTACCTTACGCGTTCTACCGGCATCGTCGCCACGATTCTGTTGGGTCTCTCCCTCGTCTTCGGCTTGCTTTTCTCCTCACGAGAAACTGGCCGAAGGCTACGCCCCAATTGGTGGCTCGACCTCCACAACATGCTGGGTGGGCTGACGCTTGCGTTTACCGTCGCGCATGTCGTGTCAGTCGTTGTTGATCCCGATTCCGGCTTCAACATCGTTCAAGCGCTCGTGCCCGGGCAAGCGTCCGATCTCCCTCTTGCCATCGGCTACGGCATCGTGGCCACCTATCTATTGGTGGTCGTCGTGGCCACGTCATGGCCCAGATTGCGGTTCAAACGGCGAGTCTGGCGGATGCTGCATCTGCTTTCCATCCCCGCCGGGGTTCTGACGGTTCTGCATTCGCTACAGGCGGGGTCCGACGCGACGTCGAGGTGGTTCCAAATATTGCTGGCCGTGATGTGTGGTGCGTTTATCTACCCCTTGATGCTCCGTGTGTTGCAGGTGCGGCGCAAGAGGTCAGAAGGGACGTACGCACCACGTGGTGCCTCTCGGAAAACCCTTACCTCCGAGCAGGCAGCGCCTATCACGACACCCGTTCAATAGACCCATGAACGAAACCACTACCTCCATCCCACTCCGTCCCGGAACCAACCGTCCCGGACCAACCAAACGAACTCGTCGTCATGCGGCCAAGAAGTCGAGGGTCGCTGCCCTCGGCCTCAGCCTCGTGACTACGGGTGTCCTCACCGCCACGTTCGCAAAGGCCGAGCCGGCCAGCGCCGCATCCGTAACCACGACCGCCAAGACCTACACCGGGTCGGTCGCTACGAACCGTTGGGGTGCCTCACAGGTAAAGCTGGCTGTGGCGAATGGTCGAATCACCAACGTCACGCCCGTGCAACTTCCGAACAGTAAGGCGAAGAGTGTTCGCCTATCGAACAATGCCGCCTCGATCATCCGAACCGAAGTGCTACGTGCACAGAGCACCAACGTCAACACGGTCTCGGGTGCGACCATGACAAGCAACAGTTATCTTGCCTCGCTGCAGTCCGCCGTCGATCAGGCCCAAGCCGCCGGAACCCTCACGCTGGCGCGCTGATGATGGTTGCCTTACGCAGCCCTACCGGTGCCCATCACGTCGAGCACGTGATGGGCATGCCGGTGAGCATAGACATCCGAGATGATCTGTCCGGTGTCCGCGAGATCATTGCGGCCGCTGTCGAGATGCTGCACGACGTCAACACCACATGGTCGACGTGGCGAGACGACAGCACGATCACACGGTTCGCTCGCGGAGAAATCTCGGAATGCGACCTTCCAGAATCGATGCACTTTCTTCTCGATCGCTGCGAGGAACTGAGTATCGACACCAATGGTGTTTTCGATATTCACATTCCGGCGCCGAATGGGACCATACTGGAACCGTCGGGGTTCATCAAGGGATGGGCGATCCAATCGGCTGCGGAGCTTCTCGAAGCACGCGGTGCAACGAACTTCTGCATCAACGCCGGCGGTGATGTCGTGGTTCGCGGTTGCCCCCAACCCGGTTCGCCATGGCAGGTGGGCATTCGTCACCCCCGCCTGGCTGATCAACTCTGCGATGTCATCTCGCTCACCGGTACCTGGGCAATCGCCACCTCGGCACTCTATGAGCGCGGCAACCACATCATCGATCCGCGAACACGAGAGGCAGCAACTGCACTTCAGATCGTGACGGTGCTTGGTTGCGACATGACCGAAGTCGACGTCGCTGCAACTACCGCATTCGTGATGGGAACCAAGGGTCTCGACTGGCTGGTTGGCCGCGGCCTTGATGCAATGGTGATTTTGCACGACGACACCGTGTTGGTCACGTCCGGTTACGCCGTACACCGACCTGTTTGACCCTGGCGAACTGTTTCCCGCTGGCGCACCGTGTAGCGGTGACGACGCAGGCTGCGCCGACACAGCTGTACCGTGTTTTTCCATGGATTCAACACCTCCCTCGTCCGCAACATCGTCGGTGTCGGTCACGCCTCCCCCGATCGCCGTGCAGCTGTACAGCTTGCGCGAAGAGTCAAAAGCGAACTTCGCCGAGGTTCTCGAACGAGTTGGGGCGATGGGTTACGTCGGTGTCGAGTTGGCGGGTTTACACGCAATGTTGCCCGATAGGTTTTCGTCGGTGCTCGCGAGTGCGGGTTTGCAGGTGGCAAGCGCTCACGTTGGTGATCTCACGTCAGATCCGTTCACCGCTGCGCTCGACGAGTTGCAGGCCGTCGGGTGTACGACCGTCGTAGGAGCGTTTCTTCCGCCGGCGGCGTTCGCTGACCTCGACGCAATCAAGCGCTCCGCCGACGTGTTGAACGCCGCGAATGCCCGGGCGTCGGCGCGGCGGATCAAGTTCGGCTATCACAATCACTGGTGGGAGTTCGAAACGATGATTGACGGGCGCAGTGCATGGAGCCATCTCATGGCGTTGCTCGATTCCGACGTGTTCATTGAGCTCGATCTGTATTGGGCGACGGTGGGAGGCGCGGATCCGATTGCGGTCGTGGGTGATCTGGGCGAGCGGCTGCGGATACTGCATGTGAAGGATGGACCAGCCGATGACCCGAAGAACGCAATGGTCGCCGTGGGTTCGGGTTCGGTCGACATTCGCGGAGTACTCGAAGCCGCGGGCTCGAGGGCTCAGTGGCATGTTGTCGAACTTGACCGATGCGACACCGATATGTTCCAAGCCGTTGCCGACAGCTATTCCTTCCTAACGTCGAACAAGCTGTCGACGGGGCGGCGCTGAGGCGAATGGACGTGAGTCACGTGAGTCGGGTTGGAATCATTGGGTGCGGCAACATCGCGCCCGTGTACGCACGAACGCTGGCCGAGCTCGGCTGGGTGGAATTGGCAGCCGTCGCGGATGGAGTTGCCACGCGCGCAGGGGAATTTGCGGACAAGCACCGCACCGTGGCGGTCACAGTTGAGACCATGCTCGCCGATCCATCGATCCACGCCGTCGTAAATCTCACGCCCGCCTTTGCGCATGCCGACGTCACTCGCGCCGCATTGCTCGGCGGAAAGTCAGTGTTCAGCGAAAAGCCGCTTGCCTCAACCTTCGAAGAAGGACAGGAACTCGTTGAGCTGGCCGCGACGAAGGGGCTCCGTCTCGGTTGTGCGCCCGACACGTTCCTCGGTGCCGGACTCCAAGCCGCGCGACGCGCAATCGATCGCGGTGCGATCGGCCAACCGCTGGCGGCGAGTGGTTTCATGCTTGGATTCGGTCCGGAGTGGTGGCATCCGAATCCGGAGATCTTCTATGGCGTGGGCGGAGGACCACTATTTGATATGGGCCCATATTATCTGACGGCACTCAACTTCCTCCTCGGTCCGACCCGCAGCGTGATGGCGTCGGCTCGCATCGGAATCGAGGACCGAGTCATGCACGGCAAGGGTCGGGTCGGCGACGTCGTGAAAGCGACGGTTTCGACCCACGTTGCGTCGATCCTCGAGTTCGCCGGTGGTCCAGTGGCGACGCTGGTGACGAGCTTCGATGTGAAAGCCACCCGGTTCCGCAACATCGAGATCTATGGCAGCGAAGCAACGTTGTCGGTACCGGATCCGAATACCTTTGGTGGTCCGGTGATGGTGCGAAGTCTGCTCAACGACGACTGGCGAGAGATCGCTATTTCTGAACCGAACATCCCGCAGCAACGCGGGATCGGACTGGCAGACATGCTGTCAGCGTCCAATGCACAACGTGAGCATCGAGCGACCGGCGTGTTGGGGCTCCATGTTCTCGAGCAGATGTGTGCCATCGTTCGTTCTGCCGACGAGGGGCGACGCATCGATCTCGAGACGTCGTGTGTTCGGGCCGAGCCGCTCGATTTCGGGCGCCTGCGTAACACGTTCGACTCGTGATCGGGCGCCCTGTCCACGTTGGCAGCGGTCGCCCCGCTAGCATCGCCCCATGACCAATCGCCGTGACGACGATTTTGCGTATGCCGGGCCCTCGCGCAGCGGCGTAACTTGGGCGGCCGGCCTTGTCCTGGTGGCGCTCCTGATTGGTGTCGTAGTACTCCAGGCCGTCGACAACACGCCCAACAAGAGCGGCGGCGACGTTGCGGCTCCAGCCGACTCCGTCGCTCCGGTCGAGTCATCGCTGGCCCCCGTCGATCCGTTGTCGACAACGACGATAGCTCCGGCGCGGTTGGCGTCCTCGGTGCGCGTGATCGTCACGAACGGGTCGGGCGTGAACAAGGCAGCGCGTCGAGTGAACGAAAATCTGGTGCCGTCGGGGTACGCCATGGTGACTCCGCGTGACGCCACCCGGACGAACATGGCGGATGCCGTGATGTTCAAACCGGGTTTTCAGCCCGAGGCCAACGCGATTGCCGCGAGCCTTGGGGTGGCCACTGTTTTGCTCGTTCCCGACGAACAACTGATCAAGACACCGCCGGCGATCCCGGAGTTCGATGTCCAGGTGATGGTGGGGCCGATTCTCGCCCGGAAGTTCCAGCCCGCCGGCACAGAGGCACCCGCAGCCCAACCGGCTGCCGCTCCTGCACCGGCTGCGTAGCGTCGGCAGCGGTCCATGGATTCTGTAGTTCCCGGGGCCAGGTCTGTCGTCGCGGCGTTTGACAAGTTTCGTCACACCGCCACGGCGCTCCAACTCTGCGGAGCTGTGGAGGACGTCGCATGGGAAGCGGGTTGGACGTGTCGAACCCGCCCGGTGGCCGATGGCGGCGAGGGAACGCTCGATGTGCTCCTCTCCAATGGCGGGACCCGTCGCACCACCACGGTCACCGGTCCTCTGGGCGCACCGGTCCGTGCCGACTGGCTTTTTCGTGAAGGCGCCCCAGGACGTCCGTCGACGGCATTCATCGAAATGGCGCGCGCGTCCGGACTCGGAGTCATTGGCGGGGCGGAGAACAACCGGCCACTTGATGCAACGACGCGTGGGACAGGTGAACTTGCCGTCGCTGCGCTCGACGCTGGCGCGCAGAAGTTGGTCCTTGCACTTGGGGGGTCCGCAACAACCGACGGCGGTCTCGGTGCGTTGGAGGCGATGGAGCCCTTGGTGCGTTTCAAGGGAACCGATGTTCTCGTGGCGTGCGATGTCGAGACGCTGTTCGTCGACGCCGCCCGTGTCTTCGGTCCGCAAAAGGGTGCGACGCCGGCACAGGTCAACCTGTTGACGCGGCGGTTGGAGAGCCTGGCCGACTCGTACCTTCGCGATCGCGGCGTGGATGTTCGCAACGTTGTTGGTGCGGGAGCGGCGGGCGGCTTGGCTGGTGGTTTGGTGTCGATGGGTGCACGGTTGCAGTCAGGGTTCTCACTGGTTGCCGATGAGGTCGGTCTGTCCGACGCTCTTGATGGTGCGGACCTCGTGATCACCGGCGAGGGCTTCCTCGACGCCGAGTCCTTCAACGGCAAGGTGGTCGGCGGGGTCGCCGAGTTAGCACGGCGCGCGGGCGTCGGGGTCGTCGTGATTTGTGGTGGGCGCGAGGACGGCCTCGTGATTCCTGAGTCGTTTGCGGACACGGTTCGGCAGGTGTTCGTGCTGTCGGATCGGTTCGGGAAAGACCGTTCGTGGTCTGACCCCCTGGGGTGCATTCGGGACCTCGGAGCGGAATTGCTGCCGGACTGATCCCTGGAAGGACGATCACAGGACGCCGAACTGGGTAGAACTCCTAGATTTCGTGGTGGTTTCCACGAAAATTGTGCGGAATGTGCATCAAACGCGGAAGTCGGCCCTCTTCTTCTGTACATCGGGGGATCCAACGGCGGATCCCCGATGTGATTCCCCTCGGTATCTGGCGCAGAGGGGTCGCCAGTCAGCGGATCGGTCCCGCACGTCCGTCAAAGCCCGGTCGGGTGTCGGCGTCTTCGGACACGTCGGATCTCGTGAGATCGATGAGGTGCTCGGCGGACTTTGGATCCATCCACGACACGAGGCGCGCGCCGTGGGCCTGCTGACAGGCTCGCTCGAAGTATCGATCACCGTCGGAGGTTCGGCCCTGGGCATGTGCGAGCTGGCTGAGGACCCGGTCAACCGGGCCGAAGGTACTCACGGCGATCAGTCCGTTGATGGCGATGATGCCCGAGTAGGGCTCGAGGGCCTTGAACAACGAATCGACGAAGCGTGACGATACCTTCGCGGCAGCTTCGGCGGCGACCATGCAGGCGCCCAGCCACCCGAGAAAGGGCGCGCCTTCCAACAACGCCTTCACCACGAACTGCAACACGTCGTCGGTGCGACGCGCTTCGTCGGTGTGCGCGAAGTAGAGGGCGGAGCCGATGTATTCGAGCGGGTCGGTCGGGGGCGTGGAGCGATAATGACTCAAGTCGTGCCACGACCCGTTTCGCCACGTACGAGTGAAGTCGAACAGCATCGACGCTTCCGCTCCTCCGTGGATGTGGTGGCGGCTGGTGAGTTCTCGCGCCATTGACGTGTACCGGTTCGCCGATTCGGTGTCGCCGACCCATTCCGCCAAGAGCGCTCGGATCACGAAGAGTCCCCATCGGTCAGCGGGCCGTTCTCGAAACGACGTCAACTGCTCGAGCGCGCCGAGACAATGGGTTGCCTCGGCGAGGCGTCCGAGTTCCAGAAGCGAAATGAGTTTCACGAGATGAGGTGTCGCCGCGACCTCGGGGGTCGCGGACGCACCGACGGCGGTAGCTTCGTCGGCTTGGCGAAGTCGCTCGTGCGGGTTTGGCGACGGGAGAAGGGTCACGAGTTGCGCATGGGCGTTGAAGGCGTTCGCTCGGTCGGTTCCGACCGTCGTTGCCAGCCCCTGAAGTTCCCGGGCGAGGTCAAGTGTTCCGAGGTCGAGTTCGTTCATCGAACGTAAGTACACATACTCTGCGAGCGCTTCAACGCGAAGATGCGGGGCGAGCCCCGCGTGAGGCTCGAGTGTGTCGCGAAGCCAGTCGGCACGTTCGGTATCGCCGTCGAGGGGTTGGCTACTTGCCCCCGAAGCCATCGCAATCTCGAACAGCCATTCGGAGTTCGCTTCGTTGCGTGCGATTGCGACTGCCTGCCGGAAGTGGCTCCTCGAGAGTTCGGAATCTGCGGAGCCGTCGCTGCTGAAGGCGATGAGCTTGCTGGTTCGAAAACGTTGCTTGGCCGAAAACGTCGAGACGTCCATTCGAACGAGTGGCTCGACCACTTCGAGTACGGCAAGGGCTTCTTCCCATCGAAGCTCGGACTGGAGCGATTCGACGCGATCGAGAATCTCGTCGAGCAGGATCCCCTCCGTTTCACCCGGTAGGGCGTGGGCCAGATGGAACGCAACCTCGAAATTGGCGTCGGCGCGAGTTGCGAACATCTCCGCAAGTCTTCGCGAACGAAGGCATCGCCAAACACGTGGCCGTGTTGTGGGGAGAACATGCTGGATGAGGGAGTGGCGAAATCGGATGAGCGGCCGTTGAACCGGCGCGGTGAGGCCGAGCTCGGCGCCGCGGTCGCCGGCGTCGAGAACTTTGGCGACGGAGACGTTCGCCGCTGTCGCAACAATTCCTGCATCACACTCGATGCCGACCAGCGCAGCGGTGACGAGAATGTCCAACTCCGATTCCGTGAGATGAATCGTTGAAGCGCGAATTGCGTCGTCGAGCTGGATGGGGTTGGACCAGGAGATCTCCGGTCCGTCGAGGTGCTCGGACAGCAGCAAATCGACGAGAAGCGGGAAGCCACCACTGGCGCGGTGAAGCCGGCCGGCGAGCGTCCACCCGAGAGAGGGAGAAAGTTCTCGACGATGCTGAACGAGTTCGAAGGTTTCTTCGCGGCTGAGCGGGCTGAGCTGAATGGTGCGGGTGCGGTTGTGCTGTTGAAGTTCGCGAACGAACTGCGCGGTCCCGGGATTCGCAACTCGTTCGCGAGCGGTGAAGACGAAGGTCACGCCTTCGATGGGGTCTCGACGCAGCAGGCGACGAAGGATCTTGGCCGTCGCGAGATCGGCATAGTGGAGGTCTTCGAACACGACAATTAACTGGTGCGAGGGCGTGAGCTCGACGAGTGTCGAGAGGAGCGTGTCGAGGAGCTCGGAACTGGGAACGGAATCCGGCAAGGTGAAATCCCGTACGAGCTCGTCGATCGGGTGGGCGGGTGCCGGGTTCTCGTCGACCCACGTGGCGAGCACAGCAACCTTTTGTTCGCTGGCTTCTGCGGCGATCGCTCTCGCAAGGTGGCTCTTCCCGATGCCGCCCGGTCCCTGGAGCAAGACGAACGAGAGATCTTCGGAGTGGACTGCTTCGATGATCTGTCTGCGGTGATCACTGCGTCCGACATGTACGAACGTTCCGCTCAGGTGAGTCGGAAGCGAGGAGATGCGTTTCGTCGCGTACTCCTCGTCGATGACCGTTCGAACGAGCCTCCGTTCAAGAGCGGTGATGCCACTCCCGGGTTCCAGTCCGACACGCTCCAGAGCTTCACGATGCGCGCTTAGTATCTTTCGGGCTTGGGTGTGATTCCCAACAGAGATATGTGCAGCGACGAGCGGTTCGACCGACATTGCATCGATGAAGTCCGCATCCGGGATCAACGCAAACTCATTGATTACCTCGCCAGGTCGCCCCAACTCGATCGCAAGAAGGCGTCGTTGGCGGACGGCGTCTTCTCGCATTCCGAGGAGGCGATCGGCAAGTTCGCGAAGTTCCCCTTCTTCGTTCCCATGAAAGGGCTCGCCCTGAAAGAGTTGGGCTGCAGCAGCGACGAGTACGTATCGAACGTTTGGCGTAGACGTTGTCTGGGCGCGACGAATGAGATCCAGAAAAACGTCGACGTCGACCGATCCCTCCGGAATATCCAGTGCGTACCCTGCCGAGTCCCGTCGGATCTGAGGACCCTCGCAATGCCGCTCGAGAAGGCGCCGCAACCGAGTCATGTGGGTACGAAACGCCGAAGCCCACGTCGGGGGTCGGTCTCCGTCCCACATGTATTCGGCAAGACGAATCGTCGAAACCGGGTTGGGATGCTCGCGGTACAGGGCCCAGACTGCTCGCTCCACTAACGATCCGGTGAGCACGACGTTGTCCGTACCGTTGCCGATGGTGGTGGGCCCGAGGAGCTTTAGGAGAGGTGCCTTCATGTCCGCCGTTCGCCATCGGTTGGGGGAAGCCCACACATCATAGGAAATCTTCGGCCAAGGGTCACTTTGCGCGACTTTTGCGGGTCGCCTGTCAATGTGCGTGTGCGAATGGTGTCGGAGAGGAGTCCGAATCGGCGGGGCTCTCCGGCACCAACGTGTTGGCCGCACCCCCGCCACGGTTGCACCCACAACCAACCCTGCCATGAGGGCCCGGCCCCGCCAGCCACGCAGGCCGACCACGCTGCGCGGCGCTGGCACTCTCGACCCGAGTGTGCCAACGATGCATCGGAATCGGGGTACGATTAGCACTCCATAGGGTCGAGTGCCAGAAGCCCGAAGCACAAGCTCAGGCACGAGCGCCCGGAATTGTCCGAAACACTCTTGAGGAGACGAACATGGCGAAAATGATCGCGTTCGATGAAGTCGCTCGACGCAGCCTGGAAAAGGGCATGCAACAACTCGTCGACGCCGTGAAGGTGACGCTGGGACCAAAAG
>JANOWU010000047.1:0-40727 GCA_031418035.1 Acidimicrobiia bacterium
ATGCGAACGCTCCCACTTCACGAAGAGGGTTCCGGTGATAAGTGCGACCAGAGTAGCGAGACCGGTTTGCGGCGAAGTCCAGCCATGAACCGGGGCTTCCACGATCGCGAACACCAGCGACAGGATCGACCCGAAACACAAGAGTGCACCAACCGGATCCCAGCTTCGCGTGTGCTCGTCTCGTGACTCATCAACGAACCTGCCGGCGAGAACGATTGCGACGACGACGATCGGTACGTTGATCAGGAACACCGATCCCCACGAGAAGTGTTCCAGGAGCAGTCCACCGACGAGCGGCCCGAGGATCACACCGATCCCGACCATGCCCGACCAGATGGCGACGGCGATTTTTCTCTCACGTGGGTCGGTGAATGTACTGGTCAGAAGTGACAGCGTCGCAGGAAACACGAATGCTGCGCCGACGCCCATCAAGGTTCGCTCCGCGATCAGCAGCGGCAGGCTGTTGGCGCCAAATGCGGCGCCGCTGGCGAGCCCCAGCAAGATAAGTCCGAACAGAAACGCGCGTTTGCGTCCGAATCGGTCACCGAGGCTCCCCGCAGGCAGCAAGAACCCGGCGAAGACAAGCAAGTAGGCGTCGACCATCCATTGCAGTTCGCGAGTCGATGCATTCAGATCTCGGCTGAGCGTAGGGAGCGCAACGTTGATGATGGTGTTATCCGCGACGACAACGATGACGCCAAGGCAAAGCGTCGCCCAGCGGCGTCGATCGGTCGGCGGACGTGACTCGTCGTTGAGCGCAGCAGTACGGGTGTCGGCAGCGAGATGGAGGATGAGGTCGGGTGCGTTGTCGTTGTCATGACCTCAGTGTCGAGAATCGACGCCGATGACGAATCGGGGATCTCCCTACGCGCTATCCCTCGACGCGAGTGCTCCGACCACATGGGTGCCGCGAACGCGGTGGACACCAGCAAAAGCAGTCGATATGGTCCCCACGACGGAAGGAACCAGCCATGACAAGTTCGCCGACGGGTCAAACCTCGCATCGACGGGACCAGACAGATAGCACCTTGCGGCTTGCGGTGGCGATGCGAGGCGGTGTGAGTCTGGCCATTTGGATTGGCGGGGGGCTTGCCGAGATCGACACGCTCCGTCGGGCGTCGATCAGAAGACCGGTCGAGCCAGACTCCAGCCGGTTCGTGTCCGAGCTTCTTGCGCTCACAAGATTTCACCGAGTGGAGCTGGATGTCTTGACGGGGGCAAGCGCTGGCGGCCTGAACGCCGCTCTCGGTTCGGCATGTCTCTCGCGTGGTCTCCCGATTGCGAAGCTCAAGGACACGTGGATGACGACGGCCGACATCGATCCGCTGCTCGCGCACGATTCAACCCCGGAAGGCGAGCACGTTCGATCCGTTCTGAACGGTTCCTACTTTCTCACCGAACTTGAGAAAAAGTTCGTTGAGATCCTCGGCCGCGACCTTGATGCACCGATGAGTTCAGGATCGGAGGCGTTTCTTGCCCTGACCGTACTTGACGGTGTGCGTGTGAGGAGCGCCGTCGACCCACTCAACAAGGAGGCTCGGCGATCGGCCTTTGCGCATCTTCGACACAACGCGAACGACGCCGCGTTCAGCGACTTGGTTGCCGCCGGGGGCACGAGCCGGGCGAGCAAAGTCGCTCGAGCGACGGCCTCGTTTCCCATCGCGTTCGAACCGGTCGAGGTAGCGACGTCGGATCTGAGTGGAATTTTGCATGTACCCGATCCCGGCCTCGACCCTGTCCCCAAAACTCTCCATCTCTACGACGGCGGCGTGCTCGACAACATCCCGGTCGCGCGGGCCATTCGTGCCGTGGGCACTGCTGCGGCGACGGGGCCGGTTCGGCGTTGGGTGTTGTTTCTTCACCCGAGTCCCGACATCGAGAGCGAGTCGACTCCCAAACCTGGCGAGTCGCGACTGGGCCCGAAAGCAGTTGTGACCGACCTTCTGGGCGCGGCCTCGGAAACGTTGTTGGACGACCTCGACGTTCTTGTCGAGCACAATCGTTCAGTCGAAGTCGATGCCATTCAGTCGGTAGGTCTCCTTCGGTACGAGCTGTTTCAACAGTGCCCTCCGATGCCGGTGCCACAACAGCAGCTCGCAGCGGCCGACGCTGACCGTCTGTACGAACTACTCCTGAACCCCGAAGCCGCGCTGACCTGGTCTCCGATCGGCCAGGGGGCACCGCCGTCACCGATCGCGAACTTCGATCAAGAGGAGCGCTTTTCTCTGCGCATGAAACTTCTCGACGATTCGCTGGCGTCGGCCACGCCTGTTCGTCCGATGGCTCAGATGATCCGGTTCGGGTTGTTTCTCATCGACTGGATCCGGTGGACCGAAGGCAGGGTTCCAACTGACTTCAGTCTGAGCCGGCGAAGAATCTATGACCTCCTCCTTCTGGCCAGACTCGTTGAAATGAACGTTGAACTGGCCGTCCTCGCCACCCCAACGGCCACGATCGATGATTCCGTAAACACGGCGAGGGAGACATCGAATAACTTTTGCTGCGACCCCGTACTGGTGAGCATTGCGCGAGCCGTTGTCTCCGATACCGAAGACCCCGATCTGCAATGGGTCCCGTTGGTAGAACGACTCGCTGGTCAGCAGCAAGAAGCTCTTCGGACTCTTGCCAACGGAACCTGCGTTCCTGACCCAAGCGAAGCACTACCCGGACTGATCGACGTGATGCAGGACCAGTTCTCCGAGAGTTTTCGGGCCCTTGCGGGCCAGTTGGTCCCCGCCGGCGGCTACGAAAGCATGTTTACGGTTCTGCGGGAGTACTTTGCTTTGGAAGCTTTCGCCCGTCGCACGGTTTCGCCGATCGGCGTTCTTGCGCGTGTGGACCAGGCCCTCGCAGGCCTTCATCGCGGAGGGACCTCGGCGAAACGGCAGAGCTTGAAGTATCTGCGGATCTCCGGTGCGAACAGGTCACCGCTGGCCGACGCCAAAGCGGTCAAGGGCATCCTTCCGCGCTTCGACACGAAGCGTGCATTGAAACTCTCCGATGGGCAGATGAGTCCTTTGGGAAAGCTGTCCGGCAACTCGCTCAAGAACTTTTCGGCTTTTCTGTCGGCACGGTTCCGCGAGAACGACTGGATGTGGGGGCGTCTCGACACCGCGGCGAGTTTGGTGGAACTGCTCATTCGCAAGGAGCACTTCCTCCGGACCAACGGCTCAACCGACATCGCTTCGGTGGACACGATTGTGAATAGGATCCAGAATGCGCTGACGGCTCCCGGGCCTGCCCAGCTGTATTTCGTGTCGATTTGGACCAGCGTCCAAGACATAGTCCACGACGAAATCTCCGCTGTTGTCAATGGATCGGACCAAGGGTCTCCTCTGTCGGCTGTTAGGGACCTTCTGACCGCTCGATGGCAGCTCGATATCGTGCTCGAGTCAGTTCCATTGGTGGCGCAGACAAAGCTGCTGCCCGACGATAAGCCCCAAGAATGGGCGCCGCAAGCATTCGCGACGAGGGCTGATATTCAAAGTGTACTTACGAAATACGAAGATCTGCCCCGCCAATTCGGTGACGTTTGGGGGAGCCCGCGCGTGGCTGTTCGCGGCGTCCAGGTGGCGCGACACCTCGCCGGGTCGCTGTTTCCGGCGAGCCGTTGGAAACGAATTCTCACGTCCGTCCCCTTGATGGTGACGGTCGCTGCAGTAAGCCTTCGAGGGAAGTTTCTGCTTGGCCTCAACTTGCTGCTGTTGAGCGTCCCGATTCCATCGCTCTCACCTGCCTGGCGAGCGATCACTATGGCCCTTTCGGTAGCGTTCTCCATTGGCTACTGGCGAACGTTTGTGCGCCGCAAACGGTGGGACAAGTCTCGTCAGATCGGGGATCAGACTCGCTACAAGCGGCAGCGATTACGAGCTCACGTCGTATTGGGTTTGAGTATGGCGCTACACGGCGCAACGGGACTGGTCCTCTGGAAGCAGCAACACCTGCTGGTCGCGAAAAAAACCTCCGGCTCCTTCACGAAGCTCTTTGGGCAACAGGTGGTGCGTCTCCCGCCAAAGGACGCGGCCGTCATGATCGTGGCGATAGCCGTTGGCTCGGCCGTCGTGTTGATGTGGTGGTGGGCAAAGAAGCGGTGGCGCTTCGGGTTTGCCGTCGTGATCGGCGCGCTGTTAGGAGCATGGACGTGGATCACTCGATGGGTTCCACCGCCGAAGAACAATCGAGACTTCCTGGACCACGTGTTTCGCATCTTCCACGGACGAATCACCCCGGTCGTCGTGTCGCTTGTCGCGCTCACGGTTGTGGCAACACTTCGCCAACCGGAACGCAAACGACCCGACTCGTAACAACTCCTACGCCGTCGTGATGGTGACGTAGCGAATCTGTAGATCACCTTCGGTGGGGTTCCCCGGCATGTAGGGCTTCGGTTCCGTCCACGTCAGCGTCTGCACGTCGTTTCGTTCGCGGAGCTGGTCCAGCAATGCTCCGAGGTTCTGGGTTTCCCAGAGGTCGATCCGGTGCGTGAACGCAACGATTCCTCCGGGCGCAACCACCCGACACAGCTCCCGGACGATGGCAATCGGGTCTCGGGCGTAACTCAACACACCCACGCAGACTGCCGCGTCGTAGGAATGCTCCTCGAACGGCAGCGGACCAGCGTTGAAGTCGTGGCAGATCGTATGCCGATATACGCCCGTGGCGTCGGCGAGGTGCAGTGAGGCGGGCGATACGTCGACGCCGTCGACGATCCGGGCGCCGCGCTCGGTCAAGGCGCGACCGACCAGACCCGTGCCGCACCCGAGATCGAGGACCGAAGCCGTCGACGACTCACCGAGAAATTCCGACACGATGCGCACCGCCACGAACGGTGCGTCGTAGTGCCATTCGTTGACGAGCTCGTGCTCGTAGTTCGGAGCCCATTCGTCATAGCGCGATGCGATTTCGGCGCCGTCGGTCATCGGTGTCCGCAACCAACTCGCGTCGTCGGCGGGATGCTCTGGTTGACTCATCTGCCTATCCTCACATCCCTAGTCACGACGATCATCCCATCAGTCATCGTCGGCATCTTCGGCATCGTCGGCATCTTCGGCATCGCCGGCAGCGCCGCGAAACTCGCGTTCGGCTTTCGGGGGTTGCCAACTGCGAGCAGACCGCCGTTCCCGGCCGCTACTGCGCTTGGGCGGTCGAGGCTCTGACTGCTTCGCCGGCTGCACGCCGTCGACGTGATCGAATCCCACAACGAATGCAGTGAGTGCCGTCGTGATCGGAACTGCGGCCATGAGTCCGATGCTGCCGGCCAACATGCGAACTATCTCGGTCGCCACAGGCTCGCCGTTGAGCACCTCGTTGAGAGGCGTCCCTGCCGTGGTGAACAACAGAAGAAGAGGTAGCGCGGCGCCAGCGTAGGCCAGCACCAGCGTGTTCACGACCGAGGCAATGTGATCGCGTCCGATACGCATTGCTGCGTCGAAGCGACCACGAAAGCCGAGATGAGGGTTGGCCTGATGGAGTTCCCAAACGGCCGACGACTGCGTGATGGTGACGTCGTCGAGAACACCAAGCGCGCCTATGATTATCCCGGCGAGGAGTAGTCCGCGTAGATCGATCTGTCCGGCGGTGGCTCCGAGATACCCCGTCTCTTCATCGCTGAACCCGGTGAACTTCGCTGCGTTGACGGCGGCCATGGCCAGAAAACCGGTGATGGCGAGGCTGACGACCGTCCCGAGAACGGCCGATGTCGTGCGCACGTTGATCCCGTGTGACAGATACAGGGCAAGGAACATCACGCCGGATGCACCGACCAGGGCGACAAGCAACGGGTTCTCGCCAGCGACGATCGCCGGAAGCATGAATTTCGTAAGTACGAGTAGCGATAGAGCCAGAGCGAAGATGGCGCGAAATCCGCTTCGACGGCCGACGGCGATCGCCGCGACGACGAACGCGATCGCCAGCACAACCAGCGGACGCTCGCGTCGATACTCATAGAATCCATAGGTTGGCGCACCTTCGCGAATTCCGAGCTGTGTCACGTAAATGTTGTCGCCGATCCGTAGTCGACCGGGCGCCGACGGGTTTTGTTGAAACTTCGTTTGTGTGCCGCCGTGGGTCTTTCCATGGAGCTTGACCGTTGCCTCTAGGCAGAACTCGCTCCCGAGTTCGGCGTCGTACTGTGACAGGCAGTCGACGAGATCCAGGTCGACCACGGTCGCAGCGATGAGTGCGGGGACCGACCCCGGGGCGGCCGACGAGCGGGAGTCGTTTGCCCCCCGTGACCACAAAGCCACCATGGCGATGACATTGGCGATGATGAGGGGAGCAGTTATGGCAAACAGAATTCGCCGTACGCGACGCGACGCCGGTGCCAATGGTCCATGACTGTGCGAGTGGCCGTGACCGCCCACTTCGCGCTCTGTTGATCGTGACTCTGCCATTGCGAACGCGTTAGTTGTGTCGGAGAGCTTCGGCGAACACGTCGAGCGCCTCGGGCTGTTCGGCCATCAGCGGAACCCATACGATGGCATCAGCCCCGGCTGCGACCCATCGCTGGCTCTGGTCGATCCACGTCGTCGGATCCCCCGAGACGAGAAGTTCGGCGTACAGGTCGACGACGGCCCCTTCATAGACCTTCAGTTGATTGGTGAATCGTCCCTGGCTGAGTCGTGTGTCGATCTCCGAACGTGCGGCGGCGACGTCAGGGGTTGCGTAGAGAAACACGGTCAGGCGTGAATCTGGACCGATTGCCGCGCGAGTTTGCGCGACGTAGGCAGGTCCTGAACACTCAGCCAGAATGACGCCGTCGGCCACTCGACCGGCGAGCGAAATCGATTTCGGTTGCCGCACTCCGAAGGAAAGCAAAGGCTGTTCGCTGACGATGGGATGGACCAGTTCGACGTTGTCGAGATGAACGTGGCTGCCATCGAAGGACACGTTTTCGCCCACGACCAACCGCTTGGCGGTCGACGCGATTTCTTCGAGCGACCGCAGCCACGAGGCAGGTGTTTCGCCGACCTGTTCGATCCAAGAGTCGACGCCGTGCCCGAGACCCAGATGGAAGCGTCCGGGAAACATTCGGGCGGTCGTTGCCCACTCCATGGCCAAGAAGGCGGCGTTTCGAACGACCGCCGGTGCAATTCCCAGTCCGACGGTAAGCGATTCGGTCACCGAAAGCGCCGCGGCACACTGGCTGAACGCGCCGTGGAATCCCAAGTCCTCGACGACCCAGAGCTCGTCGAAACCCGCCGCCTCCGTGCGTCGCGCAAACGCCTGAAGGAGTTCAGGCGGATAGTTTCGGCGGAACATCACTCCATACGACGTCATGATTTCAGCTTTGCACGACGCCGAGCCGGTCCCAGGTTCTTCGCCCTGGCGTTCTCGCAAATTGTTCCGTTCAGCGGACGATCACCTTGCGTTGATCCTCGTGCACAGTTCATCGTCAGCGGGTGGTGAAGATTCTCGTTTCGGGCTGCTCGTGCTGACGTCCAACCTTGGTGACCTGCTTCGTCGGCGGGCCCTTCGAAATCCGGGCACCGAAGCGGTGGTCGACCTTGCCGCGGGCAAGCGAGCGGACTACCAGACGCTCAATGAACGGGTGAATCGTGTTGCGAACGCGCTCCTCGAAAAGGGGGTGCGGCCGGGCGACCGGGTAGGGCTTCTCGCAGCAACATGCATCGAGTTTGTGGAGACGTACTACGCTGCGGCCAAAATCGGAGCCGTAAGTGTGCTGATGAACTGGCGACTCGTCCCTGATGAGCTCGAGTACCTGCTGATCGATAGCGGTGCGGTGGCGTTGGTCTTCAGCGCCGAGTTCGATGTCTCGGCGTCTGAGCTTCACGCAAGGGGTTCGACGTCGGTCACGACGTGGATCCGGATCGACGATGCCGCGGTGGCGACGGAGTGGGGTGCGTTCCACTACTCGAACCTGGTGGAGTCCGCTTCTCCCGACGAACCACCGATCGGCGCGTCGGGCGACGATCTCCTCTGCCTGTGCTACTCGTCGGGAACGACCGGGCGGCCCAAGGGGGCGATGCTCACCCATGAGGGGCAACTTTTTGCGGTACTCACCCAGGCGGCGTCGATCGACGGCTTCCATCAGCGCGATCGCTATCTCATTGCGCTGCCCCTGTTCCACCTCGGAGGAATTCTGCCCCTCGAGAACGCTATGTACGGTGGGTCGACAGTGGTCCTCATGCGCCAGTTCGACCCATCGGCGATCTGGGACGTCATCGCCCGAGAGCGCGTGGACAGCGGGCTTGTCGTGCCGTCGATGTTGAACGCAATGCTCACCGTGTTCGACCCGTCGAAACACGATTGCTCATCGATCAAGGCGCTGTCGGTGGCCGCCGCTCCCGTCCCCGTCACGCTGCTTGAGCAGTGTCGCGAGAAAGGAATCGCTCTGCTCCAGACCTATGGGCTCACGGAAGCGGGGGGCCCGGGCACCAACCTCTCTTCGGAATACGCCGAACTCAAGATCGGCTCGGCCGGAAAGGCCTACATGTTGACCGACGTGAAGGTCGCTCGCCCCGATGGCTCGCCGTGCGATCCCGGCCAACCCGGCGAAGTTCTGATTCGCGGTCGACACGTCATGAAGGGCTACTGGAACAATCCGGAGGCGACGGCCCAGACGATCGTCGATGGTTGGCTTCATACCGGCGACGTTGCCGTGTGGGACGCCGAAGGTTTCGTGACGATCCAAGATCGCATCAAGGACATGATCATTTCGGGTGGTGAAAACATCTACCCCGCGGAGATCGAGAACGTGATTCTGTCGCATCCCGACGTCGTCGAGGTGGCCGTCATCGCCCAGAAGTCACCGCGGTGGGGTGAATCTCCGCTCGCCTGCGTCGTCCGTTCGCACGAGCGACTCACCGAGGCCGAGTTGCTGAAATGGTGCGACGGCAAGCTGGCCCGGTTCAAGCTTCCGAAGGAAGTGCGCTTTGTCGACGCCATACCCCGCAACCCCACCGGGAAGGCATTGAAGCGAATTCTGCGCGATCAGTTTGGTGGATAACCGGTGTGTCGACTCGGGTTGTTCTTGATTGTGCCCGTCCGAAGCATCGAAATGGTTTCCGTCGGGGGTGATCCGAAATTCGAAGAACTCCAGCAGGCTCTTCCAAAAATCGAACGACCCGGCGTCGTTCGAGACATTGATACCAATGTGTCCGAGGATCGCTTTCATGCGGACCATGGTTCGGCGGCCCTGGCGTGACCCGTGGCGCGTTGGGTTATCCGCGTTTGCGGGTAACCCAACGCTCTTCTGGTTCAGCGGGCAAAGGCGATGTACGGGGGCGGTGGACTGTTCGCGGTGCGGCCGTTGGGCCATTCGAAGATCAAACTCGCATGGTCACGGTCCCAACGGATCGTGAGGCGATGCTTGTGGACGTAGCGGTGATGAAATTTACAAAGCGCACATAAGTTCGCGAGCTCATGGGTACGACCATCGACGCGTTGCTTGATGTGATGAACATCAGTCCAACGCGCCGGACGATCACAACCCGGAAACCGGCACCAATGATCCCGCACCATGACCGCACGACGATTCCGGGCCGGAACCGCCGACGTCGGCGTACCCACATCGAACGGTGTGCCATCGGCACTCAACCACACACTTGTGGTCACGCAATCGCACAGCAACATGTCGCGCGTGAACGACGACAAACGCACCATCTGCGACGTGTGCGCAATCCCCGACTTTGCATCAACGGTCACCGTGACGTGTGGACGTTCGCCGCCGACCGTGAGCCGGTCTTCGTTGGCTAACGACTCGTGAGCAATATCGATGAGTGCGTCGTGTCGACGTTGCGCCGGGGTCCGGTTGTCACCCTCGCACGGTTTCGGCATCGCAGCTTCAAGCGCTTTCGACAATGCTTCTCCACCGAGCGCGTCGAGGAGACCGTTGAGGATCCACATGCCACCCGATGTCGGTGACAACTGCACCCGCCGGGCCTCTTCGTGTTCTTTCTCCGAGGTCGGGTCACCGAGCGCGTCGTCGCAATGTGAAACCCACAACGCGACCGCCTGGCGAAACTTCGTGAACGACAGCGTCTCTGCCCACACCAGCATGTCCGCGGCGGCTCGTTCGAGGAACGGCAGACGCGCTTTCGTAACCACCTTCGCGACCACACTCACGTGTGACCCACCGATCGTGCCCGCATCAACCGCGTCGGACCACCCGGGAAACTTTGCGTACACCTGAGCATGGGCAACACGATGCTCACCTTCAGTAGGCCGGGCATGAGTGTTGAACGCCAACCACTCCGAAACGTTGCGGTACCCGTCCTCCCGAATCGTCGGTGACTCAGCAAACGCGGCAACAATATGTGTGCATAGTTTGTCGAATCGATCAACCAAAGCACGTGCGGCCGTTACGTTCGCCGCAGTCACGACCGCGCCGTTTGCAGGCCGGAGACAGCCGACAGTGCCGCAGACTCAGCAAGCTCAAGAGACTGGTCGAGAGACGATTCCACGTACACATTGTATCGCGAAACCACGAACGTATGTTCGAGCAAATTCTAAAAAGCAGCCCAAACACCCGAAACCCCCGTCTCACCCGTCGTTTTCCTGCAATTGGAAATGCGGCAACATGACGACTCGCATCCGTTCGAGGCCGTCCATCACCACGGCGGTTCGCGCCCGACGTGATCTAGCCCGTCGACGACGTCGGCCCGCCCCAGTGGCTGCGAATTCAGTAGTAGATCGAGCCGGGAGCGCCTCCGCCGCAGATGATCGCGTCGCCATTGATGGCGAGGCTGCGCGGCGATGCGAGGAACGTCACGATCGCGGCGATGTCGTCTGCGTCGATCATGGTGCGAATCGAATTGCTCTTGGGGATACGCGCTTCTATGGACTCCAACAGTTGGCGATCGTCGGCGTCGACGGCCTCGTCGAGGGTGCGCGTCCGCGTGAGGCCCGGATGCACGCACGTCACGTTGATTCCCGATGGGCCGAGTTCGTCGGCGAGGTTCTTGGTGAGGGCGGCGACGGCGACGTTGCGAATCGAGCCAATCGTGGAACCCGTGGTTCTGGCGGCAAGACCGGCGATGTTGATGATCCTGCCCCAGCCGGCCTCGGCCATTGATGGCGCGATGGCCTGTGCGGTGAACAGGTAGCCCAGCACCTTCACGTCGATCTCGGCGAGCAACTTGGCCCGTGTGATTTCTGGCAACGCCGGTGGTCTCGCGCGACCCGCTGCCGTCGCAGCGTTGTTGACGAGAATCGATATGGGTCCGATCGCAGACTCCGCTTCGTCGACGAGCCGATGCACTTGGTCCTCGTGGCCCATGTCTGCAGCGAAGCCCACAACCCGACCACCAGTATGTGTACTTATCTCATTCGCCACGGTCTGAACTCGGGACTCATCACGAGCAGCGATAGCGACCGTGACCCCCTCAGCCGAAAGATGCTCCGCCACCGCCCGGCCGATGCCGCGACTGCCTCCGGTCACGAGGGCGGTCCGGCCAGTGAGTTTGAGATCCATGACCGGATACTACGCGGCGAGCTGGAGTCGAAGGATCGAGCGGAGGGACGCCCGGCGACAAGCCCGGTGGGAACGCATAGTTCCGTTGCCGGAATGCGAGCCCGACCAACGCCGTTTCATTCGTCGGCGAGTTGCAGGGTCGTCGGCAAGTTAATCCCACCAACAACTTGCCGTTCACCCTGCAACTCGCCGACGAGTGGCCGTACGCGTGCTCACGGGGCCGACGAGTGAGCGCACCAGCTACGCGGATCGGTCTACGCGCGGCGGGGTATCTGGGGCCAGTACTTTGCGAGCGCGCCACCATCGATGGTCACGTTGCTCCCGGTCATCAGCGCGCTGTCGTCTGAGGCCAGGAACACGATCGAGCCCACGTAGTCCGATGGTGTCGGGAGTCGCTCCCATGGATTCGCTCCGGAAAAATCCATCCGGCCCGCCGCACGCATCGCATCAAGGGCGGCCGTGAATTGCGACGCCAGGTCCGGGTCGTCGGGAAGGGTGGCCGTCGGGGTGAAGCTGTTGACTCGGATGCCGTGAACGGCCAACTCCATTGCGGCCGATCGGGTGAAGTTGATCATGGCCGATTTTGCCGAGCAATACCCGATGTTTCCCGCCTGACCCTGCCAGGCGGCAGTTGACAGCACGTTGATGATCGACCCCGAGATTCCCCGAGAAATCATGCTCCGTGCAACAAGGCCAGTCATGATGAACGACCCGCCGAGAACGATGTCGACCTGACGACGAAAATCGGCGAGCGGCATGTCGAGGACCCCGCGGGTATCAAACTTCACTGCATTGTTCACGAGGATATCTATGCGCCCATAGCGATCGAGAACGGTGTCGACCGCAGCCTGCATCGCATCTGGGTCGGTCACGTCGCCGGGGATCGCTATCGCTTCGCCGCCGCCGTCCTCGATGGTGGCCACGCACGCGTAAGCAGTCGCTGCAACGAGATCGTTGCAGGCAACCCTGGCGCCAGCCGCAGCGAGACCGGCGGCGAGTATGCCTCCGATGTTCCTGCTCGTGCCCGTGACGAGCGCAACTTTGCCCGTCAGCCGCCCGGCATATCGACCGAAGTCGAGTTCGGCACTCATGAACGCGCTACCTCCCACCGTGCGAACACCTTGTTCGAGTTGAAGCAGTGAGTCTCGACGAAGTTGTGTTCGATCGGCGCTCCGAGGCCGAGTTCTCGTGCCGCGCCGCAGAGTGCGAACCAATTGAGCACTTCCTGCTGACCGGCGTCTTCGATCTGCGCTGTCGTGGTGTTGGCCCACGTTTCCCAGTCGCCTGCGGCGAGGGCGTCGTAGAGTCGGCGATCGTTGAGGATGTCGGGTTCGATACGCCACGTCTTGTCGGTGAGAAAGGCATGTGACCATGACGAAGATGCCACAAGGGCGATACGCCATGGGCTATCGAGAAGGGCGCGTGCAACCGCGCCTCCGACGTCCATGAGTCGTTTCGGTGAGGGGGACGGTGGATCCAGATCCAGTTTTTCCCCGAAGGGCTTTGCGAAGCCTCGGGCGGCGATAACCCGACGTCCGTAGCAATTGATAGGCATGCATATGAGTGGCCAAGGAAATCCGTCGGCGTCGTAGCGGCGGTCGTAGTCGAGGAACAGCTGGGTGTTCAGGAAGGCGTGGGCCAGACCATCGAAATGGAGCGGTTGGTATGCATAGGACACATCGAATCCGTTGTCGAGAAGTTGCTCCGCCAACCATCGGGCGATGTCGGGTCGGCCACGCACCGTAAAGGCCTTGTCCTTGGGTTCATTCCAAACGTTCGGCCAGGGATACTTCTCCCACGGGCGCGACTGGATGTCGCCGTACGCGAGAAGGGCATACGGAGGAATGATGTCTTCGCGGAAGTTCTCGTATTGGTCGTCGCCCCACACCAGGATGGCGTCTGGTTCGAATGCTTCGATCGTCGCGTGCGACTTCGCGAATCCCGCAAGAAGGGAGGATCGATGTCCGGCAGCCGACGATCTTGCCTCGTCGGACCCCCACTCCGACCGAGCGTCGGGAGACCAGTTCTCGGGGTTGCTGAACTCGGCAGGAATCGCCGGATCCTTGAGGGTGTTGCGAAGGAGCGCGGCCATCATGTCGTCGGTGGTTGCGAGCAGAGGGTAGTGCGTCATGCCGAGCAGAAGCAGGTCGGACATCATGGCTCCAGTACTGGTTGGATTTTGGGGCGGGCCTGAGCGAGAAATTCAACTTGAGCGGTTTGACCCGCAAGCGTGATGGTACGGGCGAACGAATGAACGGTGTGTGAAAACCGCTCGAGTTCAGCGTCGGCCAAAATCGTCGGTGAACTTACCATTAACGATCCGAGGACCCGGTTCTGTCGATTCCGAACCGGCACCGCGCACGCAGTTCGTCCTTGTTCGGCCACCCCGTGATCTACGGCAAAGCCGTCGACGATGATCTTGCGTTGTTTGGCGTTGGGTCGCGATGCGGTGAAGGCAACGAGGACACGACCCCCCACGCACTTCTCGTAATGACGCCGCTCTCCCAGTCGTATGAGGGTCGAATTGCTCTGCCGCAGTCGAGCGGCCTGAATCACGATGACGTCGGTGCCGACTTTTTCAAGGAGTCCGACGTCGCCGCCGGTGAGATCTCGGAGATCTTCCATGAACGGTTGAAGGGTCTCGCGAATCTTTGGTGGGTAGTGCAGGTTGCCGAGTTCGAAGAGCGTCGGACCGAGACGAAATCGGGTGCTCACCCGTCCGAGCGCTCCGACCTCGACCAACTGGTTGGCCAAACGATGCACAGTGGTACGCGGGAGTCCCGTACGACGGGCCAGTTCGCTCACCCCCAGTACGGGCTGAGAACGAAACGCGCCAAGAATCTCGAACGCGCGTGTGACGAGTCCGACGGGCTCGTAGTCCTCGGCGTTGGCGTTCACCCGACCGGCGCCGATGTCGGGTCGACTCCGAGAAAGCGCAAGGCGTTGGTCCCCTTTATCGCAGCTGCCTCGTCGGGGCTGCAACCACCCAGTGCAACCGCGTGATCGATGACCGCGCTCGGCTGTCCCCACTGCGGTGGGTAGAACGGAAAGTCGCTGCCGAGGAACAGATGATCGGCGCCAAATCTCGACGCAAGAAGCGCAAGGTGCTGCGGGTCGAACACCAACGTGTCCGCCCACAAGAGCTTGAGCAACTCCGACGCCCGCGTCATCCGTCGGTCGAACTCCTCAGGCGTCGATCCCATCGTTGCCCCGCGGGCCATCCGAGGGAAGGCCCACGCCAGCGAGCCGCAGCCGTGCGCAAGACCGACACGCAGGCCGGGACAGTCCTCCAACACGCCGCCGAACACGAGCGCTCCTGCGGCCATTGCGGTGTCGGTGAGCATCCCAAGACCAAACTCATACGGCTGGCTCTTGCGACGTATCGCGCCCGTGTTGTCCGTCGGGTGCACGAACAGCGCGACTCCGAGTTCGCCGGCCGCAGCAAAGAAGGGACGCAACGAAGGGTCGTCGAGCTCGCGGCCGTGCACTTCGGTTCCGATCTCGATGCCGCTCATTCCGAGCGCGCGTGCGCGTTCCATTTCGGCAATCGCAGCATCGGTGTCTTGGAGTGGCACGGTACCCATCCACAAAAATCGACTTGGCGCTACCGACGCAGCGGTGGCAAGAGCGTCGTTCTGGGCCCGGGCGAAGGCAATGGCCGCGGGTGAGTCGGCCCATGTGGTCAGCAGGACGGGAACCGGCGACAGGACCTGGACGCCAACCCCCGATGCATCCATCTCCTCGAGCCGGGACCGGGCGTCCCAACACGTTTTGGAGACCGGCCGGAAGACCTCGCTCCCCCGCATGATTCGGCCTTGGCCGCCTTCGTCGACCACGAGTGAGGGCCATCGATGATCACCGGTCGTGGATGCCAGATCCGGCAGGTCCGCAGGAAAGAAATGGGTGTGAACATCCACGACGTCTCCTGGTATACCCGTAATGTCCACGCCGTAAGACCATCACGAATAGGGTTTGGTTCACAACTCCGTTGTCCGTTGAGTGGAACAAAAGCTTGTCCAGTGCCACACTCCAACGGAAGCTCCAGGAGCCGTCGACGTTTCCCATGAAGGAGTTCTGTGTTCGATCTAGATGTGAGCGACGACCGGGTTGCGGTCGCGGCGCTGGGTCGAGGGATCGGTCTCGATCTGTTGTCTCCGGTGGCGAGAGCGGCAGAGAAGCAGCGATCGATCCCGTCCGACGTACACCGTGCCCTGCACGAGACTGGCCTTACCGTCCTCGTCGATGAATCCCACGGCGGCGGCGGATTGCCTTCAATTGGTACACATATGGTCGCAATAGAAGCGATGGCCTATGGTGATCCGGGTCTTACCATGGCCGCCCTGTGGGCCGGAGCGGGCGCGATCCTCGTCGGTCGGTGCGGATCGCCGGATCAAGCCTTCGCCCTCCTGCCGGAATTGGCGTCCGATCCGACGAAACAAAGCGTGGTTGCCCTGTATGAGGGCTTCGGACGATCGCCGTCGGAGTCAGCGACGACCATTGCCAAGGACTCCGACGGCCGCTGGCGCGTGACGGGGAGGAAGTTGAGTGTCCCCAACGCCGACCGCGCCGACTCGCTGATCGTGATCGGTGTAGATCCTTCCGACGGCCGTCTGCGGGCGGCGTTGTTCGCAGGCGCGAATCGCAACTCGGGCCTGACCGTGAGCGAGGACGACGAAAAGATCGCACTCGGTGCAACTCGCACCTTCACCGTAACCATCGATGCGGTGCTCGATGACGCACAGCTTCTCGGCGGAGCCAGTGCTGAGAGCGACAAGCTCGACACGGCCGTCGGATGGCTTCGGCTCATGGTCGCTGCTGCGCAATGCGGTACTGCCCAGCGAGCAACCGACTATGCCGCCAAATACGCAACCGAACGTGTTGCGTTCGGAAAGCCTATCGCCAGCTTCCAGGGAGTCTCGTTCCTACTGGCTGATTCGTCGATCCGAATCGGGGCAGCGCGACTCGAGATGCTCGATGCGGCAGCTCACCTTGATGCGAACTGGCCGGGGTCGGAGGCCATCGTGACCCGGGCTGTGAACTACTGCGGAGTGGTCGCCACGACGGCGACGCGCGATGCGATCCAAGTGTTGGGTGGTCACGGCTTTATCACCGATCATCCGGTCGAACTTTGGTACCGAAGCTCGGCTGCGCTTTCCGTGCTCGACCACGACCCTCTCCTCTCCAACTTCGAGCCGGCACTGTGAGGCCCCGATGACGATCGCACACGAGACACTTCAGAAGAGCAACACGCTTTTCGAGCTCGGACCGGAGTTGCAAGAATACGGAAAGACGCTCACCGAGTGGTCAGTCGCCGAGGTTCGACCCTACGCTCGAATGGCCGACGAAACGCATGCGCCGCCGCCCAACTGGAAGGACATTCTCGACTCCTGTCCTGTAGCGATCAGTCGTCGTGATCGCCACGCGAAACCCCTCCCTGATTTCATCGATGGTCGGTGGGTGCGAGACCTGGTGACGACCGAAGCGCTCACCTACGGCGACCTGTGGGTGAACGATGTGCAGGGTTCGGGTATCGGCCATCTCACCGTCAAGATCATGGGCACCGAAGAACAGATCGCCCGCTGGTATCGGCCGATCATTGATCGTGGGGGACAGGCGGCCTTCGCACTCACCGAACCCGGATTTGGCTCCGACACGTCGATGGTTTCGACGACAGCGACTCGCGACGGCGACACGTGGGTCATCAATGGGACGAAGATGTACTGCTCCGGTGGGGCGACCTGTGAGTACGTCGTGGTATTCGCGAACGTCGACCGGTCTCTTGGCCCATCCGGAATCAAGGCGTTTGTCGTCGAGAGGGGAAACCCCGGGATGATCATTGCAAAAGCCAACGAGGACAAACTCGGGATTCGGTCGTGGCAAACGACGGAGTTGCTTTTCGACGGCTGTGTCGTTCCGGTCGACCATATGCTCGGCTGGAGTGGGAACGACGGCGCCACGTCGTCGAACAAGAGACAGCCGACAACACAAAGTGGGCGCGGCGGCGCGCTCGGAGCTCTGGCCCAGAACAAACCGAACATTTCGGCCATGGGCCTCGGCATTGCGCAGGCGTCGATCGATGTCACACGCGATCGACTGTCCCCGCAGAGTGACTCCTTCACGCCCGCGCGTTGGGCGAAGATCAAGAACGAACTTGATCAGATGGATGCCGCGTTACATCGCATACGTCGGGTCAACTGGGGTGCACAGTCGCTGCTCGAGCGCAACATGGCGAACAAGAGCGAAGCTTCGGTGTCGAAAGCGTTCGGCCCACCGACGTTCGAGCGGGTGATCCGGCGGTGCATGCAGCTGGTCGGGCCGGAAGGCTCGAGTCGGGAGTTGCTCTTGGAAAAGTGGTACCGGGATGCAAAGATCCTCGACATCTTCGAAGGTTCTGCGCAGGTGCAGCGAATCATCATCGGTCGTACGCTGATGGGTGCCGACGCCGGAAGGGGCTGAATGTGACGACTACCGAATCTCCCAATCACGATCTCGGTCGAGCAACCGGACAGACCGGAACGACGCAAAGTCGATTCATCATCGACGACCGTGACACCCCGCGATTTCGGGTGCATCGATCATCGATGCGCGATCTCGAGGTGCTGGAGATGGAGCGGCGCGAGATTTTCGACAAGACGTGGCTCTTCGTCGGACACGAGACCGAGATCGAGAACCCGCACGACTTCCGTACGAGGAATGTGGGCGGTCGTCCGATCATCTTCCAGCGATCAACGGATGGCGACATCAAGGTCTTCGTGAATTCGTGCCCCCATCGAGGTATGCAGATCGAAACACGAGGTGAAGGCCACGGGCGGTTCCTGAAATGCTTCTACCACGGCTGGTCTTTCAATACATCGGGTGATCTCGTGGCGCTCCCCGGGGAGGACAGTTACGGCGAAAACTTCGACCGACACAATTTGTGTTTGGTGCAGCCGGCGAAGGTGGAGTCGCACCGGGGGTTTGTTTTTCTCAGCTGGTCTTCTGAGGTCCCCGATCTCATCACTCACCTCGCGGGCGCCGCCGACATCATTGATCTGTTCGCAGATCAATCCGAAGTCGGGATGAAGGTGATCGGTGGTTCGCACCTCTACGCCGCGAAAGCAAACTGGAAGCTGCTGAGCGAGAACAGCTACGACGGATATCACGCCATGACCACCCATCATCGCTACCTGGCAATGCTCAAGGAGTCGGGCAAGGACCTGAGCATGGTGTTCCGCGCTGGATCAGCACCGAACATCGGCTACGACCTCGGCAACGGACATGCGGTAATCGGCGGTGCCGATGCCACCCAGGGCCGCAATACCGGACTCGGTCGAGACATGTCCGGCCCGATACTCGAGAAGCAACTCGCTCGCCGGAATCGGCTGGCGGAGATTTACGGGCCGGAATGGACGAATCGCATGTTCTCCGGACGAAACCTGGTGATCTTCCCGAACCTGGCCCTTGTTGACCTCATCATGGGGATTACTATTCGTACATATTATCCGGTAAGCCCCGACTACATGGAGGTGACCGCCTGGAGTTTGCAGCCGAAGGATGATGAGCCCGAGCTTCGCCAGATGCGACAGGAAAACTTCCTCACCTTCTGGGGTCCCGCCGGACTTGCGACTCCCGACGACATCGAAGCGCTCGAACGATGTCAGCGCGGATTCGTGGCCTCCGACATCGCACCGTGGAACGACATCTCCCGGGGCATGGGCCGTGATCCGAAGATCTTCACCGACGAACTGCAGATGCGAACATTCTGGCGGGAATGGGATCGTCGCATGACCGGCACGGTTCATCCGCCCGAGGTCGGACGACTCGGCCGAATGGGCCGGGTCGCGCTCCCGGGTCAAGTACACGAGAGTGTGTGATGGCTCCGACGCCTCAAACATCGTCGAATTCATCAGCGGAAAACGGGCGAAACGGCGGTGTGAGCGAAGGAGTCGTTGCACCCGTTGTCTGGGGCGATGCCGCTTTGCTCCACGATGTCACCCAGTTCCTGTTCTACGAGTCGGAGTTGCTCGACGCGTGGCGCCTCGATGAGTGGTTTGCACTATTCACGCCCGACTGTCAGTACCTCGTGCCGGCTACCGACAGACCCGACGGCGATGCTGACGTCGACCTGTTCTTCGTTCGCGACGACTGGTTCCTGCTGTCACAAAGAGTCTCGGCCATCATGGACGGGACTGCGTGGACCGAATCCCCACGATCGACCACGAAACGCCTCGTAAGTAACATACGTGCACATGGCAACGACGATGGTGCGGTCTCGGTGAAGTTCAACTTCCTGATCAGTCGTTCCGCTCTGACATCGCTCGACTTCTACCCCGGCGAGTGTCAACTCACCTTGGTTCGTGGCGGCCATGCGGGCTTTGAAATCAAGTTCCGACGCTCGACCCTCGCCCTCGCGCAACTCCGACCTCACGGTCGAGTCAGCATCATCCTCTGAGCACCTCACACACGGAGATTTCTATGGACCTTGGAATTGCTGGCAAGCGCGCGGCCGTCGCCGCGGCATCGGCCGGACTGGGCTTTGCAACCGCGAGAGCGCTTGCCGAGGAAGGCGTTGCCGTGGCCATTTGCGGGCGAGATGAGGAACGAATCTCGGCTGCAGCAGCGTCGATCGGCCGAGGGGCGATCGCGATCGTTGCTGACGTTTCGACCGCCGACGGGTCGCTGGCGTTTATCGACAAGGCACGCGTCGCACTTGGTGGCATCGACATTCTGGTGGCCAATGGTGGGGGGCCGCCGACGGGAACTTTTGCGACAACAGATCTCGACGCGTACCG
Organism: Acidimicrobiia bacterium; assembly: GCA_031418035.1. GTDB lineage: Bacteria > Actinomycetota > Acidimicrobiia > Acidimicrobiales > JANYDT01 > JANOYY01. The sequence goes on from JANOWU010000047.1 coordinate 20,203, forward strand.
AAAGGCGTTCGAGGGCAATGCCATCGCAACGATCGCGATGTGTCAGGCCGCCATTCCGGAGATGCAAGCACGAAAATGGGGACGAGTCGTGGCGATCACGTCCGTCGTCGTGAAGATGCCGGCGCAGTACCTGATTCTCTCCAACACGGCGCGTGCCGGTCTTACGGCGTTCCTGAAGACGACAGCCACCGCAGTTGCCGGCGACGGCGTCACGGTCAACTCTGCGATGCCGGGATCGCACGCGACCGACCGCATCAAGCACCTGTACGGCGATAATCCAGACGTCAGCAACATTCCGTCAGGTGCGCTCGGACGTCCCGAAGACTTTGGCGCGACGATCGCCTTTCTGTGCAGCGATCAGGCCCGCTACATAACGGGCACCGCCTTGGCTCTCGATGGCGGTGGCTACCCCGGTCTGTTCTAGCCCGCTTCTACCTGCTACGCGCGCATACCTATCTCATCGTTCATCGGGGCAACTAGCGCAAACCCGGCGTCGGCCCAGGCCTGTACCCCGCCGATAAGGTCGGTTGCACGATGAAACCCCAGTTGCTGCAGTGACACCGCAGCCAGACTCGACGAGAACCCTTCGTTGCACACCACCACTAGCAACTGCGCGTGACCGGTGATTTGATCGACGCGAAGAGGTGCATCGAGGGCCACCCTCCACTCCAGAACGGTGCGCGGCGTATGAATGGAGCCGGGGATACAACCGTATGACCGTCGGTCGGTCGGTGTGCGCGTATCGAGGACAAGGGCAGCGCCCCTGCTCATCTCGTCGGCGAGCTGCAGCGGGTTCAAGCGAACCAGTCGGCATCTCGCTGTTGCCAACATTTCCTCCAAAGTCACGGTGAAACACGCTATCGCATGCCATATCTGGGCCAGAATCATGCCCTATGACAATTCGATGGCTAACTGCGTTCCTCGACGTCCCGGACGCGCTGTTCGGCGCGTCGACGGAGTTTTGGACGACAGTTACCCACGCGACACTGTCTGCCCCGCGGGGCGAACACGAGGAATTCTCGACGCTGCTGGTCGAAGGTGGCGATCCCTACCTGCGTGCCCAGAGGATCTCCGATCCCATTCCTCTCGTGCACCTCGATGTGCACAGCGACGATCCGGGTGACTTTGCCGACAAGGCCATATCGCTGGGCGCAACCCTGCGCGAACGACGTGGCTATGTGGTCCTTGAGTCTCCGGGTGGATTCGTGTTCTGCTCGGTCTCCCACCATGGGGAGCCCCGCGTTGGTGCGAAGGCCCGGTCTGTCGTTGACCAGATCTGTCTCGACGTTCCCGATGATCTCTTCGACATTGAGTGCCGATTCTGGGCGGACCTTACGGGATGGGAACTTCGATCGGGCGCTACACGGGAGTTTCGATTTCTTGAACGGCCTGAGGGTATGTCGCTACGCATACTGTTTCAGCGACTCGAAGGCAACGACAAACGCCAGAAGACGAGAGGTCACCTCGATGTTGCCGCGGGATCCTTTGTCGAGGAGGTCGTCGCTGAGCATGTTGTACTCGGCGCGAGCGTACGTTTCCAGGGCTCGGCTTGGACCACCATGATCGATCCCGCCGGCAAGTCCTACTGCATCACGAATCGCGACCCAACGATCGAAGACTCTGCGAAATAGCGTTCGCCCGACGGCGATCGCCCTGTGCTTTCGCTGTCACCTCGGTGATCCCTGTCGGGACCAGAATTCGCGCAGGTGTTTCGAAAGCGTCGCTTGCACGTCGGCGTCTTCTTCAGGGACAGCGGTCCGGATCACGTTGATGATCTTCGGTACCAGCAGTATGGCCGCCTCGAGCGGGATCCCGCCGCGAAGTGCCACGGCGACGTCGAGCATGAGTGGTCGACTCCAGTGAACTTTTGCCTCCCCGATGTTTCGGCGCGGGTTGATGAACGCGACGACATCGGCCGGAAGATGCCCGATGACGTGACGTCGTTCTCCGGGAGGGATCTGTTCGAACAAGACCGTGAGCGCGCCGCGTAGCGCGGCAGACTTCGCAACCATCGATTCGATGCCGAGATGGTCGGTGGCCTCTCGGAGTCTGATCATGGTTTTCGAGGGACCGGGTTTGCTCTGTGACGGCCGGGTGTCACCAGGTATCAACCCAACGTGGAGATGCGACTCGACGCCAATGACGCCGGGGATGCTCAGCACGGCGTCTTCGATCGCTATCGCATCCGCGTCCGTTCCCACCTCGCCGTGAAGCAGCACGTTCAGACCCTCCGCCATCACATGAATCCGCGGCAGGTCGAGTGCCTTGACGATTGGTCCGAGCCTGGTGCGGACTTGGTCGGCGAGATCAGAATTGGAGACGTGGCGGTGTTCGTCCACGAACGACACCGAGATCTGGTCGGTGACTCGAACGACCCGAGGGTCATGGCCGGCACGATCCGTGCCTTCAGCGCCAGTCGGTTCGGTAGTGGGGTCGGTCGGACTCATAGAAGCCACCTGTTCGCGGATCGGAGTTGTTCCTTCGAGTGTGTGGCGTCGAAGTGATTTCCCTGAGTGCCACTGGTCGCAGATTCGACAGGCCTTTGGTCCCAGTTCTTTGATTCCCACCGCCATTCGCGTACTTCCGGCATGTCCTCTCCGTGTTCGACGATGTAGCGTTTGTGTCGCAGGCGCTGATCGATCAGATATTGCTTGGCCTCGGCGCCAAGGGTCCCGAGATCGCGTACGCGGTCGATCACATCGATGGCGAGATGGTAACGATCAAGATCGTTGAGCACGAGCATGTCGAACGGCGTGGTGGTCGTGCCTTCTTCTTTGTAGCCGCGAACGTGCACGTTGGCGTGGTTGGTACGTCGATAGGTGAGCTTATGAATAAGCGACGGATAGCCGTGAAACGCGAAGATCACGGGCTTGTCTGTCGTGAAGATCTGGTCGAACGAAGTATGGGAAAGACCATGTGGATGCTCTCCCTCGTCTTGTAGGCGCATGAGATCTACAACATTGACGAAACGGATGCGGATGTCCGGTAGGAGCTCTCGGAGCAGGCTCACCGCAGCAAGCGCTTCCATGGTGGGCACGTCGCCGCAGCATGCCATGACAACGTCCGGCTCGCTGTCGTGATCGCTCGACGCCCACGACCAAATGCCGAGCCCTCGTTCGACGTGGGCGATGGCGTCGTCGATACCCAGCCACTGAGGAGCCGGCTGCTTCCCCGCCACGACGACGTTGATCTTGTCTCTGCTTCGAAGGCACTCGTCGGTGACCGCAAGGAGCGTGTTCGCGTCGGGCGGGAGATAGACGCGAATGATTTCGGCCTTCTTGTTCACGACGTGGTCGAGGAATCCCGGATCCTGGTGCGAGTAGCCGTTGTGATCTTGGCGCCAGACATGAGACGTGAGTACGAAGTTCAGGCTGGAGATGGGCGCACGCCATGCAATCTCTCGGCATACCTTGAGCCACTTCGCATGCTGGTTGACCATCGAATCGACAATGTGAATGAACGCTTCGTAACACGAGAAGATGCCGTGGCGACCGGTGAGGAGGTAGCCCTCGAGCCAACCTTCGCACTGGTGCTCCGAAAGCACCTCCATGACTCGACCCGTCGGCGACAGGCGGTCGTCGTCGGGTTCGATAGCTGCCACAAAGCATCGTGCAGTGACTTCGAAGATGTCCTGCCACCGATTCGACGCCAGTTCATCAGGGGAGAACACCCGAAAGTTTGAGCGCTCCATGTTTCGACGCATGACTTCGGCCAGATACTTTCCCTGAATGCGTGTCGCCTCCGCGTCGACACTGCCCGGTGCGTCGACCTGAACGGCAACCGATCGAATCTCGGGAAGGTCGAGATCGTGCAGAAGAACTCCGCCGTTCGCATGCGGGTTCGCACTCATGCGCGCAGGACCCTTTGGGGAGATCGCGATCGTCGAGGGGTAGGGAACACCGGACTCGTCGAAGAGTTCCTGTGGGTTGTAGCTGCGCAACCAGCTGTCGAGGAGGGCAAGGTGTTGTGTCGTATCGAGATCAGTGAGTGGCACCTGATGCGACCGCCACGATCCCTCTGTCCGAAGGCCATCTATCTCCGCAGGACAGGTCCAACCCTTTGGCGACCGCAAAACGATCATCGGCCAGCGGGGCCGATCCGTGTTGCCATTCGTTCGGGCCTCCTCTTGAATGTCACGAATCGAATCGAGGCACCGGTCCACCACGGCGGCCATCTGCCGGTGCATCTGGGCTGGCTGGTGACCCTCCACGAAATACGGTTCCCACCCATAGCCTCGGAGGAGTTGTTCGAGTTCGTCGCCCGGTATTCGCGCCAAGAAGGTTGGGCTGGCAATCTTGAAACCGTTGAGGTGAAGGACCGGAAGCACTGCACCGTCACGAGCCGGGTTCAGAAATTTGTTGCCGTGCCATCCTGTCGCCAGCGGTCCGGTTTCGGCCTCGCCGTCGCCCACCACGGCGAGCGCAATGAGATCAGGATTGTCAAACACGGCGCCAAACGCGTGGGACAGCACGTAGCCGAGTTCACCACCCTCGTGGATCGAGCCGGGAGTCTCCGGAGCCGCGTGGGAAGGGATTCCTCCGGGGAAGCTGAATTGGCGAAACAGCTTTGTCATTCCCTCGGAATCGAAGGTGATGTTCGGATACAACTCCGAGTACGTGCCCTCGAGCCACGAGTTGGCGACGACTCCTGGCCCGCCATGTCCCGGTCCGGCCAGAAACATGACCAACAATTCCCGGTTCACGATCGCACGGTTCATATGTGCATAGATGAAATTCAGACCGGGCGTCGTCCCCCAGTGACCCAGAAGTCTTGGCTTAGTGTCTTCGTGGCGAAGGGGTTCCTGTAGGAGCGCGTTCGCCATGAGATAGATCTGTCCCACCGACAGGTAGTTTGCCGCTCGCCACCACCGATCAACCGACACGAGAGCTTCGTGCTTCGACGAGTGGTCGCGTCCGTCGTCCTCTTCCCAGAGTTGAGCGACGTTCCAAAGACCCGTGTCGTCGGTAACGTTCGAATACGGCTCGGGCATGTAGGTCCTTTGACTCGAACGAGAGACCATCGTCCTCCCGTTCGCACCTCGGATCCAGTGCCATGGGGCTCTTGTCATCGGACCTTTGGTCCTGATTCGATGCGCCGGAATTGAGGAGGGATCAATGGCCAAACGCGAAGGACCTAGGACCCTCGGAGCAGAGCCGAACTCGGCGAGACAATTGGGCCACCACGAACAGCGAAGTCTGTTACTCAGTGAAACTCAAGGAGTTCCCATGCCTCCAAAGATTGTCGTTCCCGTCGATGAGACTGCTCGGTCCGAGCGAGCAATGCCCATTGCTGCGGCCCTCGCGCGTCGTATGCGTACGTCGCTGGTGCTGGTCAGCGTGGTGGAATGGCCGCTCCGCGAACATCCGGGCCATCCCGGATACCACGAAGGTCTGATGCGCCCGTATCCGGACCTTGCCGCGGAGTCGGTCGTTATTCGATCTGCCACCGACACCGCCACTGCCATCATGTCGGTGTGTGAGTCTGATGACATCATCTGCATCGGCGCCGATCACACGTCGGCGCTGGCTGAGCTCGTTGATACGAGTGTGTTCTTCGACATCGTGCGAAAGTCTCATCGACCCGTGGTTGCGGTGGGTCCCCACGCCGTGCTGCCCGACGACGGCGTGGAGTTCGTCGTGTGTGTCGACGGCCGTGAACATGCCGAACAGGGCCTGGGACTCATCGGTAGTTTTGCTCAGAGCGTGGGCCTACGACCTTTGCTCGTGCAAGTCGTCGACCCCAAGGACGGCGGGGGCCGCATTCCGGCCGACGTCAACGAGTCGAGCTATCTGCATGATCTCTCCGTTGGCGAGGGTCCGGCTCACGGTACGAACTGGGAGGTCTTGCACGGTGATCCAACCAAAGCGATCTCGGCCTACTCCAAGACGGCCTCCGTCGCCGCGATCGGGTTCGCCACCGATGCACTTGACCCGCTTACTCGAATCTTTTCTCCGAGCTTGGCCAACGAACTGCTTCGAACCGTCGCGCGACCTATCGTCTTGATAGCAGTCGAGCACACCCCAACGGTGAAGAGACACACGATCACCGCGTCAGGACAGGCCCCGGCGGCTCGACATGAGTGATTCGCGTCCGCTCGCCGTCGTTGCCATCGGAGGCAACGCACTCCTCCCGACGTCAGGGCCACTGACGATGGAGGCGCAACGCCACCACGCTGCAAAAGTTGCGAAGTCCCTTGCGCCCCTGTCGGTTTCTCATCGCTTGGTCGTGACTCACGGAAGTGGTCCCCAGGTTGGCATTCTTGCCGAACACTCAGCGAAGGCGACGGCCCTGCAAGATTCGTCGCTCGACGTCATCGATGCCGAAGTCGAAGGGATGCTCGGGTACGTACTTATGCAGGCGTTGGCGAACGAGTTCGCGTGTGGGGTAGCGACCCTTCTCACGCAGGTCGTGGTGAGTTCGTTGGACGATGCTTTCGTGTTCCTCTCGAAACCAATTGGACCGGTCGTGACCTCTGATGTTGCGAGCCGGCTCACTGCTGACCGGGGGTGGCGATTCGCTCCTCACAGCGGGGGGTTTCGTCGACTTGTCGCCTCCCCGCGTCCGCTCGAGATCGTGGAGTTGTCATCCATACGTGCGCTTATTGACGCAGGGGTGATCCCGGTGTGCGCCGGTGGCGGCGGGATTCCTGTACTGCGGACCGACTACCAGTTAGCGGGCATCGAAGCAGTAATCGACAAAGACCTCGTGACCTCTTTGCTGGCCCGTGAGTTGCAGGCAGATGCACTCATTCTCCTGACCGATGTTGCCGGCCTCGTGACAGGATGGGGAAATCCGCACGCCCAACTCGTACGCAACGCCCCCACAATTTGGGCACGAGCGTTGGAGCTCGAACCTGGGACCATCGGTCCAAAAGTCGCAGCCTGTTGTGACTTCTTCGAAGCGACAGGAAAACCGGCCTTCATCGGCAGTATCGGCGATGCCCAAGGCGTCCTCGAGCGGCGGATCGGGACCTGTTTCGATCAGCGAGGCGGGAGTCCCCGGCTCGAATCGATTCCGCGTTCGACGCCGTTGCTTCCGATGGTGGTTCGCACGTGACGGACATAACGCTTCGAGTTCCGAAGACCGCCACTACCCCACCGGTTCCCGACGGCGATGCCGTGTTGGTAGACGGGTCGACGATCCACCTGCGGGCTCTCGTTGCCGAAGATCGGGCGGCGCTCGTATCGTTCTTCGGAGGACTCTCGCCGGAAAGCCGTCATCGTCGTTTCTTCAGTACGCTTACCAACATTGGACCTGCGCTTCTCGAACGGTTCCTCGACGTCGACCAGAACCGTGCTATTGCCGTTGTCGCCGAACGCGCAGGAGAGATCGTCGGAATCGGGCAGGCCCATCGAAGTGAGAGTGGACGCGCTGGCCCCGATCTCGAACCTTCAGCAGAAGTAGCTTTCGCGGTCCTCGACTCGATGCAAGGCCTCGGGATTGCGACGCTCCTGCTCGAATCCCTTGCTTCGCAGGCTCGAAGTGTCGGCATCAAACACTTCACGGCCACCACGTCGTCGGACAACACTGCGATGAGAGGGGTGTTCCAAGCGGCAGGTTTCGTCACGGTCGTAGAACGTGACCCATCTGATGTGTCGTTGGTGACGATCAGGTTCTCCATTCTCGACGATGCCGTGGCGGCCATGGCGCGGCACCACCGAGAGAACCTTGCGACGGCTGCCTCCCTGCAACCTCTGCTGAAACCGCGCTCGATTGCCGTGATCGGAGCATCGCGAAATCCGACAGCGGTTGGCGGAAGGGTCCTTCACGAGCTTGTCAGTCACGGATTCACCGGTGCCGTGGTGCCGGTCAATCCCTACGCTGAGACACTCGGAGGACTTGCGGTGGTTCGGTCTATCGCGGATGTCCCTATCCCTATCGACCTCGCGATAGTGGCAACTCCAGCCGAACAGGTAGTCGGCATCGTCGAGCAGTGTGCCAGCGTCGGTGTGCGCTCCGTTCTTGTGCTCTCGGCGGGCTTTTCGGAGATCGGCGGGGAAGGCCGCGAGCGGCAACGCCTCCTTCTTGCTGCTGTGCGCAACGGCGGGATGAGACTTGTCGGACCAAACTGTTTGGGCATTGTGACAACGGATCCTGCCGTTCGTATGTACGCAGCCTTCACGTCGCTGGACGTAACGCCTGGTGCCTTGGCCATGATGTCCCAATCGGGTGCTGTCGCAATTGCGATTGTTTCGCTCGCCCGCGATATGGGCGTTGGCTTCTCGTCCATTGTCTCGGTTGGGAACAAGGCCGACGTCAGCGGTAATGACCTGCTTGAGTACTGGGACCAAGACACCCGTACGAAAGTGATCGCGTTGTACCTGGAGTCCTTCGGAAACCCGCGCAAATTCGGGCGCATTGCCCGCCAGGTAAGTCGAAACAAACCGATTTTGGCGATAAAGGCGGCGCGTTCCGCAGCAGGCGTTCGCGCTGCTGCGTCGCATACGGCCGCGTTGGCCGCCGACGACGCTACGGTCGACGCGTTGTTCGAACAGGCCGGAGTTCTGCGCGTCGACGAGCCGACGGAGTTACTGACGCTTGCTTCGGCGCTCGTCCATGTGCCCTTGCCCAAGGGACGACGCGTCGCCATCGTCGGCAACGCAGGGGGACTGGCGATCTTGGCTGCCGATGCGGCTTCCTACGAGAACTTACTTCTGGCAACTCTGACCGACGATACCATCGAAGCACTTCGAGGGGTCGCGCCAGACAACGCTGCCGTCACGAACCCAATCGACCTCACGGCTCTGGCTACGGCTACCCAGCTGCGTGATGCGACGGAGCACGTCCTCGCGGACTCGGGGGTGGATGCGGTGATCGTGGTGCTCATCTCCATGGATGCTCCAACAACCGCGGCGTACCGTGCGGCTCTCGACAGCCTCGTTGAGCGATCCCCGAAGCCGATCATCGCCGTTCTGGCGGCATCGCCGACCGCAACGTCTTCTGATGCGCCCGGTTCTGGGTCGAAGGTATCGGTTCCGGTTGCTTTCTCCACGAGGGAAGCGGCTCTTGTCCTGCGCCGAATGGCAGAACGATCGGAGTGGCTTGGGCGACTCGAAGGTCCCGATCTTCCGATACCCGATGCGGACCTCGCCCGCATTCGAGTCATCGTGAAGACGTGGCTCATCGAACAGCCAAACGGTGGCTCTCTCGACGCGGTCGCTGCGGCTCGAATCATGGACATCGCAGGAGTCGCCGTCAACCAACCCGTGTTGGCAGCCGATGAAGATGCCGCCGTGGACGCAGCACAGAGGATTGGTTATCCCGTTTGTCTCAAGGCGGCCAATCCCAACCTCGCCCATCGAAGCGATGTGGGCGGCGTTCATCTGGCCCTAGGTGACGACTTCAGCGTCGCCGCAGCGTTTCGATCGCTGCAACATGACTTGCGCAACGACATGCAGGGGGCGCTGGTTCAAGCCATGTCGTCGCCGGGCGTCGAGATGATTGTTGGACTGCAGAACAGCATCGGTTTTGGACCAACGGTGCTTGTGGGCTCGGGAGGGCGAACCGCAGAGTTGTGGCGAGACACCGCAATCCACCTTGCGCCGTTGAGTCGAACGGCGGCTGCCGCAATGCTTGCCTCACTTCGGTCCTTTCCTCTGCTGAACGGGTTTCGCGGGGCCCCCTGCTTGGATAGTGACGCTGTGGTCGATGCAATCGTGCGCGTGGCTCAACTGGGCGATGCGGTCCCCGAACTCCGTGACATCACCATAAATCCAGTCATCGTGCATGCAACCGGAGTCACTGCAGTGGATGTGAAAATGACGCTTTCGTCGGAGGAGGTCAACGGGCGAAACGAGCTTCGCCTTCTTCGCAACCACTGAGACACTCTGAGACACACGGACGACGGCCGCAGGCCCTCGGCTCAGCGGGAAATCGGTGGGACTTTCGGGCCTCGAGGTAGGTCCTTTTTCCCTTGGATTTCCTCCGCGGATCTGTCAAACCAGTTCTATGCAAAACGACATCATTGTTCATCAGTGCCCCTACTGCGAGCTGAGGTTTCTCTACAGCGGGGAGGTGAAGGATCACATCATGAAAGATCATCATGATCACGAGAACGTCGCAGCCACCGCCGATCCGCGCGAGCTACCCCATTCGTCGTGAGGCGGTCGTGTCGGCCGCACCGGTCATGTAGGAGCCAAGCTCCTTCGGGGTGACCGTCGCCGGGTCGAGTTCGGCGACCACTCGTCCGCCAAACATCACGAGGAGCCGGTCGGAAAGTCCGATGAGCTCATCGAGATCCGCCGAGATCAAGACAACGCCCATTCCCTCATCGCGAGCCTGACGAATTCGTTCCCAGATCGCAGCCTGCGCGCCAACGTCCACACCGAGGGTCGGATGGGCAGCGACGAGGAGACGAGGATGCGCAGACATCTCGCGACCGATCACGAGCTTTTGCTGATTGCCTCCCGAAAGTGCCTGAGCTGTGACGTCGATATCGGGGGTCTTCACGTCGTAGCTCTCGACGATCTCTTCCGTATGTGCACGTACCGCTGCAGTGTCGATGAAGTAATCGCCGGGTCCGTACGTACTTGACGGGTCCGTCTGATGACCGAGAAAGACGTTCTCCCACAGAGGCGATCCCATCAGCAATCCCTGTCGCTGACGATCTCCCGGGATGTACCCGATTCCGAGATCTCGCCGTTCGCGCGTCGTGGCGTTCGTGATGTCGAGTCGTTGGCCATCGAGGTCGAAGAGCAATTCTCCACTTGCAACCGGATACAACCCCATGATGGCCTCGATCAGTTCTTCCTGACCGTTTCCCTTCACGCCCGCGATCCCGACGACTTCGCCTGAATGGACATCGACGGTCACGTCGGAGCACGCCATTCGTTCGGTCTGTGCCGGTGAAGCGACACTGACGTGGTCGATTCTCAAGATGACTGAGCCGACCGGGACGTGGGATTCGATTCCCGGAGAGGGCAACTCCGAACCAACCATCAACTCGGCAAGAGCGCGAGCGTCGACACTGTGGGCGGCCACCGTTGTCACCATCCGTCCGCCTCGCAACACGCTCACCGAGTCGGCGATGGCCAACACCTCGTTGAGCTTGTGACTGATGAACAAGATGGTCACCCCCGTCGATCGAAGTTGGCGGAGGTTCGTGAGCAAATGGTCAACTTCCTGAGGCACCAGCGCCGACGTCGGCTCGTCGAGAATGAGAATTCGAGCACCTCGATACAGAACTTTCAGGATCTCGACGAACTGCCGCTCGCCGACACTGAGATCGCCACAACGCCGATCGAGATCGAGAGGCGCGCCGTAGCTCTGGCTGATTGCCTCGATGCGATCGCGGGCCGTGTCGTGATCGACGCGGTGCATGTTCACGTCGTGCCAATGACGGGTTGGTTCACTCCCCAAGATGATGTTCTCGAGGACGGTGAGGTTGTCGGCGAGCATCATGTGTTGATGCACCATTCCGACGCCCGCCGCGATCGCGTCGGCGGGACTCTTGAAGGTGACGTCTTCGCCGAAAACTCGAATCTGTCCCGACGTCGGAGGGTACATGCCGTAGAGCATGTTCATGAGGGTGCTCTTCCCACAGCCGTTCTCTCCGACGATGGCGTGGATTTCTCCGAGCCGGACCTGCATGTTGATGTTGTCGTTCGCAACGACTCCGGGAAACACTTTCGTGACCGCCATCAGCTCGACGGCGAATGACATGGCTTGTTGGTCGCTCATCACCCAATCATGAGCCCGATTCTCTTGGTGCAACCGGGCGTAAGGTGTGAATCCTTGGGGACTAATGGCCCAACGTGTCAATGATGGCGTCGTGAAGCGCGCTTGTTCCGAAGCGGAACGTGTGGGGTGTCGCCCACTCCGGACCCATGATCGAATCGACGATGTCGAGGTACACAGCGGCCTGCTCGATGGTTCGTATGCCCCCCGAAGGCTTGATTCCGACGGTTCGGCCGGCATCTCGAATGCTTGTCATCATCGTGGTCACAGCATCGGGCGTTGCCGACACCGAAGCCTTCCCCGTCGAGGTCTTCAGAAAGTCCGCTCCGGCATCAATGGCGAGCCGTGATGCGCGAGCAACCGCGATTTGATCGGGGTACATGCCCGTTTCGAGAATGACCTTGAGCGTCGACGCCCCAACGGACTCGCGCACCGCAGCGACCATCTCGCGTGCGGACCGCTCGTCCCCAGTCAGGAAAACCCGCCAGGGGAGTACGAGATCGATCTCATCGGCGCCAACAGCCAGGGCGGCTGAAGTTTCGCTACGTACACGTTCAATGGTGTCTTCGCCCTTCGGGAAATTGACCACGGTCGCGATCCGCACACCCGAGTTCGCCAACGAGTCCGTGGCGAGGGCCACGAACTCGGGCCAAACACAGACCGCGGCGACCTTTCCAAGCGGGTGGACGGCTCGCGCACACACGTCGGTGACAAGCTGTGCTTCGCAGTCGTTGGACAATTCGGTGAGGTCCAGGAGAGGGAGGGCCCGGCGAGCGGTAGCGACATCATCAGTCATGGCTTCATTGTCGCGCTTTGGCGACCGTAGTTGTTCGGGGACGTAACCCAAAGAGCAGGACGAAGGCCTTTCGTCCCGGATGTGTCGACCCTGGACCAGTGTTCAACGCGCTCGTGTCGAATCAAAGTGGAGGGGCAGACCCGGACAGTGGAGATTGATCGATGGAACCGAAAACCGACGAGCAGCTTCAAGAAGACGTGGTCGTTGCGGCAGGTGTCGACGGTTTCGGCTGCGCATATCGGCGTGAGTGCAATCGCCGGCGCCGTTACGTTGATGGGTGAAGTCGAGCCCCGCGCGAACGCTTCGACGCGGTAGAGGCAACCCAAGCAATCGACGGTGTTCTCGCCGTGGCCGACGAACTCCATGTTCGCGACCTCGACATCCACGATCGCAACGACACCGAGATTGCGATAGACGCCGCGCGAGCACTGGGCCAGCGTCACGACGCCGAACAGTGACATCAACGTCGATGTCGTCGACTACTCCGCGTACGACTGCGCGGGTGTGCGCGAGGTGACGAACCATCTCCACGTTCTTGGCTAGTCCGGTGGACCTGTGCCCGAGGCGTCGTCTAGATAGATAGTGGACGGTGAGCCACCACGCGTCCACGCTAACCCGTTCGTTCTCGGGGGAAGTTGGCTGGGACATCGGCAAAGGTGGCGCGGCATGAATGTCGCTCGGTGGCCTCTTTGTGGCACGCTGGCGCACTCCAGTCGTTTGCGGCTCAGCCGGTTAACCCAAAGGAATTCTCATGGACTTTGATCTACCTCCCGACCTCGTTGCGTACCTCGCCGAGTTGGACGACTTCATCGATGCCGTCATCAAACCGCTCGAGAACGCCGACGACAACATTCGATTTTTCGATCACCGTCGAGAGGACGCACGGACCAACTGGGACGATCAGGGACTCCCGACGGAGGAGTGGGAGCAGTTGCTCCACAAAGCGAAACGCCTGGCCGACGCCGCCGGGCACTATCGCTATCCGCTTCCCAAGGAATATGGCGGGAAAGACGGAACGAATTTAGGCATGGCCGTGATCCGCGAACACTTCGCCCGCAAGGGCCTCGGTCTGCACAATGACCTGCAGAACGAGCACTCGATTGTCGGGAACAACGTTGGGCTCCTCCTGATGCTCAACTACGGCACCGAGGAACAGAAAACGGATTGGATCGACGACCTTGCGGAAGGTCGCAAAGGGTTTGCCTTCGGCATCACCGAACCGAACCACGGATCCGACGCAACGCACATGGAAACGACAGCCGTTCGCGATGGCGATGAATGGGTCATCAACGGCGAGAAGACCTGGAACACCGGGATCCACAAAGCCCAGTACGACATGATCATGGCTCGCACGAGCGGGAAGGCTGGCGACGGACACGGGATCACCGCATTCCTCGTTCCGACGAAGAGCCCGGGGTTCGAGATCCTTGAATACCTCTGGACGTTCAACATGCCGACCGATCATGCACACATTCGCCTCACCAACGTTCGCGTAGCCGACGCTGCGATATTCGGTGGCGAGGGACGCGGACTTCAGGTTGTGCAGCACTTCTTCAACGAGAACCGCATCAGACAGGCGGCATCGAGTCTGGGTGCGGCGGAGTACTGCATCGACGAATCGGTGAAGTACGCCCTCGAGCGCAAGCCCTTCGGAAAGCCGCTCGCCACGAACCAGGCAATTCAGTTTCCGCTCGTCGAGTTGCAGACTCAGTGTGAGATGCTACGTGCGCTTATTCAAAAGACGGCGTGGTCGATGGACAAGTACGGTGCGTTCTCACAGTCGGACAAAGTGTCCATGTGCAATTACTGGGCGAACCGGCTCTGCTGCGAAGCCGCTGACCGGGCAATGCAGGTGCACGGTGGCCTCGGGTATTCCCGTCATAAGGCATTCGAGCACATTTACCGCCATCACCGTCGCTACCGCATCACCGAAGGTGCTGAGGAAATTCAAATGCGCCGCGTGGCGGGCTACATGTTTGGCTTCATGGGACAACAGGCGCCGAAGGGCGTGCAGGAGTAGAGCCGGCTCGGCGCCGAAGAAGGCGTAAATCTCGGCGGGGGGCCAATTCACACCATTTCCTTACCGTTGTGAAGTACTTCTTTCGCCTTCGTGCGGTAAAAAGATCCATGGGGATTTCCGTGGCCAGCCGGATTGGCTTGTTCTCGCTCACTGTTGTCGCAGGTGTGAGCCTTTCATCACCGGTGCTAAACGCCGCGACAAAGGCGACCACAGCAAAGGCCAACCAAAAAGCGAAGCCAACGGTCAAGAAGACGAAGGCCGGAGCGGCGAAGCAGGCTGCCGCCGGCTCAAGCGGCTTGACTGCCATCACGGTGGACTCTGATACCGATCATTACTACGTGCTGTTCGTCAAGCCCGTTGCCGGAAACGAGTGGGAATTGCCGGTGGCCATCGCCCGTGGAGCGGGTCCAACGACGGTGTTGACCGATGGTCGAAAACAGTTGGCGTCGGCGAGGTACCGGGTAGAGAAGCATCTCATCGCCAAACCCGTCGATACCGACGCTGACGGTGTTGACGACATCACCGAACTCGACGGCGCACCTGCGCTGAACCCCCTGAGTGCCGTTCAAGAGCTCAACCCCAACGACGCTGTCGCAATCGTTCGCGACCGAGCGTCCTTTGAGAAGCTCTCCTATCAAGGCGTCGACGTAGGCCGCGACAGCTACCTCGCCGGTCTCGAATACGTGAAGTTCTACATCACGAAGTCAGACACGAGTCGACCCCTGGTGTACGTCATGAACACGGAGACGTGGCGGGCACATCCGATGTTTGCGCAAGCGATGGGAATCAGCAGCGGCCGCGGGCGAGGTACCCCTGGTGAGATGCGCGGCGATGTTTCCTACTACCCCAAGGCAATGGGGCCGGACGGAACGCGTGGTCTGTACCGATTCGCCTTTCAACCCAATGACTCCTATTCCTTCGCAGAGATCAGCGTGGCCTTCGAGGCAATCGCGAATCAGATGCCCGTTCTCGCCCCGAAGCTGGCGTACTACCCGATCCAAAATGGTCTTGCCTACTATGAGCAGGAGAAGCAGCTCTACAGCGGGTCGCGGGTACCCGTTGTCCTTGAGGCGCAACTCGTAAACGAATGAAGCGTCTCGGTGTTGCCGGTGTTGCCGGTGTTGCCGGTGTTGTCTGCGTACTGACGCTGAGCGGATGCAGCGATGCTGCGAAGAAGCCAGAGCCGCGCCCGGTCTCGGCAACGACAGTTGTCAGCGCAGACAAGGCGGGCGCCGCCAGCTCTCGCGTCGTTCCCCTGAATCGAGCCGTTGGGTATGGCCGCCTTCGAGTGATGGAGCCGGGAGAGCGGCCTGACCCACTGAACGTCGTTGTGTACGACGCACTTCCGAACGAAATGCCGCGAGTTGCTGGAGTCATCACTACGGTGATGCAAACTCCACTTTCCCATGTGAACTTACGAGCGATACAGGATCAGGTGCCCAATGCGGTTGTGCCCGACGCGCTCGTCCGCGAGGAGATACAAGAGCTCGTCGGTCGATACGTTCGCTACGAAGTCAGTGAAACGGGCTATTCCCTCGTTGCGGCGACTCAGGCCGAAGTCGAAGCGCATCACGAGAGCGGGCGTCCGAAGAACAAACAGGCACCGGAACGCAACCTTGCGATCAAATCAATCACCCCACTCAAAAACATCACCTTCGACCAGTGGGATGCCTTCGGTGTCAAGTCGGCGAACCTCGCAACGCTCGGCACGTTTCGACTTGCCAACGTGGTTGTTCCGGACGGCTTTGCCGTGCCGGTTTGGTTCTACGACGAGTTCATGCGCCGCAACGGTCTCTACGGCGTTGCCTCCGCAATGATGGCGAATCCGAAGTTCACGTCGGACCCCGACGTTCAAGACTCGGAACTGGAAGCATTTCGCGATTTGGTCAAGAAGTCGTCGATGCCCAAGGAGTTGAGCGATGAGTTGCAACGCGTCCGTGCTCAGTTTCCGGCTGAGCAGCCGATTCGGTGCAGGTCGAGCACGAACAACGAAGATCTCCCGGGGTTCAGCGGCGCAGGCCTGTATGACTCCAAGACGCAGCGCCCCGAAGAGGGTCCACTCGAGAAATGCGTCAAGCAAGTCTTTGCGAGCCTGTGGAACCTGCGGGCATATCTCGAACGCGAGTACTACCGAGTCGATCATCTGGCGACGGCCATGGGGGTTCTGCTGATTCCCAATACGGAGAATGAACAGGTGAACGGTGTCGCTGTTTCGATCGACCCCGTCTATGAAGAACCCAACGCATACTATGTGAACGCACAATTGGGCGAGAACCTGGTTACGAATCCAGACGCGCTTGCGGTGCCCGAGGAGCTGCTGCTCTATGCCGAAGGAACGATGGACATAGTCTCCCGATCGAGCCTTGTAGCGCCGGGGAAAACCTTGCTTTCCGTGGAGGCCGTAAAGACACTCCGCGAAGCGCTTGGAGTGATTCATTCGCGCTTCGCCGATCTGTATGACGTGGCGGCGGATCAGAAGTTCGCGATGGAGATCGAGTTCAAGGTGCTTGAGAACGGGCAGTTCCAGATCAAGCAGGCGAGGACCTGGCAATTCCGAGACGCCAGGTGATTCGCGGACACTCGTATGCAGTGGACCGGGACCGAGGTCATTGCTTCCGGGTCATTGGCTCCTGGTTACACGGCGCGGAGAATGCGATAACTGCAGTATCGGAAACGGAGTCACCGACCGGGTCACAACAAACTGGAGCAACCAAGGCAACCAAAGCGGAACACCGAATTGTTGTTGGAGCGGATGGCTCGGGGGGATCGCGAGCAGCATTTGACACGCACTACTTCAACGCAATTGTGTGCGGCTTTGGGACATGACCGAACACCGGTTGCGTGCGGGCGGTCCAGCAAGTCGTTCCTGAGCGCGTTGAAGATTTTGGTGGCGAAGGTGGTTCATTCGTCGTAATGTTGCACCTGGGTCTGGGAGTGACTTCTCCGAAGAGCCGACTGTTCAGGATGCGAGGTCGGTCACGCTGGAGACTTAGTCGTTCCTGAGTGTCCTCCCAGACCCGCTTTGATGCAGTTTCGCGCCGGCGGCCACGTTTCCGCTCACCTGAAAAGCTTCGATCGGTGCGTTTGCGGGTACACCGGCTCGGCCGGGTTTCGGCGGGCGAACATGAAGTGTGGCGGCGGCGGGCTGTTGGCGGTGCGACCGTTCGGCCACTCAAAGATCAGGCTCGCATGATCACGGTCCCAACGAATCTTCAGCTTGTGCCGATGCACATAGCGGTGATGAAACTTACAAAGTGCACACAGGTTTTTGAGCTCATGTGTGCCGCGGTTCTTGCGTTCCCGGATGTGGTGAATGTCAGTCCACCGTGCCGGACGACTACAGCCCGGGAACCGGCAGCACTGGTCGCGGACCAAGATTGCTCGGCGATTCCGGGTCGGAATCTCCGATGTTGGTGTGCCGACATCGAACGGTGTGCCATCGGCACTCAACCACACGCTCGTGGTTACACAGTCACACAGCAACATGTCGCGGGTGAACGATGAGAGCCGGATCATTTGTGACGTGTGCGCAATGCCGGACCTCGCATCGACCGTGATCGTGACGTGTGGCCGTTCCCCGCCAACAATCATGCGGTCTTCGTTCGCGAGTGATTCGTGGGCGATGTCGACGAGTGCATCATGACGACGCTGTGCAGGTGTCCTATTGTCACCCTCGGACGGTTTCGGCATCGCTGCCTCCAACGCTTTCGAGAGCGCCTCGCCACCAAGCGGATCCAGAAGACCGTTCAGGATCCACATCCCACCCGGCGTCGGTGACAACTGCAAACGGCGGGCCTCTTCGTGTTCTTTCTCCGACGTTGGATCACCGAGTGCATCATCGCAATGCGACACCCACAACGCCACGGCTTGGCGGAACTGTGTGAACGACATCTTCTGGGCGAGGTCCAACAACACGAACGAGTCACGTTCGAGCAACGGCAACCGCGCTTTCGTAACCACACCCGCAACAACACCAACATGTGAAACGCCGATCGTGCCCTCGTCGATCGCATCAGACCAACCGGTGAGTTTCGCCAATACTTCCGCGTGCGCGACACGCTGCGCACCTTCGGTCGGACGGGCATGCGTGTTGAAAGTGAGCCATTCCGAGATGTTGCGGTACCCGTCGTCACGAATGACCGGTGATGATGCGAACGACACAACGATACGTGTACATAGCGTGTCGAAAGAATCGACCAACGCACGAACGGCCGTCACATTCGCCGCAGTCACGACGCCGTCGTTTTGCAGACTGCTGGCAGCCGTCAGCGCCGCAGACTCGGCGAGCGCAAGAGAGTGGTCGAGGGACGAATCCACGTACACATTGTACCTCAACTCACGAACATATGTTCGTGGCTTTCAGCCAAAGTCGCCGAAAACACGTTCTCACCCGACGTTTTCGTGCACCTCAGAACAAGCGGCAGGCGAGTCGAACGAAGCGGGCAGACGCCAGTCCCCGAGCAGGACTTTCCAGGCGCCCCGTAAACGTATTCAGGGCGCCTGCACCGGGGTGGTGGGCGTCATTCGGTTTCACGGTCAGCGAAGGAGTCCTCGGGGGACTGTTGCGTTGTTGGCGAACGGCGGTACCGCCTGGTTGATATGGTCGGTGTGCTTACGATATGAGTTTGCTTGTGAGTTCGTCGAACGCAGCGGCCCGCGTCGCAGGTTCTGGATGAACACGTGACCTCTGATCGCCACTCTCGCACCTCGGTCGGTTTTGAGTCCTCGTACTGCTCGGTGTTGTGATGCACCATCGGCAAGAGTTTCTCGATCGCGTTCGCTAACGCTGCCGCTTTATCGGTCACAACCTCGTCCGGCCGGCCATGCGCGAGTATCGCTCCAGCAAAGAATTTGGTGGCCGCTGCGAGGTCGCGTTTCGGTGAGACGAACACGTCAATGATCTGGCCTTCTCCGTCTATGGCACGGTAGACGTATCGCTATACGCCTGCGACTTTCACGTACGTTTCGTCGACGAACCATCGACGGCCAAGCGTGTGACGGCACGGTCGGGCGGCGTCGATCAACAGCGGTGTGAAGCGTTGAACCCACCGGTACAGAGTGACGTGATCAACGTCGACACCTCGTTCTGCGAGGAGTTCTTCGAGGTCACGGTACGACAGGTTGTACCGGAGATACCAGCGAACCGACAGCATGATCACCTCCGGCGGGAACCGAAAACCTGCGAATGCCGCCAAACCAACCGGACGAACCCGACAACCACGACGATGCTTCATCACGACAGCCTTGCCGACACGAGTCCAACGCGCACAACGCAACAATTCCCGTCGAAGGTTTGGGCGAGGCGGACGAGGGCGTCGGCGGAGGGGGTGATGCGGCCGTTTTCATAGCGGCTGATTTGGGCGGGGTCGGCGCCGATGGCTTCAGCGAGGTCGGTTTGGGACCAAGCGCGTTCGGTTCTGAGTTGTTTGACTCGTTCGGCAAGTGCCATGTGGGGTGCTCCGGGTTCGTCTTGTCGGAGCCATTGTGAGGGCATTCGCGTCTCCTGTCTTGCCGGGTTGTTCTGAGTAAAACGAATTTGGCCTCCCGAGCCAAACTGGACTGAACTCGCGGCCCTTGGCAAGATCGCGGTGGCCCAGCACCTCAGACCACCGAACGAAGGAGAAGTTGATGAGCGTTGCCACCATTGTTGACCTCGATCGGTACCCCATCGACGGGTCGGACCCTTCGAGACTCAACGCTCTCGTCGAGGGCTGCCGCCGAGACTTGGCCGCAAACGGTGCGTCGGTGATAGAGGGGTTCGTGAGACCCGAGGCTATAGGCCGGATTGTGGCCCAGGTCGACCCGCTCGCGCCCCTCGCCTTTCACAAGGTGAAGCAGCACAACGTGTATCTCGAGCCCGACGACCCCGACCTACCGGCAGACCATCCCCGCAATGCCAGCGTCACGACCACCTCGGCGACCCTCGGCAACCAACAACTGCAGGGCGTAGACGAGTTGCAGATGCTGTAAGCCAGCTACCACTACAAAGCGTTTGTCGCCGCAGCACTGGGGTACCCGAAGTAGTTCCCGAAC
>JANOWU010000048.1:0-2884 GCA_031418035.1 Acidimicrobiia bacterium
GTGGAACGAAACGTTTTCGAAGTCGATCGAAGTGCGAATCGTGTCGGGGGCCGGCGTCTCTGCATGACGGTCCGTTTGCGCGGCGTAGTCCTCCAGCCACGCCAGGCGGCGCGAAGAATCCATCCAGAATCCACGAAGGAAACCGAGTTCGCCAGCGGTGGCGCCGACATAGGTGCCCAGGCGAAGACCTGCTGCAACGACCAGTACCACGGCGCCAACGCCGCGATCGAGAACGGTTGTCACGTACACGATGGCACCGGCGTAGCCGAGCCCGAAAAGAGCCCACGCGCCAGCGTGCCAAAGCGCAGTACGCATACGAACCCGAGCGATCGGTTCGTAGGAGCGGTCCCACGCAGCACGACGCGCGTTGACCAACCACTCCCCCGAACCCGTGACCCGAATGTCCTTCGCCGGGCTCGCTGTTGTGCCAAGCATGAACAGGTGCCTGCTGAGTCGCACGTTCGAGATCACGGACTCCTCGACCTTGCGCTCGATCCCCGGCCGCCAGGTCGATGTCCATACGGCAGGCAGAGCAAAGACGAACAACAACACGAGAAGCGGGTGGACCGATGCCAGTATCGCTACGGTGATCACCAACCTGAAGATCCAACCCATGGTGGAAAACAGGGACTGGAACAGGTGATCGAGGGTGAACACCTGGTCGCGCAGCATGGACAAACGGTCGAGGTACGCCGGACGTTCGTGATGCTCGATCGTCGGAACTCGGGCCTGAAGGTTGGCGACGTGACTTTCCATCACCACGGCGATGCGATCGCGAAATCTTCGGCTGGCGCGTTGCGACACCACCGAGAGGAACCACGATGCCGCCACACACAGTCCGATCAGACCGGCCACCAATGTTGCCGACGAGCGCGACGAGCTGCCGACGTCGACAGACTCGACGAGCCGCTTGAGCAAGACCGCCAGGATCGCATCCGGAACCATCATGAGCAGCGACAGGCCGAGCGACAGAGCAAGCAACCGTGGTTCGGCTTTGAATCCGAGCCGAAAGGTCCGCCAGATCGACTTGAGCGCGGGCGGCATCGCGGACAGTTCATCTGCGCGCAGATCATCACTTGTTGCCTTCGAGTCCTCAGAGGGTTTCACGAATCACCTCCCGGCCTTCTGCGTCGAACTCGGGACCGGCATCGGCGTCGTCGTTGAACCGTGATGCCTGCAGTTCGAACATGGTCTTGTAACGGCCGCCGAGAGCAATCAGTTCATCGTGTGAGCCAAGCTCGACGACGTGACCATCGTCAACGACGCAGATCCGATCGGCGAGACGCACCGTCGAAAATCGGTGCGACACCAAGATCACCGTACAGCCCTTGGTCGCCTCGATCACGCGCTGAAAGATCTCCGCCTCGCCGCGAACATCGAGTTGCGCAGTTGGCTCATCGAGCAACACCACGGTGGCACCCTGGCGAACACCGCAAAGGGCTCGGGCGAGCGCGACGCGTTGCCACTGCCCGCCGGAAAGATCAGTTCCTCCGGGGTAGCCCTTTGACAGGATCAGGTCGAGATCCCCGCCGGCGAGTTGGGAGCCGCCCGCGTCGAGGAGCGCAGCGCGGATTACGTCGTCGGGTGCTCCGTTCGGGGCGACGTTGGTCCGCAGCGGGAGTTCGAACCGGACGAAGTCCTGGAACACGGCGGTGACCTTTGATCGCCAGGAAGCGACATCGATATCGGCGAGAGGCACTCCGTCAACCATGACCTGACCGGCCGTCGGGTCATAGAAGCGACAGACCAGTTTGGCGAGGGTGGTCTTGCCGGCCCCGTTCTGACCGACGATGGCCATCGACGTACCGGCGGGTATGACCAGCGAAAGGTCCTTCACCACCGAGCGGCCCGGCTCGGATTCATAGGCGAACGACACATTGTCGAACCGGATCTGGGGTGCCGTCGGTGGTGCCATGCGAGCACCGGAACCACCGGGGAGTGCTCCCGCAGCCGCCATACTCGGCTCCAGGCGCGCAAGTGCGGCGACCGGCGCACTTGCACCATCGAGTGCCCAGTTCAACCCACCGAACGCGATCGCCGACGCGCCGATCACGGCCTGTGCGAAGATCACCACGGAACCAAGCGGCAGTTCTTGGGAATACCCGGCACGAGCAATCGTCCAAAGCACGAAGACGTTCGCCGCGATCGTCACCACGACGCAGAGGAGAATCGACTTCTCTCGCAGACGTGTGGCTTCGTACTGCATGTCAGCCAGTTTTCTACGTGTGCTTATAAACCGCTCGGTTACCCACCCGGCAAGACCGAAGTATCGCAACTCCTTCGCTGGACCTGCGTCGACGGCAAGTCGATACGCGTAGTCGGCGTGGCGTTGCGCAAGCCGTACCTTGTCGGTATTGCGGTCCTTCCAGACGCCGGTTTCTCGAAGGAGCCAGTGCGTGAGGAACCACGCGAAGAGGAGCGGCAGAGGCGCCCACCACCGAAATGCGAACAGTACGCAGGCGGCAACCACACCTATCACGAGATCCAACATTCCCGCGGTGATGAAGTCCATCGAGATCGACAACGGTGGACCCAGGATCCCCTGATCGAAATCTCGGGCCATCGTTAGGTCGTCGGTGAGTTCGGCGTTTTCGAGATGTCCGAGCCCGGCTGGTCCGACGCCCGCCAACGTCAGACGGTCATAGAGATGCGCCGACATCGAACCGCCAAGATTCATGCTGACCATCTGGTGAACGGGATGCAGCATGATCAACAGGGTGAACGAAATTCCGAACAGCGACAGTGGGCCGGCAAGGGATCGGCCGGCCCGCACCTCGTTCACCAGCCAGCCGAAGCACAGCGAGACCGCCGTTGGGAGCAGACCGCGAAGGAGCAGCAGGGTCCACCATGACCGCGTGAGTCCCGGCGCGGCAGGCGGGGCCGG
>JANOWU010000049.1:0-2014 GCA_031418035.1 Acidimicrobiia bacterium
TACTTCCAACTCCAGCACCTCGAGTCGGGAGACTCCTTCGATGCGTCGACCGGCGTGAACCACGAGCGTACAGAGGTCCGAAACGCCGATGGCCAGGCCATGGAGGCTGACCTCTGGACCACCTGCTTTACTCCCCGTGAGCTGCGCCTGATGGTCTCGCGGGTGGGTCTGACCGTCATGGATCTTTGGTCGGTCACGCCCGGTGACTACGGCCGCCACGAGTTGACGATCAACCGCCCGGAGTTTCTGCTTATCGCCAGCTGAAAGACGTGGCCAGGGGGTGGCCCTCGGAGACTTTGGCGCCACCGTGCCAGGTTGTGCGCAGGAACACCGCACGCTGCGGCCAACTTGGCACGCTGGTGCCAACGGCTGAGGCCACTCGTCGTTGCCGACCCGGCGTCAACCGTGGAGGTAGTAGGCTTGCCAGCCTTGTCCGAGGTCTGCTCGGCAAGGGTCACCGTCTGGAAAGTCCAGGTGCGGGGATCGTGTCTACCGAGAGAAAGTACAACCGAATACATGAGCGATACCTTCGTAGAAGCCGAATCAATGTTTGGCACCTTCGACGAAGCGGGTGTCTACACCCCTCGTCAAATCACCTCCAATGACCTTTCCGGCTCATTCGAGGACTACATCGGCGCAACGATCGTCGAATTCGAAGACGGTGACATCGTCAAGGGCACCGTCGTAAAGATCGACAAAGACGAAGTTCTTCTCGACATCGGCTTCAAGAGCGAGGGTGTCATCCCGAGCCGTGAGCTGAGCATCCGCCACGACGTCGATCCGTCCGAGATCGTGTCGATGGGCGAAGAAATCGAAGCCCTCGTGCTCACCAAGGAAGACAAGGAAGGCCGCCTTGTCCTGTCCAAGAAGCGCGCGCAGTACGAGCGAGCCTGGGGCACGATCGAAAAGATCAAAGAGAACAATGGCATGGTCGAAGGCCCGGTCATCGAGGTTGTCAAGGGCGGTCTCATCGTCGACATCGGCCTTCGTGGATTCCTCCCCGCCTCGCTCGTCGAACTCCGCCGTGTTCGCGATCTTCTGCCCTACGTCGGCAAGACGGTGCAGGCCAAGATCATCGAACTCGACAAGAACCGCAACAACGTGGTGCTCAGCCGTCGAAGCTGGCTCGAAGAGACCCAGAAGGAACAGCGCGAGGACTTCCTCGCCAACCTCAAGCCTGGCGAGATCCGCGAGGGTGTCGTGTCGAGCGTCGTCAACTTCGGTGCGTTCGTCGACCTCGGCGGTATGGACGGCCTCGTTCACGTTTCCGAACTCAGCTGGAAGCACGTTGATCATCCGTCGACGGTTGTCACGGTCGGCGACCGCATCACCGTGCAGGTCCTCGAGGTGGATTACAGCCGTGAGCGCATCAGCCTTTCGCTGAAGAACACGCAGCAAGATCCGTGGGCCGAATTCGCCAGCGCCCACCGCGTCGGCGAACTTGTCTACGGACGAGTCACCAAGCTTGTGCCGTTCGGTTCGTTCGTGCAGGTCGGCGAGGGTATCGAAGGTCTGGTCCACATCTCGGAAATGGCGGCGCACCACGTCGATCACCCCGAGCAGGTCGTGTCGGCTGCCGAGGAACTCTGGGTCAAGATCATCGATCTCGATCTTCAGCGTCGCCGCATCAGCCTCTCTATCAAGCAGGCTGCCGAAGGTGGCGTCGTTGCCGCCGAGTACCAGGCGGTGTTCGGAGAGCACAACTACGACGCCGAGGGCAACTACATCGGTGAGTACTCGACGGGTGATTTCACACCTGACAACGAGGCTCAGGCCGCATGGTTGGCTGACTATCAGCCGCCGGCCGTCGAGGGCGCAGAGCCCGGGACGGAAGGGTCCACAGAGCCGGCGACGGAAGGGTCCACAGAGGCTGCAGGCGAACCGGACTTCTCGGCGGACAACGTCTAACACGCGTTTCTACGCTTACACAGATTGTGTGGGGCTTGGGCCCGCCACTACTGCTAAATCATGAAGCGGCAACCCTTTCGGGTGGCCGCTTCGTTTCTGGTTCCTT
>JANOWU010000050.1:0-4308 GCA_031418035.1 Acidimicrobiia bacterium
GCCGCATCCGCGTTTCAGGCCACCGCTGACTATCAGGGGCAAACGATGCGCGGAGACTACGACCTGGTCCTCATTCGAACCGTCCGTGCGGGCAAGGCGTTCAACTACGTCCTGTCGTTCGACGCATTCCGCGCGTCCAATGGAGTTGCCTCGGGCGGCTCACAACACAAACTCCTGGCCATCGCTGACCTGAACGGCGACGCCGTCATGGAAGTGATTACCGAAGCCACGTACTGGGAAGCGAGCGCCGTCGAAGTGTTCGCGACTGCAAAACGCGCGGACGGTCCGTGGAAATCGGTGTTGTCCGAGAACTGCGGCGTCTGACAACGTTTCCGACGCCGCAGCTTCGAACGCCGTGTGGCTAGATGTTGCCGTCGGCGATCGCCTGTCGAATCCACGGTATGACGATGTCGAGCATGTCCGACAGCGACGTCGTCGCTTCGAAGCCGAGAACGCGTTGGGCTTTTTCGGTCGAGGGAACACGCTTTTGCACGTCGTACTCGAATGCTTCATCGCTGACGTAGGCGAATGGTTGCCCGAGGTTGACCTTGTTCCAGATCAATTCAGCCAAGGCCAGAACCGTGGTCGATTCGGCGGTGGAGAGGTTGAAGTCTTCGTTCAACGCATCGGGGTGTTCCATGGCAAGCACAATTCCGCGAGCAAGGTCAGAACCATATGTGTAGTGACGAACTTGGCTGCCGTCACCAAGGATGTGCAACGGGTTCTGACCCTTCACGATCTTCTGAACGAGGTCGGGAACCACGTGACTCATGGCAAGTTCAATGTTGCCCGACAAGATCTCGTGTTCACCCGCTGCTCGTGACTCGCCGATGCCAACGCAGTTGAAGGGGCGCACGATGGTGAACGGGAGCTTGTACTGATCCCATGCCGCGTGCGCGAAGTATTCCACTGCCAACTTCTGAAACCCGTAGCTTGACAGCGGCGGTGGAACTTTTCGTTCGTCACCCTCGACGCTCGGCCATGTGGTCGTCGACTCGAAGACCATGGACGACGACATATACGTGACCTTCTTGAGGCGGCCCGCACCGCCCGCAAAAGCCTTGAGTGCTGCGTCGCACGAAGCCGCCATGATCCGTTCGTTCGTGGCGATGAGGTCGTATGCATACGTATGGAAATACGAGATGCCCCCGATCAGAGCGGCGCCAGCAATGAAGTGGTCGACGTTGGATGCGATCTCGGTGAGAAAAGCGACGTCGGTGCAGTCACCCTCGTGGAACTCGTAGTTCGGGCTGTCGTCGTAGCTCTTGGTGACCTTGCCGTATTTCGAGTAGTTGTCAACCCCGACAACCTGGTAGCCCTTGTTGAGGAGTTCTTCGACCAGGTAGCCACCGATGAAACCGGCGGAACCGGTGACGAGAACACGTTGGGGTGCGGAGGACGTTGTCATGAGGAGCCTGTGGCCTTTGGGTCGTGAGTATGTGGGGGTGAGAACGCAGGTGTTGGGAGTTCAGGAAGCTCAAGTTTTGGTCCATAGGCAAATCGATACCAACGCAAATACTTCGGCAACCACTTGGCCATCTTGAAGTTCGAAACCCCAAAAGTTCGATCCAGCCAAATCGTGGGAATCTCCGCAACGGGCTGACGGTACCGCCGTGCCTTCGAAACGAGCTCGAGGCCAACCTCGAATCCGGCGTCGGACTCGATACCGACGCGCCGAACGAAGTCGGTGCTGTACGCCTTGAAGGAGTTCGTCGCATCGTTCGTGCCGACCCGACCGAAAACACCGAGAGTCCGCCCGGCCAAACGAGACAGGGTCGACTTGAACCATGGCCCGCCGACCTGTTGCCCACCACGCATATACCTACTTGCCGCAGCCACGACCACACCGCGCTCAATCAGCTTCGTGAGCGGATCGATCTGTGAAGGATCGTCGCACCCGTCGGCCATGGTCACAACGACCACCGGCGCCGTTGCGTGGTCGATGCCGTAGCGAATTGCGAACGCCGGACCCCGACCATAGGTGTTGAGGGTTGGTTTCACCCGTCTGTCATGCTCGGCGTAGAGCTCTGTTGGGTGCGCCGTGGAATCGTCGTCGGCGTCGTAGACGACCAGCACTTCGCACGGAAGTCGTACAGCCTCGAAGATCCGGTCGAGGCATTCGGTGATCGCGTCGCCCTCGTTGTAGACCGTCACGACAATGGAGACCCTGGGCGCTGCTGGATCCATTGCGTCGCGCAAAATCGGATCAGTATGTCTTCGGACAAATGGCATGGGTTCGAGAAATCGCCGCGCTCAGACGCGTACGCCGCGGCCGGTGATGCCCCAAATATCGACGACCGGCTTGTCGGTGACAAGATTGCGGTACCGCTCGTGCGGGGCGCCTATGACCAAGATGTCGGCATGGGCAAGCACGTGTTCGTGGGGATGCAACGCCGGGTCGGTGGTGACGTACGGATCGGCGCACAAGACCTCGCCAGCCTTGAATCGAAGGATTCGCCGAAGCTTGTAGGACAGGCTCGAGCGTGTGTCGTCGGATTCCGCTTTGAAGGCCATGCCGAGAATCCCGACCGTTTTCGTATCGAGGTTCGGGAATCGTTCGGCCATCTTCGAAACGACGTAGAGGGGCATGCCTTCGTTGACCAACATCGCTGAGTGCCCGAGGACAAACTTGTTGTCGTTGAATGCGGCGAGCTGCATCGTGTCTTTGAACAAGCACGGCCCCGCCGCAAAGCCGGCCCTCGGAATGTCTTGGGCACGCGGATACTCGAACGCGAGGGCGGATCGAATGCGCTCGAAATCCAACCCGAAATCGTTGGCCATCATGAAGAGCTGATTGGACGCGGCAAACTTGATGTAGCGCCAGGTGTTCGTGAACAGCTTGGCCAGCTCGGCTTCCTCGGGGGAGAGGTGGACGGTCTGGCTCGTAAGTGTGCTGAATAACTTGTCGGCGCGTGCTCGAATTTCATCGGTTCGACCCGACACGATCTGAGGAAGCTCGTAGAGCTCGGTCATGGCCTTTCCCTCAGCGATTCGTTCGGGGCAGAACGCAACATCAACACCATCGATCGCCGCCGCAAGCTCTCGTTCGACGATCGCGGTCACGCCGGGAAACACGGTTGAGCGCAAAACGAGGAGCTGGCCGGCCCGCAGGTGGGGAACAAGAGCGCGAACGGCATCAGGTACCGCCCGGGCATCGGGATTCAGATGCTCGTCGACCGGCGTGCCAATGACCACGACAACGTGTTCGGCGTCGGACACGACCGCCGGATCTGCCGACGCCACGAGTCGACCGTTCGCAATCACCTGATCAAGAACGGGTTGCGCTCCGGGTTCGTCGAAGGGAAGGCGAGCCGCGTTCACGGCGTCGACCGAACCTTGGTTGATGTCATAAACGAGCGTGGCGAGGCCGCGATCGGCAAAGGCGATCGCCAGCGGCAAACCGACGTGTCCGCAACCACCAACCACCACGACGTCAAAGCGAAATGTCACGTATGTAACTCTACCGGATGGACTTTGGCTGGCCTGGTACGAAACCAGAATCGGTTCAACACCTCGACGGGACCCGTCGGATACTTGGGCACGTCGAAGATCACTCGAGGGAATCGATGAATCCACCGACCACCTCGGCGAAAACCTCGGGGTGCGTCATGGGCCACGAGTGGTTTCCCGCGACGACATGACCGGTTTGCCCAAGCTGATCGCAGACCGATTCAAAACTCGAACGTGGAATGACCCCGTCGTTCTCGGAATGAACGACCAGCGTCCGAAGCCCACGGCTACGAAGAAGCGAGAGTTCCACGGAAAGGTTTGCACTGCGAGCCAGCCGCCCGACTTTGGCGACGCCAAAGGGATTCCGTACGACGTTCGGGACCAGGTCTTCGAGGACCGACGGCATCGTCGAGGCGAAGTTCGAAACGAGCGCTCCGACGTCGGACGGGACCGAACGCGCCCAATCCCACCACGGACGGCTCTCCATCGGCGCCCGATTCCGCCCGTTCGACCACTCACCGCCGATGCTGTTGAGCAGGGCAATCGCCCGTGCGGAACCAGCGAAGTCACAGGCCAGCTTCGTTGCGACGCCGCCGCCGAAGGAATGCCCGACAACGACGGGATAGGACTCGCCGACAGCCTCACAGAACCGTTGCGTCCATGCGGCATAGCCCGCCAGGGACTGCGCATCCTCGGCAAGTTCCGAGGTTGCACCAAACCCCGGCAGGGCGGGGGCAATCACGCGAAAACCGCGTTTGGCAAGACGACGCAGCCCCCGACGGTAGGCATGATGGCCAAGTCCCCATCCGTGGAGGAACACCACTGCGGGCCCCTGACCACCGGTGCTGTAGCGAACCC
>JANOWU010000051.1:0-85507 GCA_031418035.1 Acidimicrobiia bacterium
CTCACGGGGAGTAAAGCAGGTGGTCCAGAGGTCAGCCTCCATGGCCTGGCCATCGGCGTTTCGGACCTCTGTACGCTCGTGGTTCACGCCGGTCGACGCATCGAAGGAGTCTCCCGACTCGAGGTGCTGGAGTTGGAAGTAGGCGGAGAATGCGCTCACCACCAGACGGCCATCACGACGCAACGCTCGAGCCATGCCGCCCAGCACAACATCGTCGGCAGCCCCGTCGGAACTTCGACCAACAAGTCCGAATCCGCCCTGGCACAAAGACATCACAACGTCGAATTCGTCGGAGAACGGAAGTTCGCGGGCGTCACCGATGCGGAACTGCACCATGTCCGCAAGCCCTTCGGCCACCGCGGCGTCGTTCCCGAGGGCGACGAAACGCTCGGAGATGTCGACGCCGACGACGTCGAACCCTCGCCGGGCGAACTCGAGGGCGTGGCGGCCGGGCCCGCAGCCCACGTCGAGAACGCGAGAGCCGGGGGCAAGGGACAGTGCGTCGAGGAGGAACGACACCTCGTTGCGAGTGCCCTTCGTGAAGGAGTACCGGAGGTACGCCGGGCCCATGTGCTCGGCCAACGCCTCGAAGAAGTGCGGTTCGGTCAACGCGTCAGCCTTTTGCGTCGGCCCACGTCTTGCCCCACGACACATTGGTTTCGAGTGGCACATCGAGCGCCGCAGCATCGCGCATGGTCTCGACCGTAAGTGCACCTACCGCATCGTGTTCGGCGAAGGGAACCTCCACCACGATCTCATCGTGGACCTGCAAAATGATCCGCGAAGCGAACCCGCCGTCGACGAGCGCTTGATCGAGGCGAACCAACGCGACCTTGAAGATGTCGGCTGCGAGACCTTGGATTCCGGCATTCATAGCCTGGCGTTCCGCCGCCATACGACGCGAATAGTTCGGCGACTGCAGATCCGGGATCAGGCGGCGACGCCCGAAGAGCGTTTCGGTGAATCCCTTGTTCCGCGCTTCGTTGACGGACGCATCCATATAGGCACGAACGTTCGGAAACGCCTCGAAGTAGGCGTTCAGAATCTCGGCGGCTTCCTTCTGAGGGATCGAGAGGCGCTGCGCCAAGCCGAAAGACTCCATTCCGTAGGCGAGGCCATACGACACCATCTTCGCTTTCGATCGCATGGCCAAGGTGACCTCTGCAGCCTCGACGCCGAACACTCGCTTTGCCGTTTCGGAGTGAACGTCGGCGCGCGTACGAAATGCTTCGACGAGGCCCGGGTCCTGGGCAAGATGGGCGATCACGCGTAGTTCGATCTGGTTGTAATCGGCAACCAGCAACTCACAGCCATCGGCCGGAATGAACGCGCGTCGGAACTGCCGTCCCTCTTCCGAGCGAATCGGAATGTTGTGGAGGTTCGGTTGATCCGACGACAGCCGCCCGGTACGGGCCACGGTCTGATTGAACGTCGCATGTATTCGACCGTCGGAACCGACCTCGTTGATGAGGTTCTCGCCGTACGTGGATCGAAGCTTCTCGAGTTCTCGATATCGGAAGATCGCGTCGATGATCGGATGGTCTTCACGGAGCGGCTCCAGCGCCTGCGCGTCGGTCGAGTAACCGGTCTTCGTCTTCTTGCCGCTCTTGAGTTCGAGCTTGTCGAACAGGATCCGCCGCAGCTGGGGAACCGAATTCACGACGAAGTCTTCGCCGGCCAGTCGCTGCACCTCGAGCTCCCACGTGCGGGCTTGCGACGTCAGCGATTGGGACAGTTCCTTCAGGTACGTGGTGTCGATGCGAACACCAAGGGCCTCCATCCGCGCGAGACCAGCAATAAGTGGACGTTCTATTTCGTCGTAGAGTTTCTGCAATCCTCGGGCTCGCATCGACGTGAGCATCGGTTCCACGAGGACCACGATCGCCGCGGCGTTTCGTCCCGTCGCGTCAGCGAGGTCGCTGGCGGCGGAGCCCCCGAAGTCGAGTTGCCCGATCGGAGCTGCATCGGTCGGCCGGACATCTATCTCGGCATACTGCCGGGCCAGTTCGTCGAGCGCGTATACGTTTTCGGCGGGATCGAGAAGGTAGCCCGCAACGGCGGTATCGAGGCCGAGCGCTTCGAGATGATCGAGCGGGAGACCGAGGAAGTGCAAGCTCCTCAGGAGTTCCTTGATCTTGTGGCCGTGAACCCAAACGACATCGCTCGCGAACATTGATGCCAACGCGTCGATGATGTGCGGAACCACATCCGCCGGAACGAACTGCACCTCAGCCTCCGTCGCCAAAGCAAGTCCAGTGAGTTCACTCCGACCGGCCGTCCCGACCCACGACCCCACGATCGCCACGTTTCCCTCGGTCGGAAGCACCAGGTCGATCGCGGAGGTGACCGTTCGCAGGTTGAGTTCGAGCGGCTTCAGGTTGCCCTGTGGTGATGCGGTGCCACCCGTGCCCTCGATCCCCCATGTGGTCGCGAACGCGTCGAGAACTCGGTCCGACAGCGCCCGGAACTCGAGCGCTTTGAACATCTCACGCGCCGCTCCAAGATCGGGGTTCGGCGCGCGGAGGACGTCGATGGTCACGTTCGGCACGTCACGGATGAGCGGTGTCGCCCTCGCGTTCGAGCGCACCTGTTCCTCCCACGCGATCAGGTTCTCGCGCAACTTCGGTGACGCCTTTGCCACACCCGCGCTGAACACGCCATCGAGGTCGCCGTAGTCGTTGATCAGCTTCGCCGCCGTCTTCTCGCCGACGCCGGGAACCCCCGGAAGGTTGTCCGACGGGTCACCGCGCAATGACGCGTAGAGGGGGTACACCGTCGGGTGGACCCCGGTCCGCTCGACAATGCCGGCTTCGTCGTACAACGCGTAGTCACTCACGCCGCGCTTGTTGTAAAGCACCCGAATCGAGCCTGCCGACCCATCAGCGGGAGCGTCTTCGACGAGTTGGTAGCTGTCGCGGTCACCGGTCACGATGATGACGTTGTCGCCGACCGCTCGCGCTTGCGTGGCAAGGGTCGCCAAGACGTCATCGGCCTCAAAGCCGATGACCTCCACACACGGAAGGTCGAGAACCTCCACGACCTGGCGTACCAGACCCATCTGCTGACGCAAAATGTCGGGCGTCTCTGCGCGACCCGCTTTGTAGTCCTTCACCATTTCATGACGAAATGTGGGCTCCGGTCGATCAAAGGTCACGCAGACAAGATCAGGCTTTTGCTCGTTCAACAGATACTGCAGCATCGACGTGAAACCGAAGACGGCGTTTGTTACCTGGCCCGATGCCGTCGCCATGTCGGATGGCAACGCAAAGAACGCCCGGTACGTCAGAGAGTTTCCATCGAGGAGCAAGATCGTCCGGGCCATGGGGTGGATCGTACTTGCCTGTGCGGGAGTGGCTCCGCCGTTACTGATGGTCCTGCAACAACTGCTCCGAGATGGATCGCATCGATGTCCGGGCGTTCATCGCTTCACGCTGGATGTGCGCGAACGCCGCGGTTTCGTCCATTCCCTGCGCGATCAGCAGCGCCTTTGCCCGATCGATCGCCTTTCGGGCAGCCAACCGCTCGGACAGATCGGCGACCTCGCGGCGCAGCGCCTGGCGTTCATGATTTCGTGCGGCGGCAATTTCGATCGCCGCGACCAACTCCGCTTTCTGAAAGGGCTTCACGAGGTAGGCGAGCACCCCGGCCTGAGACGCCGTCGTGACAAGCTCGCGCTGGCTGAACGCCGTGAGCATGATGACGCCGCAAAGGTCTTCGTCGACAACTTGCGCGGCGACGGTCAGCCCATCGATTCCAGGCATCTTCACGTCGAGAATGGCCAGGTCAGGCAGGTGCTCGCGGATCAGGGTCAATCCACGGTCGCCGTTCCCGGCCTCACCCACGACGTCGTAGCCCTCCTCGCGCAGCATTTCCACCAGGTCAAGACGGATGATGGCTTCGTCTTCGGCCACGACGATGCGGACCGGCCGCTTCTCCACTACCCACCGTTCCGAGACGAAAGTTGGTCGAGGAGATCGTCCTGCAGTTTTGTGAGGTCAGCGATCTTCTTCACCAGATCGGCCCGCGCGCTGCCCATAGCTTTCACATGACGTTGCCCGTAGGAATGCTCCGACAATGCCTGCGGCGTCTCGGCGACCATGGCTCGAATACGGAGATCGTCGGCCTCATCGCTGATGACGTCGAGCTGCTCATCCAATACCGAAAGTTCGATTCGAGCGTTCTTCAGACGCGTCGCCGCATCGGACAATCGGCGCTCAATCAGCCACTTCAACACAACCATCAGTGTACGTTGCATTCACGCCTCGCCGATGACATACTTTTCGATGCGACAGGCTCATGGCGTCGTTCACGTGTGGTAGTACCGCTTCGCCCATACCTGTCGAGGGTCTTCCCCTTGCACCGGCATCCGCCACGTCTTCGCATTCTCAATGCTCATCGCGACGAGGGCCCGCGGTTCTTCACGGGTGTTGACCAAGTACGCATCGGCTTCGCGTTCTGCGACGTATCGGCAGGCGATTCGGCGGTATTGGTCGCGCCACAGATCGTCGTTGCCAAGTCCATGGACAACCTCAACCGGTCCACGAACCATGATCTTTCGCCACGGTTGCGCCTCCTCGTCGATCACTATGCACACGTAGGGGTGTTCCTGGATATGTTTCCACCACTCCGACCGCTCTCGTGGCGTGATGAAAATCTTGCCCTCCTCGAAAATGAACCAAACCGGTACGACGAGAGGAACCCCATCGGCATCGACCGTCGCTATCCGGGCAAGATGACCGGGCTCCGCAAGAAATTCGGCAACTTCGACTTCATTGAGAACTGGCATACCCCACCGTAGAACTTCGACAACGTCGGGTCCAAGATCACAACTCGATCACCTGATTCGCCCGATCGAGGGCAATCGTCCGATTCGAGACTGCGATGATCGTGGCCGACGAGGCAGCCAGCCGGTCCCACATCGAGATTTCCGTATCGATATCGAGCGCGCTCGTGAGGTCGTCGAACAGGACCAGTTCACTGCGGTGGACCAAAGCCCGGGCCGCCGCAGCTCGCTGCGCCTGCCCTCCTGACAACCGAACACCTCCCGAGCCGATAACCGTGTCATGTCCGTCCGGCATCGAGCGCACGTCTTCATCGAACGCGGCTAATCGCAGCGCTTCGTCGACGTCACCCTCCGCCCCGAGCAGCACGTTGTCGAGCAAGGTCTCGGAGAACAGGTGAGGGACTTGCGATACATACGCACAGTGCGGGGGCACGAAGAAGGCGGCACGATCCTCGACCACGCGCCCGTTCCAGAGCACCTCACCCTCGTCGATGGGCACCAAACCGATAAGTGCACGAAGCAGCGTCGACTTCCCGGAACCAACCGGACCGCTCACCACAGTGATCGTGCCCCGCACAACCGTAAAGGAGACGTCGGAAAGATCACGGCTCGTCACCGACAGTCCGCGGACCTCCAAGCGTTCCAATGGCTCACGGGGACGCAGCACTCGGGTCGGCATCGCGGATCCGCCGAGCACGGGGAGGGAACGGTGTTCGCTCAAACGATCGTCTGCCAACGCCCCGGTCGTCGGCGAAGGGAGAAGTTCGTCGAGACGCTTGGCCGCAACCTCGAATCGGCGACGCCCGACCACCAGGCCACCGACCTTCTGCGGCAGCCAGATCAGCTGAATCGTGTAGGCGGCGAACAGGGCGATCTCGCCGGTTTCCAAGTTGCGTCGCGACGCCACCAGCAACGCGAGACCGACGCAAATGTCAACCGCAGCGGTGTTCACCGACCAGAGCGCATTCGACCACGTCTGGTCAGAGACCATCGCCCGAGAACGTTTCGCGTTGAGCTCGTCAATTCGGCGAAGAACCCCGGGCATCGCGCCGGAGACCTTCACGGTCAATGAACCCCCAAAGGCCGAAGCGAGGAAGTCGGTGGTGTCGCTCGACATCGACCGGGCGCGGCTCCGCACTTTTCTGATCCGGTTTCCGGCCACACGGTTCAGGAAGCCAATCGCGATGAGCGGAACGATTGCAGCCAGTGCCGCGAACGGATCGATCGCGCTGAGAACACCTACGGCAACGAGTGCGTAGATGAACGCCCCGACGACGTCGACCCAGTTGTCGACCAGCATCAAAAGATCCGTGGGGTCGTCACGGAATCGGGCCACAGCATCGCCCGGGGAAAGCATTCGTGTTCCCATGGTCGGCCCGCCACTGGCCAACTGCGCGTCCAATGCGTTCGCACGAACGAGGGCATGACCCGCCTCGAACCCCCGCATATACGTCGCGTGGCCACGCCAGAGCACGATCGCCATCGCGATTTCGGCGAGGATCATGCCCGCGCAGCCGAGCAGGAATTTCGCTGAGATCCGCTCAGAACGAAGTTCGTTGTATGCCACCTTCAGGAGCCAGCCCGGTAGCAGCGGGTACACGAAGAAGAGCATCCACGCCGCTGTGCCCAACCAGAACTGTCGGGGGCGGAAGTTGGCCAGGCGAAGCGCCCGCCGTTCGAGGAGTGTCATGAGTGCACCTCGCCCGGTGTCGTCACGGAAGACTCCTGAAGCAGCGACTCGATCGAGTGATCCTCATCCGCGTGGCCGGCGCCGGCGCGCCACAGTCGAGCGAACCGCGACGAAGGGTTGGCAAGCAGGGCGAGCCGATTGCCGTGCTCCACGACCCGCCCACTCTCCAGAACCGCAATCTCGTCACACACCGAGAGCGTCTCCAAGCGATGCGCAATGATGATGCTCGTACGCCCGCGAAGCAGTTTGGCGGTCGCTGCTGCGATCTTCTCCTGGGTCTCGGGGTCGATCCGTGACGTCGCCTCATCGAGCACGACAACGTCGGGCCGACGCACGAGCGCGCGAGCAAGCGCAAGCAGCTGCGCTTCACCTGCCGAGAGGCCGGCGCCGCCTTGACGCGAAAGCAGGCCGGTATCGAGACCGTCGCTCTGACGGGCGAGCCACCCGTCGAGGCCCACGTCGGACAGTGCCTGCAACACGTCGCTGTCCGTCTGCTCACTGAACATCGTCACGTTCTCGCGAACGGTTCCCGGGAACAGCTGCACGTCTTGGGGAATCGAGGTCACACGCGACCTAAGACTTTCCTCGGCGATCGTCTCGATGTCGAAATCACCTATTCGCACGGAACCCTCGGTGGCCCCGATCAGCCGCAGCGTCAACCGGCCAAGCGTGGTCTTTCCCGACCCGGACCGTCCGACCAGGCCCAGTGATCGGCCGCCCGGGACAGTCAGCGAAACACGCTCCAAGACAGACTCGTCACCATCGTCATAGGTAAGGCTCACGTCGTCGAACGTCAGGGGGAGTTGGCCCGGAGGGAGCGACATCACTCGATTCGGATACGACGGGCGCGACGCGAGCAACCCCAGCACACGTTGTGCTGATCCCATCGCACCCTGTACCTCCTGCAGACGCCAGGCAACGTGCTCGACAGGGCTTCGAACCGCAGTCGCAAACCGCACCCCAAGAACAACGCCGCCTATCGCGAGCACACCTCGGTGCAACAGGAACGCGCCCCACACCAACATGACGACTTCGCTCAGGACCAGAGATACCTTAAGTAGACCTACGACTCTCATCTGCACAGCAGACCGTCGGCCCACCGCCTGGATGATTCGTTCGTTTCGTCGGGCGAGTTGTCCGACAGAGTGCAGTCCCGCACCCAAACTCGAAATGTCGTCGGCACCGCCGATTCGTTCCTCGACGAGTCCGCTCAACGATGCCCGCGCGTCGCGCTCCTCCGTCGCTTCGGCAAGTGAACCGTTTCGCTGAAACCACAGAACCGCAAAGACCATCCCGATGGAGGCTGCGAACGGGCCGGCCAGGATCGGCTCGATGACGAGGAGCGTTCCCGTCGCCGCAATCGCCAAAACCGCAATGGCTACAACTCGAGCCACGAATTCGGAGAGAAAGACCGCCATCGCGGTGACATCGTCGTCGGCCCGACTCACCAGGTCACCTCGAGTGTGATCTCGATGGAACCCGAGATCGGCGCTCAACACCAGCTCCGCCAATTCCGATCGGAGACCATCGGTTATCTGCCACGCAAGGCGAGTGGCACGCCACACGACGAGCACCGTGACCACCGAACTTACGAGACCAATCACGGCATACGTCGCAGCATGCCTGGCCAGCACCGCCGTAGGCGCTCGACGAGCGGCAGCGTCGACGAAACGCTGCAGCACAATGGCGGCGCTCAGCGGAAGGGCGGTGGCCACCGCAAGGGTCGCTCCGTATCCCGCCACAGCTCGCCGATGTGGGCGCAGCAGAGCCGAGAAGAATCTCCAGGAAGAATCGGCCATCCACCTAGGGTAGAGAGGATTACGTCCAACTCTCACCCAATTACCGATTCCGAAGCAGACCGCCCGCCCCCGAAACGACGCCAGAGATGGACCGTTCGGCTTTTGGCGGGTCTCGGATTTATCGCAGTATTACCGCGGATCGGGTTTCTCCTCAGCACTCGGGGCGATATCCGATCGGTGAAGACCGCCCCGTCCCTGCCGGTCGCCATGATCCTGGGGGCGGGCCTGCGATTCGACGGAAAGCCGAGCGACGTTCTCCAAGCGCGAGTCAACACGGCCGTGAGCCTGTACAAAGCGGGCAAGGTTCGCGTGTTGCTCATGTCGGGCGATAACTCCCTTGCCGAATACGACGAAGTGTCGGCCATGAAGAAGGCTGCCGTGGCGCTAGGCGTCCCGAGCGAGCATGTTTTGCTGGACTTCGCTGGCTTCCGTACCCTGGATTCGTGTGTGCGCTTACGAAAGGTGTTTGGCCAAACTGAGGCGGTGATCGTGTCACAGGGCTTTCACCTGCCCCGGGCGATCCATCTCTGCCGGTGGGCCGGCGTCGCCGCGACCGGCGTGGAAGCACCCGACCCGCGGACCAGACCAAGGCGAATCTTCTCCGGCACCCGTGAAATCGCTGCCTCCTTTCAGGCGTGGCTCGACGCCCATGTGCTTGACCGCGGACCGAAGTTCCTCGGAGAACCAATCGACATCGACAACCCGCCCACCGACGCGCTCGAGCAACCGCTGCACGCCACACCGACGTCGTAATTGGTCACCTTGTCGCTTCCCAACCGAGGCAGCGACCGATTACGGCCAGCGCATTGCTGCTACGTTCGCCACCGTGTCGCATCCCGACGAGCAGATATGGACCGAGCGGGGTCTCCTGGACCCGACCAAGTCGAACGCAAGTCAACGTGTGGAGCTGCTGACGTGGTTGGCCCAACGCGGAACAACGATCACCGAGATGGTGGAGGCGCAACGCAAGGGGCAGCTCAACGCCTTGGCCGGAGACCTGACGCTACGCCCCGGTCCGAAGACGACTCCTCGACAGGTGGCCGGCGAACTCGGCCTCGAGATCGCGTTCATCCAAGAGATCTGGTCCCTTGTTGGCCTGAGTTGGATCGATGCCGACGACGCAGTCATTACTCGACCCGATTTTGCCTTCATCGAAATGTTCCAGAGCGCGGAAGAGATGTTCAGTCGCGAGGAGATCGCTCGCTTCGTGACCGTCCTCGGTGCCTCGTTGCGTCGGATCGCTGACGCAGCAGGCGAGATGTTTCTGCAAGACGTCGAAGCCCCGCTCAAGGCCAGCAACGCTTCGCCCGAACTCGAATTGGCGCGGGCGAATCTCGAAGGTACGGAGTTGGCGCGAGCAGCGAGCACCCTGTTTCCGCCCCTGTTCCTGGCCCACCTCGAAAACTTCACGGCACGCACACGCGTTGCCCGACAAGACAGCGAGGATTACGACACCGTTCGGCTCGCCGTCGGTTTCGTCGACCTGAGCGGGTTCACCGAAAGGTCCCGAAGCATGTCGCCTCGCGACCTTCGCGACATGATCACCGCATTCGAACGACGAGCGAACCAGATCGTGTCGGAGTACGACGGGCGTATCGTCAAGTTGATCGGTGACGAGGTGATGTTCTCCGCAGTCACAGCGGCTGCGGGCTGTGCGATCGCGCTCGCGCTCACCGCCGACGCCCCGGATGGCACGCAGGCCCGAGGCGGACTGGCCTTCGGTGAAGTGATTGCCAGTGGTGGCGACCTGTACGGCCCAATCGTGAACATCGCGTCTCGCCTCGCCGACATCGCAATCCCCAACGAAGTCCTGGTCAACGAAGCCGTGATGGAAGGCGTGCAAGGTCGGGTGTTCGAACCTGCCGGGCGGCGTCAATTGAAAGGCTTCAGCGAACCCGTGCCCCTTTGGACGCTGTCGAGCTGAGCACGAACATCAGAACTTCGTGACCGCAGCAATTCCCAATAGGTTCCGACCGACTTTGTCGTACACGCGATCGGGATGCGCGTTGATATGCAGCGGCATCGCAAGAACATCGCGGTATCGCCGCTGAAACGACCCGCTCTCTCGCAGCGCGTTTCCTCCCAGCACGATGAGCAGGTGGTCCATCGCTTCGCGACACAGGCGCAGCGCTTGCGCGGACAGACCAGCTTGACGCTGATAGTCGTCTTCGGTCGGAAGCGCACCATGAGCAATGCGCTCGTCGACTTCGCGGCATCCCACGTCGACGACCGCGCTCGCCGCGCTGATCATCGCCGACGCCTCACCGAGACGCATCGACACCATCGGAAGGTCGACCATTGCGACACCGATAATCGCGCGTCGCCTCTTGATCCCTTCGACCGCCTCTGCGAGTGCTGCGCCCGTCGCACCAACCGCTTGCGCGGCCAACCAGAGATCAGACAGACCGACCCAATCTTCTCGGTACCGGCAATGGATCACCGGATAGTCGGCGTGGCGAAACACCTCCGCCCGATTTGCCGAGTACCACGTGGTGCAACGGGCCTTCGCAACCCGGCTCCCGTCGTGATGAACCGTATCGGTCGCTGATGCACGAAGACCGACGCCATCCCAGGTTGGCTCGACACGAACATGAACACCGTCGATCGGAACGATGCCGAAGAGCAACTCGGGGTCGGCATTCGGAGTCGACGTGGGGTCCTTCAACGCGAACGCCGCGCCCACCCATTCGCCGTAGCGGGCACCGGATCCGAACATTGTAGGTCCACATAGTTCTATGTCACCGTCGCCGGTGACGGCCCCGTACAGACGAGAGCCTGCGCCGGCCGGAAAAGCTACCCACTCGCGTCGTTCGACGATGCCCCGCAATACCTCGGTGCTGGCCGGACCCAACGCGCCGGCGAAAAGGTGGAACACGCTCAGGTGATTCCACAGACACCACGCCGTCGATCCGCAAGCCGCTGCTACAGCACCCAACTCCTTGGCGACGTCGGTGACACTCGACTCGAGACCGCCGAGCTCACGTGATGCCGTCATCGACATGACCGGTGACGCTTTCAGCGCCGCGATCACCGATGGTGCTACGGAACGCGAACGATCGGCGTCTTCAGCCTGCGCCGCAATTTCGGAGAGAAGTCCTGCGCTGAGAACGCCCATCGGTCAAACCTACCCTTGCGCTCTCCGCAAACCCAGTCGACCGACCCGGTCAGCCGTGGGTTTGCGACGCCATCGTCCATCGCCAGGTGACGGTACGTTCCAGGACCTCTCCGGGCTCCAACCGACAGTCCTCCGGAACGAGGTTGAACGAATCGGGCGGGCCCGACTGCGGTTCCACGCAGATCGCATGGGGTGGGTCATACATGACGACGTTCTCGCACTCATGAAGAACGTCGACGCGAACAAATCCATCCCACTGCAACGAGATCGCGCCGACGT
This sequence comes from Acidimicrobiia bacterium, assembly GCA_031418035.1. Taxonomy (GTDB): domain Bacteria; phylum Actinomycetota; class Acidimicrobiia; order Acidimicrobiales; family JANYDT01; genus JANOYY01. Next base: position 11,667 of record JANOWU010000051.1, read on the forward strand.
TTTCGAAGCAGTCATCCCACGGTCGCGGCCCAACGGGCACCACCTTGCCAGAGGGAATGTAGTCGTCGTCGCGAACCAGTAAGCCCGCATCGGACATCTCCGCGTCGAGTCGAAGCGGGCCGCCCGATTCAAGTTGACGTCGAAACCACGGGTGCCACCCGACCGTCGCCGGCATCGGCTGATCGCCGGCGACGACAGTGAGCGTCTGGGTCAGTGAATCCGTGCCCAGGTGAATCAAGTGGGTGACGGATCCGCCAAAGGGCCACGGATCTTCCAACCGCATGCCGATCATGACCCAGTCATCGCTCCCGGTCAGGTAGGCCCACGGTACGTCGAACGTTGTGCCATGGATCGCGTGCTGATCCATCGTGGGCGCCATCTTGTAGTCGACGCCGTCGAAGCTGAACTCGCCATCGCGCAGTCGCCCGGCCCACGGGACCATGGCATAGGAGCCCCACCCGAACGGCTGGTTGCTCGGGGTGCGCTGCTCCAACAGTTCGTTCCCGTGAATCTTCCACGACGAAAGCCGACCGCCTCGACCGAGGTCTATCGCCACCGAACAGGGGCCTGCGCGGAGAAGAAGCGGTGCCGATGTCATCACCACAGTCTTACCTTGGATCCGTGGCCGCACCGATACGTTCGGCCGGATTCGCCTGGGGGCGTTGCGGCGCCTTCACTCCGGCCCCGCAAGTTGGAGTCTGAGTGCTCCGACCCGCAAGTTGGAGTGCCTCGAATAGTCAGTGGACGTATCGACGCCCGAGGTCCTCGACCATGGCCACGATCGAGGAGGGCTCTTGGGAACGCACGAGCGGAATCAGGCGGTGCACTCCCATAGCGTCGTAGGCAGCAACGGACTCATCGTCGAGGGGAGCCCGCGGAGTAACCGAGATCTCCAACGGCCCCAACGAGGCCGGCCGTTCGAACCGGTCGGCGGCCTTGGCCAGCCCCTCGAGGCATGCTCGCGTCCCGGCGACGTCGAGACCGAAGCCGTACCAACCCTGCGACGTAGTGACGGCACGTCGATACGCCGCCGCGGTATGCCCGGCCATCACCACGGGAGGTCCGCCCACCTGAGCGGGTTTCGGATTCGCCTTCACGCCGGAAAACTCGACGTACGTTCCCGCATAGGGCTCGTCGCGCCAGATTGCGCGCATCGCCGCAATCGAATCCTCGGTTCGACCGCCTCGATCGTCCATCGAAATGCCAAGGGCCCGGAACTCGGGTTCGAGGTAGCCGACGCCGACGCCGAAGAGCAGTCGACCACCGGAGAGAAAATCGAGTGACGCAAGCTCCTTGGCCAAGACGAGCGGATTGCGTTGAGGAAGGATGATGATGCCCGTGCCAAGGAGCAATCGACTCGTGTTCGCTGCGACCCATGTCAACGCGACCGCTGGGTCGAGCATGGGTGTTTCAGGCCCGACCGGCGACGGAGGTACTTGAGGATCCGGAAGGACCACGTGCTCGCCCGTCCAGACCGAATCGAACCCCGCGGCCTCACACGCCTGCGACACCGCGATCATGGTGGCTGGGTTGGCACACGGCCCTGAGTTGATCCCGAAAAGTCCAATCTTCATGGCGCAAGAGTACGCCCGCGGGCCGAGCAAACACGAGTCGCTCGACGCGCAAAGTTGCTGTTACCGTCGTGGCAATGACAACGCTCGGAGACTCCATTCAAGGTTCGATTCTTGGCACGCGCGTGGTTCGATCCGAGGACCCGGCGCTTTTACTCGGCCGTGGTGTCTACGTCGCCGATCTTCCGTTGGAGGGCCGACTACACGCGTCGTTCGCTCGATCGCAGGTCGCTCACGGCATCATCCGCTCGATACACACCGATGCCGCAAAGGCGATGCCCGGAGTTGTTGCGGTGTGGACGGCGTCGGACCTCAACGTTGCGCCCCACCACGGATTCGTTCCCGTGCACGAGAATTTCGCCCGAGCGCCGCTGACCGCCGATCGCGTGAGATTCGTCGGCGACGCGTTCGCAGTCGTGTTTGCCGAAACCGGCGCGCAGGCCGAAGACGCCGCGGAGGCGATCTGGGCGGAGATCGACGAACTCCCCGTCCTCATCGACCCCGAGGTCGCACTCGCCGATGGCGCCGAGTTGATCTTTCCGGCTCATGGATCCAACCAAGCCCTGTTGATCGCCGACAAAAAACGCGTCGACCTCGAATCTACGGCCGACGTCATCGTGCGCGGCCGCTACGTCAACCAACGCGTAGCCGTTGCGCCAATGGAACCCGACTGCTGCGCCGCCGCGCCCGCTTCGGATGGCCGCATTACGGTCTGGGCGTCGACGCAAATGCCCCATGCCCTGCACGGCCAACTCGCCGCCGCCCTCGGGTGGGAGAACGCCGACCTGCATTTGGTGACCCCTCAGGTCGGCGGTGGTTTCGGCGGCAAGGCCGGCATCCACCATGAGTACACCGTTGTCACCAAGGCAGCGAAAGAACTGAATCGTCCGGTCGTCTGGTTCCCGACGCGCAGCGAAGACATGCGGGCGCTCCCCCACAGCCGCGGACAGATCCAATACGCCGAACTCGGCTGTAAGAAGGACGGCACATTCACGGGCCTTCGCGTTCATCTCATTGGCGACGCTGGCGCGTATCCCACGGTGGGCGCGTTCCTCCCCGGCGGAACACGTCGGATGGCCCCCGGTACCTACCGGTTTCCATCAATGGAGTTCCATGTCGCCGTCGCCGTAACCAACACCACACCCATGGGCGCCTACCGTGGTGCGGGGCGTCCGGAGGCCACGGCGCTTCTCGAACGACTCGTCGACCAGGCCGCGCTCGAACTCGGTATCGACCCGATCGACATACGCGAACGCAACTTTCTCGGCGACGACGTGTTCCCGTTCACGTCCCTCACCGGCAACGTCTACGACTCGGGTCGCTACATGATGGCGTTGCGAACCGCGGCCGAGCAGATCGGCTACGCCGAACTCCGCGCCGAACAGGCAACCCGTCGCGCGAACGGCGACCGCAAACTCCTCGGGATCGGGGTTTCGGCGTACGTCGAAATCACGGCGGGCGGAGGAGCGAGCGAGTTCGGTGCCGTCGAGGTTCACGCTGATGGGTCGGCGACGATGTTCGCCGGAACATCTGCGCATGGTCAGGGACATCAAACGTCGTATGCAATGCTCGTGTCGGCGCAGACGGGCATCCCCGTCGACCGCATTCGCCTTGTCGACGGCGATACGGATCGTGTCCCGCAGGGTGGGGGCACCGGTGGATCTCGTTCGTTGCAACTCGCCGGGTCCGCGGTTCACAAGGCCACAGAGGCAATGGTCGAGAAGGCACGCGCCCTGGCGGCCACGCTCCTCGAAGCAGATCCGGCCGACGTTGTCGTCGACACCTCGACGGGAACGCTCGGCGTTGCGGGCGTTCCGACATCGGGAATCAGTTGGGGTGCCCTGGCCGCTCACGCCGTCGACTCAGGCGATGGCCCCCTGGCCGCAGAGTTCATCTTCAATCAGGAAAACGCGACGTTCCCGTTCGGAGCTCACATCGCCGTCGTGGAGGTCGACGCCGACACGGGTGAGACGCGACTCATTCGCCACCTCGCCGTCGACGACTGTGGCACGGTATTGAACCCTCTGATCGTGGAGGGCCAACAACACGGTGGCATCGCCGCTGGCGTGGGCCAAGCGCTCTACGAGCAAGTGGCCTACGACGCGGCCGGCAACCCGATCACGTCGAATTTCGCCGACTACGGACTTCCCTCGGCCGCCGAGCTACCCAGCTTCGATGTTCGTTCCACCCAAACACCGTCGCCACTGAACCCGCTCGGCGCGAAGGGCATCGGCGAAGCCTCAACGATTGGGTCGACGCCCGCCGTCCAGAACGCGGTGATCGACGCCGTCTCCCACTGGGGAGTGCGGCACATCGATATGCCGTGCACACCGGAACGGGTATGGCGCACGATCGTTGCGGCGCAGGCGGGGTCCCCGCCGAACCCGTGGTCGGAACCACCGGCGGTCTTCACAGCTCCCGCCCAGGAGGTCGACAACGAAGCCGGGATCGCCGCCGCCGAAGGCGTGTAGGCCGTTCGGAGCAAGGGTTTCCCGCCTACAGCCACACCGCTTGATCCACGGCATCATCGACCTGCTCACAGGTGGGACACCACCGAATCCAGTGCAGGGCGGTTCCGCAGGGGCCGTGTACGTGAGTGGATGAGCCACCGTCGACCTGTTCGGCCCAGGTTTCGAGCACGCCAAGGACGTCGGCCAGCGAGCGCCCATCAGGGCTCAGTGCGTACTGCAATCGTCGGGGACGTTCTTGATAGGCCTGCGCGTCGACCAGTTGTGCGGCCATGAGATGGCGCAGTCGGGCGGCCAGCACGTTGGGCGCAATGCCGCCCAGCTCGGCGGCCAGGTCGTTGTAGCGCTTCGCTCCGGGGAGCAGCACTTTCACGATTTGGAGCGACCAACGGTCACCAAGGGCCTTCAACGCTCTGTCCAGGGCCGGAGATGTCATGGAATAAGTGTGCCAGACCGCTCGTTCTCGAGTAACTTGCACATAGCTAGTGACTAGGAGAACACATGTCATCGTCGTCCACCCCCCAGACCCCCTCGATCCTCTCGCAGGTCCAGAACGAACTCCGAACGGCCGTCGGACCCGTTCGCAACGCCACCGTCGCACTTGGCCGCGACGGCCGAGGCAGTGGCGTCGTCATCGCCGACGGCGTCGTACTCACCAATGCGCACGTATTACGAGACACGACCATTTCGGTCCGCTTCGCTGACGGCCGCATCACGCAGGCAACGGTGAGCGGCCTCGACTCCTCCGGCGATCTCGCCGTGCTCGCCGTCGATACCTCCGGAGTTACACCGCTGCAATGGGCCGACCAGGCCGCCGACACCGGATCCCTTGTCCTCAGCGGACACGGGAACGGCACCGTGACCATGGGCATGGTGTCCGGCGTCGGACGCCAATTTCGCGGCCCACGGGGTCGACTCGTCAGCGACTCCATCGAGCACACCGCACCACTCAGTCGGGGCGCCTCGGGCGGTCCGGTTGTGAACCTCGAGGGCCAACTGGTCGGCGTCAACACCGCCCGAACCGATGCCAGCTACCGGGCAGTGTCGGTTTCACCGGAACTCCACACCCGCATACAGCGCATGATCGCCGGCGAAACCATCGAGCGCCCCGTGCTCGGCATCTCCGTTGTGGCCGACGCGACAGCAAAGAAGGTTCGTCAGGCCGCGGGACTCACCGCACGAGACGGTGTGCTCGTGCAAGCCGTCGCGCCTGATTCAGCAGCAGCGCGAGCCGAATTGGCGCAGGGCGACCTGATTGTCGCCGCCAACACCAAACCCGTTCGAACGATCGACGAACTCAACGCCGCACTCGACGAGTCGACGTCTCGATTCACCGACACCGCAACCGCCACGATCGAGCTCACCGTGGTGCGAGGCAACGACGAACGAAGCGTTGAGGTGAGCTGGGGGTCGCAGTGACGCGAAAAGTGCTCTGACCAACAGTACGGTCGACGGGATGGCAGCAGACTCCTGGGGCGTCGCATTCGGATTCCACGACGGTGCGGGAACGTGGCACGAGGCGGCCGAGGAGACTCGTTCGGCGGTGCGGAGGGCGTTGGGAGCTCCGACAAGCCCGGAGGTTGACCCGCCCAACGACGGTGCTTTGGTGATGACCACAGGGTCGGTGTTCCACGTCGACGCGCCAACAACGCTCCACACGGAATCAAACGCACACATACGACTTCCCAAGTCTTCGCAAATCCCATCCGACCTCGAGATCGGCTATCACACCCTTGTGAATGACGACGATGGGTCGACTCGTCCGTTGATCGTGGCGCCCACCCACTGCACGCCATTTACTGGCTCTAAGCAGTGGGGATGGGCGGTCCAGATGTATGCGCTGCGTTCGAAACGCAGCTGGGGCATCGGTGAGTTTCGAGATCTTCGTTCCCTCAACGAATGGTCGCGCGAGCACGGAGCCGGGATGACCCTCGTCAACCCGCTTCATGCGTGCGCGCCAACCCCCCACCAGCAACCCAGCCCGTACTTCCCGACAAGTCGCTGCTTCCGCAACCCTCTCGCCCTCACGATCGAAGAGGTACCGGGATACAACGACGTTGCGTCGGAGATCGAACCCATCGGTCGCACCGCACGGGAACTCAACGCGTCCCAGCGGATAGATCGCAACTCGATCTTCGCCGCCAAGATCGATGCGCTGTCTCGCATGTGGGAGCGGTGGCGCGAGCGTGCGGGCGAAGGAGAACGTGGCGACTTCGACGCGTATCGAACCGGCGAAGGACGCACACTCACCGACTTCGCCACGTATTGCGTCATTGCCGAACAGTACGAGCGCGGCGATTGGATGACCTGGCCGGAAGCATTGCGCGACCCGAAAAGCGAAGGTGCTGCGAAATTTCGAAGCGCGCATAGTGATCGCGTCCGCTTCCACGAATGGATTCAGTGGACGATCGATCAGCAACTTGGTCGGTGCAGGGCCGGGCTCGATCTGATGACGGACCTGGCGATCGGCGTCGACCGCGGTGGCGCAGACGCGTGGATGTGGCAGGACTCGTTCGCGCTGGATATGAGCGTGGGAGCCCCACCCGACGCGTTCAATACCCAGGGCCAGAACTGGGGTCTCCCCCCGTTTGACCCCTGGCGTCTGCGTCGCAACGGGTACGAGCCATTCATCAGAACGGTGCGCTCCGCGTTTCGTCATGCGCAGGCGCTTCGCATGGACCACGTCATGGGGTTGTTCCGTCTGTACTGGATCCCCGACGGGCAGCCAGCGACCAACGGGTGCTATGTGTACTTGCCGTTTCAGGACTTCCTCGGAATCGTCGCCATTGAGTCGATCCGGGCAAATGCCTACGTTGTTGGTGAGGACCTCGGTACTGTCGAACCGTATGTACGCGAGGAACTCGCGAATCGCAGGATTCTTTCGTATCGCCTCCGCCAGTTCGAAACCATCCCAACAGCGGAGTTTCCGGAACATGCTGTTGCCGCGATCACCACCCACGACCTTCCAACCATTCCGGGGATCTGGACCCGTTCCGACGTGACCACTCAAGAAGAGATGGGCATGAAGCCCAACCGAGACGGCACGGAACACATTCGTACCAGCATCGCGGGCTGGGCCGGCGTCGATCCGGGAGACGAAACCCCCGTACACGATGTCGTCGTCCGGGCCTATCGCGATCTGGCCACCGCTCCCTCGGTCATTGTCACTGCGACACTCGATGATGCGCTCGGCGTCGAGGAACGCCCGAACATGCCCGGCACCGTCGATGAGTGGCCGAATTGGCGAATTCCCCTCCCGATGCCCCTCGAGGACATCCTCACCGACCCGCGACTCGCCGACGTCGCCGCGCAATTACGCGGCCGTTAACGGTCCGCTCAGGGTGTTTGGGACGTTGTCGAGAAGGTATGGCGGTAATTCAGATGGTGTGCCACAAGGAGCGCGACACCGCGAATCGTCGGCAACTCCGTCACCCCGACGTCGAGGGGTTCAATCGTAAGAAACGCCTCGGTCGTGCCGTTCGCCCGGCCCTGGAGGGTCACGACTAGCGACAGCGTGTCGTTCGCCACGGTCTGCAGGAGAACTTCGAGCAGCGCGTTCTGACGGTCAAGGTAGGTGACGTTGCCGATCGTGTGGCCGACGCCGATCAGATCGGCGAACGCCTCGGCGTCCGGTGAGGAAATCGCAATCGTGTCGTCGTCGACGAGCACGGCGTAGGGTTCCCCACTCGACACGTCCATAGATGCGTCGCTCGCTGCGAGGTCGGCGTCGAGATCGACCCCGGCGTCGTTATAGGAGGACCGCAGACCCTGAAACGCCGCGATCAACAACTTCGTTTCTTCGACGGCCGACGGATCAGAGTTTCGATCCGGGTGGGCTTCGTACAGCCGACGTCGGTAGGTCGAGCGGATGTCGGCGTAGGACTGCGACGAATGCACCCCCAGCAATTCCCGAGCTTCGTCGACATCCACCCGCCGAGCTTTTCACGAAACGATGATTTCGACGGATTTTCTGCGGATCGCGTCGACTCTGACGGCTAACCTCTACGACACCTCCTGCCCAGGTGGTGAAATGGCAGACACGACGGTCTCAAACACCGTTGCTGAAAGGCGTGCGGGTTCAAGTCCCGCCCTGGGCACCAGATCGATCATTCTTGCCCGCGTCGTGCGGCGACGCTTCCAGGGCAGCCCGGCGGGGCCCCGTCCCCCCACTTCGCGCCACTTCGAACGCGCCCGTTTCACTCCAACGTGGCACCTCGCGCACTCCAACTCCAACTCGAACGCGCCCGTGTTTCACTCTAACTCGGCTCTTTTCGGCCGATTTTCGCTCCAAAATCGGTGAGTTGGAGTGCCGGGGACTCCAAGTTGGAGTTGGAGTCGGAGTTGGAGTGCAGCAGCTCAGGCGTGACCACGAAAAGGGCCGGAAAAAAGCGATGTCCGCACGGTGGCGGGACCGTACGGACATCTAACCTGAGAGCTTTCGGCGGGACAGCTCAATCAAGCTGGCTCAAATATAGCTCTCTCAATACTCTTTTGTTTGCGATACCGACAAAATGTTGCTTCATCAATGATGTCGCGGACATGGTCACGTTCGGTGGAATCTGGACAGACTCGCACGGAGATGTAACCAAAGTGCTCCGAGGATGATCCAAGCTGTGTTGTATCCGTCGAAGGGGCACACAGGGAGACATTCACGAGATGCTGGCGTTCACGTTTCCAGGCCAAGGGTCGCAAAAGTCAGGGATGGGTCAACCGTGGGTCGACCACCCCTCTTGGGAACTCGTCGCGGATGCGTCGAAGATCGCGGATCGGGATATCGAGAAGCTGCTGCTCGACGCCGACGCGGAGGAGCTCAAACTCCCCCGCAACACCCAGCTCGCAACCTTCATGCTCTCGATGGTCGTGCTCGACGCTGTTGAACGTGTCGGCATCGAACCTTCCGTTGCCGCCGGCCACAGCCTCGGCGAGTACACCGCCCTTGCCGCGGTGGGAGCCCTGAGCCTCGAGGACGGCGTTCGTATCGTCACGATTCGCGGCGAAGCGATGCAAGATGCTGCGGACCTTCGGTCGGGCACGATGCTGGCGATTCTTGGACTCGACGATGACGACGCCGATGCCGCATGTCGACGCGCCGACGGTGACGTATGGGTTGCGAACTACAACGCACCCGGTCAAATCGTGATCGCCGGAGATCCCGCCGCCCTCGAGCGAGCAAGCGTCGCGGCGAAGGAATTGGGTGCCAAGCGGGTGATGCCCCTCCCCGTAGGCGGCGCATTCCACACGCCATTCATGGCCCCTGCGCGCGATCGGCTTCGGGAAGCGATTTCGACGGCATCGATTCACGAACTCGAGATCCCGGTGTTCGCGAACATCGATGCTCGCTCGCATCAAGCAGCAGCGGATTGGCCACCGTTGCTGAGCGCACAGCTCGTGTCACCGGTTCGCTGGCGTCAGACCGTGCAGAACATGGCCGACGCTGGCGTGAACACGCTGATCGAACTCGGACCGGGCAACGTGCTCACCGGACTGGCCAAGCGAATCGTTCCTGACGTACGCGCACTTAGTATTTCCACTCCCGACGACGTCGACCGACTCGTCGAGGTTCTCAATGGAGGGGCGGCGCGCCCACTGGCCCGGGCCCACGAGGGCGAACATCTCTCGATGACGGTTCGAATGGTGGTCAGTCCCGCAGCTGGCATTTTCTCGCCCCTTGCCGACGTTGTTGCCGGATCCACCGTCAAAGTTGCAGGTCTTCTCGGACACATCGGGGAAACCGAAGTTCGTAGCGGCTTCGCTGGTACCGTCAACGGAATGCTTGCAGTCAGCGGTGAACGGGTGAGCGTCGGCCAACCGATTGCGTGGCTCGATGTCTGAGCATGCAGAAAACCCCGTGAAATGACGCCATGAACTACGCGAGCCTCGAATTCCGATTCGTTTCCCGTACGGAACTCCCCATCCCCTACCTCGGAGCACTCTCATGAACACGCATTACAGCCCGTCTCGTGGAGGAATAATCACCGGCTGGGGCACGGCATTGCCGGCAACCAAGGTCACGAACGACGATCTTGCGTCGTACCTGGATACCAACGACGAGTGGATCACCGAACGGACCGGGATCAAGACTCGCTACTGGGGCGACGAAGGACCGGCCGCTCTTGGCACCCGCGCGGCTCGCGAGGCATTGAAGATGGCGAACTGCGGCCCTGAGGACATCGACCTGTTGATTCTCGCAACGTGCTCGCCGGAATACATACTCCCCGGCAGTTCCGCGATGGTGCAACACGATCTCGGACTCAAGTGCGGCGCGTTCGACCTCGGCACGGCGTGTTCTGGGTTCACCTACAGCGTCGTCACGGCACACGGCTTCTTGAACCTCGGCATGAACCGAATCTTGGTGATCGGCGCCGAACAATTGAGTCGGATCATCGACAAGAACGATCGCAACACGGCGATCTTGTTCGGCGACGGGGCGGCTGCCGTAGTGATCGAGGCCTGTGAAGGCGAAGGGCAGCTTCTCGGCTTCGACCTTGGCGTCGACGGGTCAGCAGTCGAGTTCCTCTACGGCTTCCACGATCAGCCCGTGACCATGGACGGAAAGGAAGTCTTTCGACGCGCGGTTCATGCGATGGTCGACTCATCGCTCGTCGCGCTGGAAAAGGCGAAGATGACGATGGACGATATCGACTGGGTCATCCCCCACCAGGCCAATCGTCGCATCATCGAAGCAGCGGTCAAGCGCCTGAAGTGGCCGATGGAACGGACGTCGACGAACGTTGAATTCGTCGGGAACACGAGCGCGGCGTCTATACCGCTCGCCCTCGATGCCGAGCTCACGAAAGGCAACATCAAGCCCGGTGACAACGTGTTGATGTGTGGTTTCGGTGCCGGCATGACGTGGGCAAGTGCGGTCGTTCGATGGGGAGGTGTCTACCGGGAGGGCGGACACGGCGCCGCGTTCCACGGGGCGACGACCGACGGGGCGACGGCCGACGAGGCGGGTGCTGCGGGGTGAGCCGCGTAGTTCTGATAACGGGCGGTAATCGAGGTATCGGTCTCGCGACGGCACGTTGGTTTGCTGCCCGCGGTGACACGGTCGTCGTGACGTCACGGTCCGGCGAACCCATCGAGGGACTGCACGTGGTGACGTGCGACGTCACTGACCCGGCCGCGGTCGATGCGGCCTTTCGCGACGTCGAGGCAGCCCACGGACCCGTTGAAGTGGTCGTGGCCAATGCCGGAATCACGAAAGACGGCTTGCTCGTCCGGATGAGCGAGGACGCGTTTACGTCCGTCATCGATGCGAACCTCACCGGAGCGTGGCGTGTGGCCAAGCGCGCTGCGATTTCGATGTTGCGTCAACGCAAGGGTCGGATCATCTTCGTCTCCTCGGTCGTCGCCTACTTCGGGGTCCCGGGACAGGCGAACTATGCGGCCTCCAAAGCCGGACTCATCGGCATGGCGCGCTCGATGGCCAAGGAGTTGGCGAGCCGATCAATCACGGTCAACGTCGTGGCTCCCGGTGGTGTCGACACCGACATGGTGGCGTCCCTCCCGGAAGCGCAACAGGCTGGACTTGCGTCGGCGACTCCACTCGGTCGCCTCGCTACGCCCGACGAGGTGGCAGCGGCGATCCATTTCCTTGCGTCCCCGGACGCGAGCTTCATCACGGGCGTTGTATTGCCCGTCGACGGCGGACTGGCAATGGGTCACTAGGCTTGTGACGCATTCGACGACCATCGCCGAACATCTGACGTACTCTCATCGCGTTCGAACCGCATCACCTCGAACCGCAGCACCTCGCACCACCTCACCTCGAACCTCAACACCTCGCACCACATCACCTCGCACCACACAACAAAGGAACCAGCCATGACCAACGACGAAGCTTTCGCCACTTTCAAAGACGCCGCTGTGGAGGTGCTGTCCGTCGATCCGTCGGCCGTCGTGCCCGAGGCATCGTTTGCTGACGACCTCGACGCCGACTCACTCGACCTCGTCGAGTTCGTGATGGCCCTCGAAGACAAGTTCGGCGTGGAGATTCCCGAGTCTGATCTGGAAGGCGTCAAGACGGTCGGTCAGGCCTTCGATATCGTCCTCGCCAAGCTCGGCAACTAGCCGAACCCGACGTTCCACACATCCCCAGCCTGCCGCTGCCACGAACGAGGTCACGATGACAAACCGCCGATATCCACGTCGAGTCGCGGTCACCGGATTGGGCGTTGTTGCCTATTGCGGAATGAATGTTGACTCCTTTTGGAACGGACTTCTCGAGTCCGAGCCGGGTGACGTGTCGCGCCGCATCGTTGACTTCGATCCGGCACCCTATTTCGCCGGGCCGAAAGAAGCGCGTCGCGCCGACCGATTCACGCAGTTAGCACTGGCGGCTGCGCATCAAGCGATCACGGGGGCGGGGGATCTCGGTGGGTATGACCCCGCCCGAATCGGAACGTTGATCGGCACGGGCGTCGGCGGCTTGGAAACCTTGGAAGAACAGATCGTTCTCCGTCACGAAAAAGGCGAACGTCGGGTATCGCCGTTTCTGGTCCCGATGATGATGTCGAATGCGGCCGCCGCGTCGGTCTCTATGAAATACGGATACCAAGGGCCGTGCGAGGCCGTCGTCACCGCCTGTGCCGCGGGGACGCACTCCATCGGGAATGCGGGTCGTTTGATCGCCACCGGTCAATGCGACGTCGTCATCACCGGCGGGTCGGAGTCAGCAATGACCCCGACGGCTATGGCCGGCTTCGGCAACATGACCGCATTGTCGACGTCGGGCTGGTCGCGCCCCTTCGACATCGGTCGAGACGGGTTTGTCATGGCGGAGGCGGCGGGTGTTCTCGTGCTCGAAGAGTGGGACAGGGCCGTCGAACGCGGCGCCTTCATTTGGGCGGAGTTTCTCGGATCGGCATCAACCGCCGACGCCCATCACATCACGGCGCCCTCCCCCGGCGGAGCAGGCGCAGTGCGCTGCATGGAACTGGCCATTGCCGACGCAGGGCTCTCCGCGAGCGACATCAGGCATGTGAACGCCCACGGCACATCGACACCGCTGAACGATGCGGCAGAAGCAGAAGCGATCGCGAAGGTCTTTGGTTCGCCGGGACCAATCGTGACTTCCACGAAGGGCGTGACCGGTCACGCGCTCGGCGCCGCAGGCGCAATCGAAGGCGTTGCGCTGGCACTTGCCATCACCAAAGGAATTGTTCCGCCGACGCGGGGAACATCACGAGACTCCCTCGACGCCAGCGTCGGATTCGACATCGCGCTCGAGGCTCGGCCTTGGACACCCGGGCCCGCAATCTCGAACAGTTTCGGTTTCGGTGGTCACAACGGCACGATCGTCATGGGACCCGCCGACCGCTAGCGAGGTTCACGCGGAACCTCCGACCGATGAACCTAGAGGTCGGCAAGCACGAAGAGCAGATCGGCTTCGCAGGCGAGCTGTCCGCCGACCAGTACACGTCCCGAACCCTTCCCGGCGCGGCCGGAGAGCCGACCCAATTCCACCGACAGCTCCAACGTATCGCCGGGCACAGCCTGTCGCCGGAATCGCGCGCTGTCGACGCCAGCCAGCATCGGGAGTTTTCCGGCAAATCGTTCATCGGTAAGTACACCTATGGCACCGACTTGCGCCAGAGATTCGATCATCAACACGCCGGGGAGCGTCGGACGTCCGGGAAAGTGTCCCGCCCAGAACCATTCGTCGCCGGTGAGCTTCCACGTTGCCGAGACCCTCACCCCCGGTTCGAGTGCAGTGACCTCGGTGACAAACAGAAAAGGCTCACGATGGGCGAGAACGTCGATGGGTCGGGGCAGCGTGCTCATTTCGATCCGCCCTCGAGTGCTTCGAGCAGGACCTGTGGCGTGTCTTTCGGGCTTACCTTGTACCACGCCCGTTCGATCTTTCCCTTTCCGTCGATCAAGAACGCAGAGCGTTCAACACCCATGTACTTCTTGCCGTACAGAGACTTCTCCTTCCACACGAAAAATGCCTCAGCCACAACATGGTCGGCATCCGAAAGAAGAGGGAAGCCCAACTCATACTTGACGTCGAACTTCTTTTGCTTCGCCGGTAGATCCGGGCTGATTCCGATGATTGCGACATCGTCGACTCGGCCTTCGGCAACGAGATCTCGGAGCAGACACGACTGCTGCGTACAGCCGGGAGTATCGGCCTTCGGATAGAAATAGACACAGACTCGGCGTCCTCGGAGGGACTTCAGAGTTACCGTGTTTCCGTCCTGGTCGAGAAGGTTCAGTTCAGGTGCTTTGTCACCGGGTGCCAACATGGTCCCAGGGTATCGCGGGCGTGCCGGGCCGGGCTTCGGCTCAGAGGGAGGCTCATAGGGAGTTGGTGTCGATCGCCAGTCCGACGAGATGTCGTCCGACCGTTTCGAAAGTCCGTGCACTTACCATTATGTGAGCGGCCGCCGTGTGAACGTCGCGAAAGCACCGTGCCAAAGCGGTGTCGGTATGGATGGAGGATCCACCGCCGAGCCCATAGCACCGGTCGACGGCATCGATACACTGCTCGCTTACGAACGCCGCAGCCTGGCGCACGTTGAGGCGGTTCTCAACTGGAACGCGCTCACCGCGTGCCACGAGTTCGCACACCGCCTCCACTTCACCAAAGAGATACGCCGTCGCCGAACGGACCAGCGAGTCGGCCCGGGCCAGCTCGACTTGAGAGATTGGCGATTCGCTGAGGAAGCGCTTGGCCTGGGCCGGACGCTTCGTCTGCGAGAGTTCAGTTGCCTCCGCAACGGCGCGTCGGGCGATCCCGATCATCACTCCTGCGATGCCGGCGCCGAAAAGTACGAACCCGGGCGTGCGGGCGATTGCCGCGTCGACCGTTGGGCGCGCTCGGCCGAACGCGACGTAGCGTCCGTCGGGAACGAACACGTCGGTGATCGAAAAGTCGTGCGAACCGGTTCCGCCCAGTCCGACGGGATTCCAGTTCTCGTGGATCTCGATGTCCGACGCTTGCACCAGGAGTTGCAGGAAGCTGTTGTCGTCGCTCATCGCCCCCGCCGACACCCAGTGGGCCAGGGCACAACCGCTCCCCCATGCCCAACGTCCGCTGAGGCGATAGCCGCCCTCGACCTTGACGGCCCTGCCTGACGGGGCGAACGCTCCGTTGGCGATACTTGCGGCATTGCCGAATATCTCCCGGGCCCACACCGGGTCGAGGTTGCCTGCCATGTGGGAGGTCTGCGACGCGACCGTTGCACACCAGCCGGCCGCAGCGTCGGCCTCGGACAGCGAGATAAGTGTGCGTAGGGAGTCAGCTACCGAGACCTTCGGCCCTCCATAGGCTTCGGGCACGAACAGGCGGAAGGCATCGACCAGTTGGAGCGCACGCACGGTTTCTTCGCCGAGTCGCCGTCGTTGCTCGTTGGCCGAGGCATGTTCGCGCAACGTACTCGTCACGTCTTCGAGAATGGAAGCAGGTGAGCTTGACACAGAGACGACCTTAGCGATCGTGGGAGTCCGCTTTCGAACGCTCGCGTTTTCGCGCCAGCCCCATCAACGACTGAAAGTGGGCGTCGAACACTGTTGCGACCGCCTCCCCCTTTCGGCCCATTGCGTGCACCGGCAGGCGAGACCCCAGCGCCTCTGCCAATACCGTCCGCTGAGGAATCTCCGGAGTCCACACGGTCGTTCGCCCGAGCATCTTGTAGAGAACGTCGCGTTGGCGCTCGACCTCGTTCGATTGTCCCGGGACGCGGTTCACGATCACACCGGCGATATCAAGTTCGGCGTTGTGTTGTTCCCACACGCCGTCGATCAAATCGCTGACGGCGGCCACACCTCGCGCCGACAACGCCGCGGGCTCGACGACGATCAGAGCGAAATCGGCGGCGGCCAACGCGTTCGTCGTCATCTGGCCGAGCGCGGGCGAGCAGTCGATGAGAATGAGGTCGTAGCTCGCTTCGAGCCCTTCCAGAGCCTTCCGCAGACGGCGGGCCAAACGCTTCTTTCCGACCTCGACTTCGCGCTCGATGAGGTCGCCGCTGCCCGGGAGAAGGTCCACCCGTCCCTCTCCCTCCGGCCAGATCGACGTGACGATACCCGCCCGTGCACACCCGGACCGATTCGCGAGGACAGCCCGAGAAACCCCGTAGACGACTCCTTCGGGCTCGAAACCCAAAGCCCATGTCGCGTTGGCCTGCGGATCAGCATCGACGACCAGAATTCGCTTTCCGGCCGCCCATCCGGCCGAGGCCAGACCCAACGTGACCGTGGTCTTGCCCACGCCACCCTTCTGATTCACGACAGCAACAATCGCGCCCATAGTGAACATCTAACCATGTTCACCGAGCTGTGCTTCCGACCGTCGTTCTTGGGAAGTTCCCCCGACAACCACCGAGCGAAGCGACCGCCCACGCGACCAGGAGTGGACACTCTCCGATACGTTGGTTCCATGGTCGCCAAACCTCCACGCATCAACCCTCGTCGGACCACCAGCAACGCGGATCTCGATGCAAAGATCACCGCCCTCCTCGAAGCCATCGACCCGGGCACCAGTGACAAGGACCGTCGGCTCGACCACCGAGACCAACTCCGCGAGATACTCGTGTCGGCGACGCTCATGGCCGTCGACACCTCCGCCGAGCGCGCGGACCGGCTGGATCTCAAGATCGCGAACGCTGCCCTGCAGGAGATGCGTCGGGGCTATCTCATGCTGGGACCGCACCGCGGTCGACGCAAGATCACCATCTTCGGGTCGGCCCGAACGTCGGCCGACGATCCTCTCTACGACCTCACCCGACGCACCGCGGCAGAGTTCGCAGCCCAGGACTGGATGGTCGTCACCGGCGCCGGCCCTGGGATCATGGCCGCGGGCCTCGAAGGCGCCGGCCGCGAAAAAGCCCTCGGCGTCAGCATCAGGCTGCCGTTCGAATCTCAGGCCAACGAGTTCGTGGACGACGGCAACCTGGTTGACATGCGGTACTTCTTCACCCGCAAACTTGCACTTATGCGCGAGAGCGACGGGTTCGTCGTCATGCCGGGAGGGTTTGGCACCCTCGACGAGACCTTCGAACTCCTGACGCTCATCCAGACCGGCAAGGCAACACCGGTTCCGATCGTCATGCTCGGACTCGGACATGGGTACTGGACGGCCTGGGAAAAATTCGTCGACAAGGTGGTCGAGGAAGGTTACGCGTCAGACGGCGACAAGCGGCTGTACACGGTTACCAACGACGTGAAGACCGCTGTCGACACGATCATGGGCTTCTACGCGAACTACCACTCCATTCGCTGGGTCGGCGACCGCCTCATAGTCCGGATGCTGCGACCGCCCAGCCCTGAGCAATTGGCGGCGGTCTCCACGATGTTTCAGCCCTACACGACCGATAACGCCGGGGTGTCGATTACCGATCCACTGCGTCAGGAGGTGGAGGAGAACGACCACCTGTCGCTGGCGCGGATCGGTCTACACCTGAACCGACGCCAGCCCGGACGCCTGCGCTTGCTCATCGATGAGGTCAACCACTGGTAGGGAGTCGCGTCCAACCCCACTCGTACGTCCCCGACCCGATGCGGTACTCGGCGAGCGTATCGGGGCCGCACGAACCGGTGCCGACTCCTCTACGAACGTGGTCGATATGTACCCATACGTGTGTGTCGAATCGAAGATCTTGGGGTATGGCTGCTGCTTCGATCGCGGCGTCGGAGTAGGGCAGCACGCCGAAGCTCAAGGTTGTCCCCGGATCGGCTTCGAACCGGCTTCCGTTTCCCTCGTCGTTGCGAACTTCGAACCATCGTGTGTCGACGTGGTGGCCGCTATCTTGAGGTCGCATGTATGGCACAAATTGATCGGCGACGCGCTGTTCGTAGATGCCGACGAGTTCCGATGTTCGTCTGTCTACATATGATTCCCGTGGACCACGACCGAACCAGCGAAGCGTTTGAAAGGTGGTGGCGATGGGAATGGACACGCCCAGTCGTGGAAGGTCGTCGTAATCGTCGGGTACTTCGACCTGATGCGAATAGTGGATTCCCCCTTCGGCATCAGCCACGGCGCTCGCTCGATGGACGATCCACGCCTCGCTCGCACTGGGACGAAGATGCTCCACGATCTCGATGGAGCCGTCACGCTTGGAACGCTGCTCCTTGATCGTCCGTTCGACCGACGGAAAACCCCATCGAGTCCAGATCGTTCGCTGGCCCGGAATTCCCAGTGTGCCCTCGGCGACGCCGTCGTTGTCGATGAATGGTCTCCAGATCTGCAACGTCATCTCCGCACGAAGATCGGCAGTTGCGTCGGGGCTGAGAGCTGCGATGAGACCGAACGATTGGCGCGGTTGAGGCGTCGGGGGATGCAGCTCCACCTGACACCGAGCAACCTCGTGTCCGGCCGACGCCCAAGGTGTCTCGTCGCGCAACGAAAAACGAAGCGTGCAGTGTGCCTCCGGCGACGCATCGAGTGTTCGCCGAGTCGTCGCCGAACCCGGAACCTTCACCGCTTTCATGGCTCCGGGGGCGATGACCGGCACCTCCAACGTGCCTTCTTCGATCACCGCACCGTCGGCAAGAAGTTGGTACGTGCACGAAAGGTCGTCGAGAAAGGCGAAGTTCCGAAGGTTCGTTATCGAGAGCTTCCCCTTCGACATCGTCACGCGCACTGGTTCCCACACGGATTTCACTTCGGCGAGGCCGGGGTGGGGCGTCCGGTCGGGCCATACGAGTCCATCGGCGACGAATGCTCCATCGTTGGGTTCATCACCGAACTGGCCGCCGTAGGCCCAGAACGCCACCGCACCAGCCGGAGCGGGGGTTCGAGGATCGGCCACCGATACTCGGCCTTTGCGGTCTCGGACTGCGCGAATCCCGTGATCCCACCACTCCCAGATGAAACCACCCTGGAGCCCGTCGTTGGTTTCGATCGCGTTCCAGTAGTCGGCGAAGCTTCCGTTGGAGTTGCCCATGGCATGGGAGTATTCGCACATGATGAGCGGGCGACGATCGCGAGCGCGTTTCGACCAGGCGACAATCGCCGCGATCGACGGATACATGGGGCACGTAATGTCGGTGGCCACGGATCCGGCGCGGTCGATTTCGTCGATGTCATGCCCGGCGACGCCCTGAAACGCCAGCTCCAGGTATCGACTCGGCCCCTCGTATTGCACGAACCGTCCAGGGTCCAGCGCTCGAGCCAAAGACGCCATCGCGTCGTGGGCCGGGGCGTAACCCGACTCGTTTCCCTGGGACCAGCCGATGATCGAAGGATGGTTGCGGTCGCGTCGGATCATCCGATCGATACGAGTGATACACGCGGCTATCCATGCCGGCTCGTGAAGGAGATGCCTATAGCGGCCGTGGGTCTCGAGGTTGGTTTCGGCAATGACGTATAGCCCAAGTTCATCAGCACACGTATAAAGATACGGATCACTCGGATAGTGGGAGGTGCGCACCGCGTTCATGTTGTGTTGTTTCATGGCAACGAGGTCGGCTCGAAGAGATTCGCGGGTCTGCACACATCCGCTGAATTGGTCGTGGTCGTGATGGTTCACGCCCTTGATAAGGACGGCTCGACCGTTGATGAGGAGCGCTCGGTCCACAACTTCCACTCGGCGAAACCCGATTGGTTGAACGGCGCGGTCGATGACCGATCCTTTGGGGTTTCGGAGTTCTATCCGAAGTTCGTACAGCGCGGGATCCTCGCTCGACCAGGCATCGATGTGAGGCACCGATGTCTGCCATTGCACGCGGTTTCCCGGAAACTGGTCGATCATCGAGGCCTCGTGCATCGCGGATCGACGATCGAAAACCGGCACGACTTGCTGGACTGCGTTCACCAGAGCGGGATCGTTGTGCGGGTGGGTCAGAAACCGAGCCGGCGGCGAAACGTCTTGGCCGGTCACGCGAACAGGGATCACCTCGCCATTTGAATCCTCGAGCCACGCATGCACGCTCCACCCGCGTTCGGGTCGAGACATCGCAACGTGGACGTCGAACGACAGCTGTCCGGTGGTGTTGTCCGACTGCAACGACGTGTCGACGCGAACGTCGCGGATGTGGGTGCTTGGCAACGACATCACCGACACGGATCGCGTGATCCCCGACAGCCACCACTGGTCTTGATCCTCCAGCCATGAGGCATCGGACCACCGGACCACGACAACGATCAAGGTGTTGTCACCCTCCACCAGAAACGGTGAGATGTCGTACTCGCTCGTAAGGCGGGTGTCTTTCCCCATGCCCACGGCACGCCCGTTCACGAACACGTAGTGGACGCTGTCGGCACCGCCGATCCGCAAGATCGTGGTTCGCTTCAACCACGCCTTTGGGATCGAAAGACTGCGAACATACAAACCGGTCGGATTATCGGCGGTCGGCACAGACGGCGGATCTTCAGGGAAGGGGTACAGGACATTCGTGTAGTGCGGCAAACCGTGACCCTGCGTGTTCCACGTGCCGGGGACTCGGATCGGACTCCACAAATCAGGTGACCACCGTGTGGCCAGCAGCTCATCGGTGACGGCATCGGGTGAGCGCAACATCGTGAAACGCCAGTCGGTCTCACTGTCGAGGTCCACCGTCCATGTGGGATCCTCTGGCCGAAAGGAGTCATCGACCGGCGTCAGCGGCGCTCTCGAATCCAGGCGCCCGACTCCGGTTATCGATGGCTCCATCCACGAGCGGACGCCGAAGGAGTGCAGGGGACTCATGACCGAACGATCCCACTCGATACGATCCCACTCGATACGGGCCCGAACAGGGTGTCTAGTCCGACGGCTTGCCCGGTGTCGATCGATCTGTGCGCCGCCTCGCCCACGGCGACGGACCACAACCCATCCTCGAGGGTCACCTTCGACGGGGCGCCCGTACGGATGGCCTCGCAGAAGTCCGCGTGCTCCAAGTAGGAGGCGCCGTGATGAAAGCCGGCAAACCTGATTCGGGGATCATCGGCTGCGTTGAACTCCTCGATGCTTGCGCTTGTCCACTCCCCGTTGGGGCGGGGCACACCACCGCGTCGGCCGATCCGGACCAGCCCACTCGGAATGAACGCCTCGACCTTCGCAAGATCGCCCGTGGCGACGAGCTCCTGCTCGTTCGGTCCGCCCTCGGCAAACATCGAGAGGTCCAGCATGCAGCGAACCCCACCGTCGTACTCCACGATGACGTAGGCGTTGTCGAGAATGTCACTGCGGGCGGGGCCATCCTCGGTTTCGTAAACCTCGTCGAGGTGGTTGACGTCTTGCCCACCGCTGGCGAAGACGCGGATGGGCCGGGAACCGACGGCCAAGTTCATCAGATCGAAGAAGTGGCAACACTTCTCGACGAGGGTGCCGCCGGTGTTCTTCGAGAACCGGTTCCAATTGTTCACCTTCACGAGAAACGGGAACCGGTGTTCGCGAATCGCCAGCATCTTAAGTGCGCCTATGGTTCCGGACCGAACTTCGTGAAGGAACCGGGCAGCCGGGGGCATGTACCTGTATTCGAGACCGACCCACACAATTCCGCTACCGGCCGGGCGCGCGTCTCGAAGCTCGATCAGCGACGCGCACGCAGCCGTCGTCGTGCAAAGTGGCTTTTCCACGAGGATGTTCAGGTCGGGCCGTTTCTGCAACACGTCGGCGACTACGTCTATGTGGGTGAAGTTCGGAGAAGCAACGACGATCGCGTCGAGATCATCTCGCTCCAGAAGGGACAGGTGCGAGGAATGCATCGCCGCCACCGGTTGGTCGGCCAAGGCGGTCTTGGCCCACTCCAACGACCGTGGTTCCGGATCAGACACGGCAACGGTCACTGCCCCCGCAAGCGCGTTGATGTTTCGCAGGTGTTCGCAGCCCATCATCCCGGATCCGATGAGGCCGTAACGAATAGGGCGATCTGCGCGTTCTTCGGGAACCAAAGCCATAGGGAGTTGAGGTTACCGGGCGGACGAAGAGCGATCTGCTTTCGTCAGAACGACCCAGTGAAAGTCCGCAACATTTTCTCAGCGAGGCCTTCAGTCGGTGGGATGTGACGCCGAAGAACCAACAGTCGCCTCCGTAAGCCGGTCCCCTCCCCTCGACAAATGGCTTACGGAGGCGCTTTTCGCGCTCGGCAAAGCCCCGGGACGGCCGGGCACGTTCCCGGTCCGGTGTCGTCGCCTACGATCCTCGCCATGGAAGAACGCATTCTTGGACCCAGTGGTCTCACGGTCGGGGCGATTGCTTATGGATGCTGGCGTTTTGCCGGTGTCGATGTCGATATCGCCACCGAACGGATCACCACGGCGCTCGACGCCGGTATGACCCTGATCGACACGGCCGACGTCTATGGCCTGGACAATGATTGCCCGTGGGGTGCCGCCGAAGTTCTCCTTGGGCGGGTTCTCGACAACGATCGTTCGCTCCGCGACCGCATGGTTCTGGCGACGAAGGGCGGCATCCAGCTCGAGAGCGGGATCGACCTCGGCGTTCCCTACGACACTTCCGCCGACTACCTAATCCATGCCTGCGACCAGTCCCTCCTGCGTCTCGGCGTGGAGCGAATAGACCTCTACCAAATCCACCGACCTGACCTTCTCGCACACCCGGGCGAAACGGCCAACGCATTGGCGACGCTGGTCGACTCAGGGAAGGTCCGCTTCATCGGCGTTTCCAACCACACACCAAATCAGGTCAGGGCACTGCGTGCCTATCTCCCTGATGATTTGGATCTTGTCTCGGTGCAGCCGGAGTTCTCGGCCGCCCAACTCAGTGCACTCGACGACGGTGTTCTCGATCAGGCAATGGAACTCGGATATGCCGCATTGGCGTGGAGTCCTCTCGCCGGCGGCGCTCTCGTACGCGAACCTACGGATGAGCGAATCGCCGCCATCCAGGTGGTTCTCGACGAACTTGGCGAAACCCATGACGCAACGCGAACCCAGGTCGCGCTTGCCTTCGTTCTTGCCCACCCGGCGGGCATCATTCCGATCATTGGTTCCGGTCAGCCGGACCGGATCCGGGAATCGGCTGAGGCAACCGAGATCGTCCTTGCGAAAGACGAGTGTTACCGAATCATTGCCGCAGCGGGAAGGGACCTTCCCTAGCCATGAACGAAACGGCTGACTTGCGGGGCCCTGCAGAGATCTCCTGGTTCTCCGCGTTGTGCGACGACGACTACGAGTTTCTAGGGGTTCCCGATCCCACATTGCGCAGCTCGTTCGAGCATTGCGGCGACATCGTCCGCCGGGCCAGCGAGCGCGGATTCGACAACATCTTGCTGCCGTCGGGCTACGAACTCGGCATCGATGCGACGGCCTTTGCCGCCTCGATGGCGACGTCGCTCCAGGCGTCGACCATGCGCATGCTCCTCGCAGTCCGATGCGGGGAGCTTTGGCCCCCTCAGCTCGCCCGACAAATCGCCACACTCGATCGAATGCTCAACGGTCGACTCACCGTCAACATCATCTCCTCTGATCTTCCCGGTTCACCCATGGCGAGCGGGCCGCGTTACCGACGCACCACCGAGATCATAAAGATCCTTAAGGTCTTGCTCGCGGGCCAACCTCTGCGCTTCGAGGGCGAGTTCTACGAGTTCGACGTGAAGGCACCAGGAGCTCAAACGCTGAGCGGCTCCTGCCCACCGTTGTATTTCGGCGGTCTTTCCCCTGATGCCCGCGATTGCTGTGCAGAAGGCGCCGACGTGTACCTCATGTGGCCCGACACCATGGAAAACGTGCGAGACATCATCGACGACATGACGCTGCGCGCTTCGAGGTTTGGCCGGACGCTGCGATTCGGGTATCGGGTTCACGTGGTGGTTCGCGAAACCGAAGAAGAGGCGCGCGCCAGCGCGCACCGATTGCTATCCCAGCTCGATCCCGACGTCGGTGAGGCCATTCGCAACAAGAGCCTCGACACCGTGTCGGCCGGAGCTCGACGGCAGGCCGAAATGCGAGATAGCGCCGCAAGTTCCGATGGCTACATCGAAGAGAACTTGTGGACCGGCATTGCTCGGGCCCGCTCAGGATGCGGGGCGGCCATCGTTGGCGACCCGGACCAGGTGGTGCGCAAGCTCCTGGCGTACCGCGAGCTCGGGATCGACGCGTTCATCCTCTCGGGCTACCCCCATCTCGACGAATGCGACCTGTTCGCTCGCTACGTGCTGCCGCGCCTCGACCACGGACAGCTGCAGTTTCACTAGTTCTTACGGGCAACTACGAAGAACTGTTTACCGACAAACCTCCATGCCGGGCGAAGCTTGAGGTACCACGACAACGCGGCAACGGGCGGCTGTCGACCTTCCGACATGCTGTAGGGCAAGAATCGATCGATTGCCTCTTCGACCACGAATCCGGCTTGCTCCAGAACCTCGCTCATTGAACGCTCGGTGAGCGCGACATGATGATCGAAATAGTCCCAATAGGCACCGCCCACAAAACGCACGTTGGGTCCGAGGCACAACATCCGACCACCCGGCTTCAGCGCCCGGAAGGCCTGTTTCGTCGTTTGCACCACCGTTGCCTTGTCGAAGAGGTGCTCCAGGAAGTTCGAAGTGAACACGACATCGATCGAGCCGTCGGGGACCGGCCACGGCGTCGAACAATCGTGAAGGATCAATTCCACGTCATTGTTGGCCTGTTCCTTTGCGTCCGGATTCAGGTCCAAGGCAAGCTTCTTCTGTGCGCTTACGTTGTTGATGAACTCGCAGTACCCAGCCCCGAGATCGAGCACGGTCGCGGTCGGCGGAATCCACTTCGAGAAGAACTCGGACGTCAGAATCTTCCAGACCTCGTTGCGATACTCGGTTCGGCCGGAGAAGCGCTCTTCGTAAAGGCGCTTCAGCTCTTCGGCGTTGGCTTGCTCACTCACTCGGAATCTTCCAACCCGGACTCGAAATCACCCCACAAGCCTAGAGGGCGCTCCCGAACCGGATGCGGACCGTCTCGGGCGCGAAATCGAAAACTCGACGCCAGCGCCTATCGTGTCGACATGGACATCAAACTTGGACTGCAGACTGGCTACTGGAGCGCAGGGATCCCCGCCGGGATCAACGAACAGATAGCGACTGCCGAAGAACTCGGCTTCGAGTCGATGTGGACGGCGGAAGCTTACGGTTCCGACGCCTTGACCCCGCTCGCGTGGTGGGGAGCGTCGACCAAGAACATCAAGCTCGGAACCGCCGTCATCCAGATGTCGGCCCGCACACCAACCGCCGTGGCCATGGCTGCCCTCACGCTCGACCACTTGAGCGGCGGCCGCGTCATCGTGGGCATCGGTGCCTCGGGCCCCCAGGTGGTTGAAGGTTGGTACGGCCAGCCGTATCCTCGCCCGCTCGAGCGAACGCGTGAGTACGTCGAGATCATGCGAAGTGTGTGGCGGCGAGACAAGCCGGTCGAGTTTTCCGGCAAGCAGTACAACTTGCCCTATCCCGGAGGGACCGGCCTCGGGAAGGCGCTCAAGTCGACAGTCCATCCCCTCCGATCAGATATCCCCATCTATCTGGGCGCAGAAGGTCCGAAGAACGTTTCCCTCGCCGCCGAGATCTGCGACGGTTGGCTCCCGTTGTTCTTTGCGCCGAGCCAGGACGACTTCTACCGCAAACGCCTCGCCGAGGGCTTTGCCGCCCGCAAGGCGAGCGGCGACACGCGACCCGTCGAGAACTTCGAGGTTGCAGCCGGACTCATCATCGTGCCGAACCCCGACGTCGAAGCTGCGGCAAACATGGTGCGACCGAACCTCGCGCTGTATATGGGCGGCATGGGCGCCCGCGAACAGAACTTCCACTTCGACGTCTTTGCCCGGATGGGCTACGAGGATGTCGCCGTGAAGGTGCAAGACCTCTACCTTCAGGGAAAGAAGGCCGAGGCGATCGCATCGATCCCCACAGCCCTTTGCGAGGAGGTTGCGTTGATCGGCCCTCCCGAAAAGATCAAAGAAGAGTTAGCACTCTGGGCCGATACCTGCATCACGACGTTCCTGCTCTCGGGCCCACCGCACGTATTGCGTACGGTTGCCGAGATGGTCCGCGACTAGCCGGACCCGATCGGTATCAGCGGGTAAGGACGAACTTCGGCGAGAGCGGATGGGCACCCGATGCCCCGAAGAAGATTTCGTTGGTCGGAATCGCCGAACCGTTCAAGAAGAACGAGAACGTCATCGTCCGCGAGCACGGTGACGCAATCCGAAGCGCATCGATGTCACTCGTCGTGGACATCGAGAACGACGACGATTTACTCCCCGCCTTGACCAGATCGACATTCGACTCGGTATAGGTGGGATACACCTTGTGCGACGAGCTCGACGAGATCGTTCCGGTGAAGAGCACCGGTGAGTTCGACGGGTTGTAGGCGTGAACGTTCCAGACGCCACTCTCGAACCAGATGTAGACGCCGCGCTTGGCGCCGGCCCCGAAGGATTGCGGGCGACCCATCGCCGAGGACGGCCACACCTGACTGATGCACTTCGACACCGAGATCCGGGCCAGCGCAGGCACGGCCGGGAGCGGCTGCAAGGTGGTTGTGGTCGTCGTGGTGGTCGGCGGCAATGTCGTAGTTGTCGTCGTGGTCGTCGGAGCGGCCGTCGTGGTGGTCGGCCCCACGACGATCGGCGCCGAGTTGATCACCGACGAACGACGACCGTCGCTGAACACCGACTGCACCGTAAAGGTGTACGCAACGCCGGGGGTGAGGTCAGCGAATCCGGCCGAGAGCGATGAGCTCGACACCGTCAGAACAATCGGGCCCGGGATCGCCGACACGATGTAGCTCGAAACTTTCTGACCAGAACCCAGCACCGGTGGGGTCCAGCTGAGCGACACCGATCGATCAACCAGCGTCGCCGACAGTGAAGCAGGCGCGCTCAGTTGTTTCGGCGTGGTGACTGGCGGTGCGGTCTCCCCGGCCTTCAGGATGTAGATGGGGTTGGTCGTCGCGGAGTACGGCCCCTTCTTTCCACCGATAATGGCGCGAACTCGGAACGAGTAGAACCGGCCAGGAGCCAGTCCTCCGAACGGGAACGAGTTCGACGCCGAACTCATCACGGCGACCTTGTTCCCTCCGTCGACCATTTCGACTTCGTACCCCGAAGTCACCGCTCCCGGAGGCTGGGCCCAACGCACGGTGATCTCGTTCGGAGCCGTGAGGGTCGCCGCCACCGACGCCGGCTGGGCACCCTTGTTGGATGCCGACGCTGTCTGCGCGACGAGGGAAACGAAAAGCGAAGTGACTGCAACAAATGCGGCAACGGCACGTGAGTTTCTCATGAACCTATTTTCAGATCGAGGTGTGACTGAACGATGCTGAGCGAATTCGGAGTTTGGGGTCATCGTGTGGGCAACGCGTGAGGTCTAGGTCGATCTCACTAGGTACGGCGAACCTCGGTGATCCTTGAGACCCATGCTCCCGCTCGTGGCATTGTTGGGAAATGGAACTCACCCGCTACATCGACAGTCTCGAACAGGATCTGAATCGAATTCGGTCGATTCACCATGACCTTTCACCAACGGTGCCCTCGTGTCCCGGATGGGATATCGGCCGTCTCATAGGTCACCTCGGGCGAGTCCATCGCATGGCCCTCGCCGTGCTGACCACCGGCGCAATGCAGCCTGCTGCGCCCGATCAACTCGAGTCGCCACCGAGTGATCCCAGTGATCTGCGCGCATACTTCGACACGAGCGCGGAATCGATCGTGAAAACCTTACGTGAAATCGATCCGGAGTCGCCCTGTTGGACGTTCCTCGGTGGACCCAATCAGGCATCGTTCTGGTTTCGACGCTCGGCACATGAACACTCGGTGCATCGAGTCGACGCCGAAATGGCGATCGGAGACGTGCATCCCATCCCTGCCGACATCGCCGTCGACGGCATCAGTGAGTACTTCGTGATTCAGAACGTGCGGGCGCTTCCCAACAAACCGGACTTCGTGCTCCCGGGGTCACTCCATCTGCACGCCACCGACGAGGGAGTACACGGCGAATGGATGATCAATCACGCCGATGGCCGCCTCGTTGTCACCGAGGAGCACGGAAAGGGCGACGCGGCGATACGCGGAACGGCCTCGGACCTACTCCTCGGACTGTGGCGACGCGTTGATATGCGCGCCGGTCAACAGTTCGAACGGTTCGGTTCAGAGGCAGTCATCAACGCCATCACATCGCTCGGCGGAACGTGATCAGACCTACGAGTCGTCCCCGCTGTCAACCCCATCAAGCAACGAGATGGCTTTCTCCACGGAGCGTCGAGCGCGCGTAAGGCGCTTCTCGACCTTCCGCAGTTCCGCCTGGTCCTCCTCGGAATCGGCGCGCATCGCGTTTCTCAAGGTGGCTATCGCCTCGTCTGCGATTCGCTCTGCGACAGACCGGAGGTCGGCGGCGATCTGGGTGGATTCACTGGACATGCGTTGACCCCTCGATAGCCTCAAGAACGATCTTCATCGGATGGACAAAACGAAGTTGCGGCTGTCCGTCAACTCGAGGTGCGTTCGTGAGCCACATCGAACACCCCGGATTGGCGCTGGCGATAGTAACTGCGCCGGTCGATCGCACGGCCGCAACCTTCTGTGTACGTATCGATTCGGCCAGCTCGGGTTGCAGCAGGGAATAGCTGCCACCCGCCCCGCAGCAACGGCCGTCATCGGCAATCTCTCGAACGTCGACAAAGCGTTCCAACACCCTCCTCGTCGCAAGGTGAGCCTTTTGGACGTGACGAAGGTGGCAGGGGTCCTGCACCGCAACGACGCGACGATCGCCCGCCACCATCGTCGGCAGCGCGTCGATGCGTTGCGCCACCCACTCCTGTGAATCGAAGACCCGTTCGGAAAACTTCCGAGCCTCGTCCGTACCGAGCAAGTGGCCGTAATCCTTGAGGGCCGCACCGCACCCGGCCGAATTCACCACGATCGGTGCATCCCCGGGCATAGAGGCCATCACCTTCGCCGCAAGTCGAACCCCGTCGGCCTTTTGCCCGACATGGAGATGGAGCGCGCCACAACAGTCACCTCCGCGCAGGGGAACGGCGACACGTTTTGCTCCCGCAAGCTCGAGGACGCGCTTGGTGGCCACGTGGACATCGCGCTGCCACACATCCATAACGCAGCCCGTAAAGAGCCACACATCGGGAGTATCCGTCGACGTGGTCGAGATCGGTGTGTTTCGCGTCGGGATTCGTTCGGGAAGCCCACCTCGTCGCCGCAGGCGATCCGGGATGAGCCCAAAGCGTTGTGCTCGGCCGAGCATCGAGGACCCAAAGGCCAACAATCGGTGATGTTCGAGCACCTTGAGCCCGATCCTCACGAACAGCAGCACCTTTATGAGCCCCTTGTCCGCCAAGGTCACTCGGGTCTGCTCCATGAGTGCGCCGAACTGAACACCGGAGGGACACGCCGTCTCGCATCCACGACACATCACGCAGCGTTCCATGAAGGTGACGAAGTCTTCGTCGATCGTCAACTCGCCTGACTCGACCGCTCGCATCATGGTGATACGACCACGCGGCGACGCCGACTCCTCCTCCGTGGAACGATACGTAGGACAGTGGGGCAGGCACAGCCCACATGACACGCATGCGTTCAGCAAGTCTGGGTCGAGACCCAAAACGCCAGCAACGGTCTTCGATGACGGCCCAGTGTGGGATTGATCGAGGCTCACCACGGGAGAACTCCTGGGTTACAACGCCCATCGGGGTCGAAGACGTCTTTGACTTTTCGATTCATTTCGATGACCTCGGGGGCGAGCACGTGGTGGGCGACATATCCGTGGACGGTTCCGGTACCGAGTTCGGCCATCCAGCCAGTCTCGCCGCTGGCTGGCAGGGAACGAATCGTTGCGGGCTCGACCGAGCCTCGTCCTTGAGGCAACGCGGGCGCTGCGCATTCCTCCCACCCCGAACCGGGCAAGGCAGCGACCTCGACGGTGACCTCCGCCGACGTCCCCTCGATCTGCAC
Organism: Acidimicrobiia bacterium; assembly: GCA_031418035.1. Classification (GTDB taxonomy): domain Bacteria; phylum Actinomycetota; class Acidimicrobiia; order Acidimicrobiales; family JANYDT01; genus JANOYY01. The sequence continues at coordinate 41,532 of JANOWU010000051.1, forward strand.
CCAGGTCTGTCGACCGTCCCACAGAATCGTCGATGGTCGAAACAGCGTTCGGCGTACGGCCCACGGATCCACCTCAGCAGTCAGCCACCGACGCTCCTCGGGTGCCGGCTGACAACGAAGGACAACCTCGCCGATCATCGCCAACGTGCCCAGCGACCCCACCAACATGCGACACACATCGAACCCCGAAACGTTTTTCACCACCGGCGCGCCGGCGCGCCGCAAGAGGCCATCGGCCGACACGTACTGCGCCTCCAACAGAAGGTCACGAATGTGGCCGTGGCGCAAACGGCGAACTCCGGAATGGCCGACGCTGAGCACCCCACCGACGGTAGCTCGATCGGGATCCGCCGGATCGAGCGGACACTGCAATCCGTGCTCGGCCAACGCAACATCAAGGGCGGCGACCGGCGTGCCCGCTCCACACCTTACGATCAGCTCCGATGCCTGAACCTCCACGACACCATCGGGGGCATCGATATCGCGCACCGACTCACTCGGTTGCGTCGACGTTGCCGGGCGGCGTCCGATGTTCCACTGGGTGCGCCCGCCGACGACGCGCACGGGACCCGTCGTGCCAACCTCGTCGACGAACCTACGCAAACGCGGGGAGGCCTCGGGACGCGTGTAGGGCGTGGACGCGCGGACACTGACCATCAGATCCATGCTCCTTCGGGTACCCGACGAAGCTCACCGCACGTTGCGCTCGACGGGAGCACCTTCAGGGGATTGAAGCGGTTCTCTGGATCGAACATCGAACGTATGCGCGCTTGATGGTTCATCTCGGCGTCGTTGAACACGAGCGGAAGATAGTCCTTCTTCTCGAGACCGATGCCGTGTTCCCCGCTCAGCATCCCGCCGGCGTTGATGCACAGTTCGACGATCTCGCGGCCGGCCTCGTGGACCCGATCCATGATGCCCGGCTCGCGGCCGTCGAAAACGAGAAGCGGATGGAGGTTGCCGTCACCGGCATGAAAGACGTTGAGCACGATGAGCTCATGACGATCGGCGATCTCAACAACGCCCTCCATCACCTCGGTCAGCTTCGTACGCGGAACCACGGCGTCGTGCAGGTAGTAGTCCGGCTTGATGTTTGCGATCGCACCGAACGCGGACTTTCGTGCCTTCCAGAGAAGGGCCCGCTCTTCGACGGTCGACGCAACGCGAACGGTCCGTGCCCCACTTTCCAGACATCGACGTCGGACCTCGGCGACAGTGGGTTCAATCCCCTCGGGCACGCCTTCGATCTCGATGAGCAGAACCGCACCGGCGTCGAGCGGCAAGCCTGCCTTCGCCCAGTTCTCGACCGCCCGAATGCAGTTCGCGTCCATCATTTCCAGTGCTGCGGGGAGACTGCCGCTCGCGATGACCGACGACACGGCGTCACTCGCTTCACGGATCGTGCCAAAGTCCGCGAGCATCGTACGAATGGCCGGAGGATTCGGCATCAACCGTACACATACCTTTGTGACAATGCCCATCGTTCCCTCGCTGCCAACCATCAGCCCGCGTAGGTCGTATCCCGAAACGTCACCGACGGTTCCACCGAGCACGACGAGTTCGCCGGAAGGCATGACCACCTCTAGAGCGTAGATATGCGCGCTTGTTACTCCATGAGCAAGGCAGTGTGGTCCACCGGCGTTCGTGCCGACGTTGCCTCCGATGGAGCACGTTTGTTGGCTCGACGGGTCGGGGGCGTAATGCAGTCCGTGCTGCGCAACAGCCTTCGAGAGATCGAGGTTCAATACGCCAGGCTCGACCCACGCAAGACGCTCTTCGACATCGACCGACAAGACCCGGTTCATCTTGCTCGTGACAATCACGACCGGGTCGTTCAGCGGCACCGCTCCCCCGGCCAAACCGGTCCCTGAGCCGCGCGGCGTGACCGCTCGGTCGTGGGCGATGGCCGCACGCACGCACGCCTGCACTTGGGCCGACGTCTCGGGCAACACGATGACCCCGGGCGCGGCTGGATCGATCGCGGAGGCGTCCTTCGCATAGAGCGCCTTCTCGAAGGGTTTCGACAGGACCCGCTTCGCACCGACAATGGCCGCAAGTTCTGCCACGAGTTGCGCAGTCGACGACGATACGGGTGCAGGCACCACTCCAAGCTACCCGGACTCGGCGAACCCGTTGATGGTTAGGCGACCGAAACGGGCACCACGGCCGTCACGGGAACCGTCGTCGAAGTGGCCGGTGGAGGCGGAGCCACCGGGACCACGCTCACGGTCGGAGGCTGGGTCGCCACGACGATCGGCGGTTGCACCGTAGGAACGTATGGCGGTGGTTCCACAGGTATAAATCGAGGATCGGTGATGCCCTCGCGAAACTGCTTACGCAATCCCCACGAATAACTCCACCACGCCCGGGGCCAAACGACCCAGTCGTAGAAGCTGATTCCTACGACGTTGAGCTCTCGTGCCGCCTGCTGAAACCCGCTCAGATCGTTCAGGATCTTGACCCTGTCGCCTACACCGCCGGTCACATGGATAGGAACGTCATCTCGTCCCAAATTGGCCCGAAGACGTTTCACGTTCTCGGTCACATAGCGATAGCCGTCACGCCACCCCGAGTCGGCCGTGCGGTTCGTCCAATAGGTTTGTATCGTCCACAGGTCGTAGTACGGCGCAAGGTCTTTGTAAGGGAACGGACCCCGCCAGAACGTATTGATGGTCTTGGGTGGTGCCCCGTTGGGCTGCGTCCAGAGATTCGCGACACCATCGACCGATGTCGGTTCGACGACGTTGATCGTGACAAACCGACCCGGAAGAAGTTGTCGCAGTCCAGCGCTGTAGACGATATGACGCCGGTTTCGCTCGTTGATCTCGGGAACGGTGGTGTAGTTCTCGACGTCGATCGCGATGCCGTCGACCTCGAGGTTTGCGATGGCAACCGTCTTGCGCAGATCGGTGTTCACGTCTTGCACAGCCGGGACGTACCATACGACCACATACATTCCGAGTTCGTGAGCTCGGTTGATCATCGGGATCAGCTTCTCCGGTTCCAGCACATCTACCTGCCCGGCCCAGTGCGCCGCTTGGATGTAGACGGTCTCGACCCCGGCGGCGGCCATCTGGTCCATGGTCGCCCACGTCACCGGCGGTGTCGCCTTGCCCGACCACTGTGTGGTCCAGTCAAAACGATCAACCCAGGCCCCGAGCCCTTTGTACGGATCGATGCTGGCAGCGGTCGCGCGAATGGGCGGGTTGGCCGCCGCAGGGAACGGTGCCGGAGGAAGTGTTGTGGTCGTCGTCGCCGCAGCCTTGGTCGTGGGCTTGGCCGGCGTCGTTGCCGCCCCGGGCAGGGCGGTGGAGACTGGCACCGTCGATGCCACGACAATATCTCCGCCCGCAGTCTCAACAGGAAGCACGCTCGCAGTAGGGGCTACCACAGTCGTCGGCGACGCCGACGTGGTCGCAGGGAGCGTCGCCGGTACCGTCGTGGCCGGTTTCGACGCCGCCTTTGTCGTCTTCACGACCACAGGAATTCGCCGAGTTTTCCTAGTCGTCTTTTTCGCACTTCTTTTCGTGGTTTTCGTTGCCGCTGGCTTCGGTGACGCTGCCGCCGCCTGGGTCCGAAACTTGGGCAAACGGTGCGCATCGGCCGTGGAGCCCGGAACGGCCAGGGCTCCAACGGCCAAGGCCAGCGCACCGAAGAGGGGGAAGACTCTTCGATTCATAGGTCCCAGGCTACGCCCTTGCCTCACGCACGCAGCCACGGACCTATGAGGATCCTGTAAACGATTCCCCACCCAGCGTAGCGATCATGTCGTCTGCGCGGTGAGAGGGTGTTGACCTCCGACCGACCCAAACCGGGTCCACGCGGGGGACCGAGTCGGCGAAAAAATCATTTGCCGCGTCAACCGCGTAGACCCCCCAGACCCAGGTGCCTTCAGCGAGTAAAGCCGATGCGACGCACAAGAGTTTGTTTGGCTGAAGGTACTGCGAAGACGAGGCCATGACCCCTGAGCGAAGCAGCGCTTCAAGCGGAGTCCGGGAACCTGTTCGCACCGGGTGACTGAGGCTCACTCACCGTGAGCCTCACTCAGCCGGTGGAGAAGATCACACGATGGGGCATAGTTGCGCCTGGCCGGCCCGAAACTGTCGTCAACGAGTTGTCCGATTCGGCTCTCACGCACGCCTCGCCCGCCGCAAATAGATTCAAAGTTCCACCCTCAAGCCGGGCCTAGGTCCAATTGGAGGTCGTCACCGGGCCCGAGACCTGGCTGACCCCGGCAACGCCCGTATCGCAGCGACGAGTCGACCGCACGGCCACGGCCAATGCACAGGAGATTGAATGCAATGAACGTTCCGTCGGCGGTCCGCGAACGATCGTTGAGGAGGTACCGGGCGCTGCGTCAAGATCTGGATCGTCGGATCCGGCGATCCCATCAACGTCGACCCGTATCCATTCGGTCAGATCGTGAATCAGGCGGCATGGGACGCTCTGCCACCGGGTACGTACACGTTCGCCGCCATCTGTGACAGTGCCACGTCATCCGGCGAGACGGCCACCGTCACGGTCGCAAGTAACTCCTCGGCCGCGAGTCGACCAACACAAACGCAAGAAGCGCGTGCCACGGGGGCACGCGCTTCTGTTCGTTGCAGTGTTTGGTACGTGAACGTACGAAGTGCTACGTAAACGTACGAAATACCTACTGCGGTCGCTTGGTGCGACGTCGATCCTCTTCCTTCAACAGACGCTTACGTACACGTACGTTCTTCGGCGTGACCTCGACAAGTTCGTCGGCCTCGATGAACTCGATCGCTGCTTCGAGGGTCATTTCGCGCTTCGGCGGCAGCTTTACGGCATCGTCGTGGGAGTGCGTACGAATGTTGTTCTTCGCCTTTTCCTTCGTGACGTTGAGCAGCATCTCGTCGTTTCGAGCGTTCTCCCCAATCACCATGCCCTCGTAGACCTCTTCGGAAGGATCGATGAAGAACTGGCCACGTGACTGCAAACCATCAAGCGCGTAGCCCGTAGCAACACCGGCGCGGTCGCTGATCATCGCCCCACCGAGTCGCTTCGGCAGATCGCCGACCCACGGGACAAACCCGGCGTGACGCTGATGCATGAGGGCCGTGCCCCGCGTTTGGGTGAGGAGCTCGCCGCGCAAACCCAACAGGCCGCGAGACGGGCAGTCGAAGCGGAGAATGGTGCGGTTCGTGTCGCCGGGACGCATATCGGTCATCGATCCCTTACGCGGCGCGACTGCCTGGGTGACGACACCCACGTATTCGTCGGGAACGTCGACGGTCAATTCCTCATACGGCTCATGACGGTGACCATCAACCATTTTCGTGATGACCTCGGGCTGTGAAACTTGAAGTTCGTAACCCTCACGACGCATAGCTTCGATCAACACCGCAAGCTGAAGTTCGCCGCGTCCTGCGACCTCGATGATGTCGGGCGAGTCGGTGTCACGAAGACGAATCGAAACGTTGCCGAGGATCTCCTTTTCGAGACGCTCGCGAAGGTGGCGCGATGTGAGGTACTTGCCATCCTTGCCGGCAGTAGGTGCAGTGTTGACCCCAAAGGTCATCGCCAGAACAGGCTCGTCGACCAACAATCGCTCGAGCGCAACGGGGTTGATCGCATCGGCGATCGTGTCACCGATTTCGATCTCGGGGAAACCCGCAATCACGAACAGCTCGCCGGCCACCAACTCGTCGACATCGACTCGCTTGAGGCCGTCGAAGTTCAGAAGCGTACCGAGCTTGCGCTTCAGGATCCCTCCGGGCACGCCGGCGGCCGGCTCAGCTCCCAGCAGTGCAACGATCTCGTTCTTGCGCATCGTTCCCTGCTGGACACGGCCGACGGCCAAGCGACCCAGGTACTCCGAGGCGTCGAGGTTGTTCACGAGCGCCTGCAGCGGAGCCGCGTCGTCGCCCGACGGTGCGGGAATCGTCTTGACGATGGCCTCGAAGAGCGCAGTCAAGTCATCGCCTTCGCCGGGCATACCTATGCCACTGACCGACTTGCCGTCACGGGCGATACACGACACGACCGGGAAATCGAGGTGGTCGAGATCGCCGTGGTCGCCGAGCAGGTCCATGAACAGATGCTCGATCTCAACGAGGACCTCCTCAGGACGCGAATCGCTGCGGTCGACCTTGTTGATCACGACCACGACCGGTAGGCGCTTGGCGAGGGCCTTCGAGAGCACATAGCGCGTCTGGGGCAGCGGGCCTTCGGCCGCGTCGACCAACAGCAACACGCCGTCGACGATGTGGAGCCCGCGCTCGACCTCTCCGCCGAAGTCGGCGTGGCCGGGGGTGTCGACGATGTTGATCTTGTAGTGCTGCCAGCGAACCGACGCCTGTTTCGCAAAGATCGTGATGCCACGCTCGCGTTCTTGGTCGTTGGAGTCCATGACGCGCTCTTGCTGCGTCTCACGGGTTCCGAAGACCCCGGCGAAACGGAGCATCGAGTCCACCAGCGTCGTCTTTCCATGATCGACGTGGGCCACAATGGCCAAGTTTCGGAGTTCGGGGGCAGATGACATCACACGGTCCTTGCGTAGGAAGGGAAAAAACAGGCGGGTAGCCGCCTGGATCTTCGGTACGAACCGTGCGGCAAAAAACTAGTAGTTGGCGGCCTCGTCGGGCGCATCGTCGAACTCGTCGAATTCGGCATCGTCGGGTTCGAAATCGTCTTCAGGCACTCGAGCAAGACACCAAGACGCACAAGGTGCTTCGGCACTTGCTCCGCATTCGTCGCAGGGTGTTGCCGTAGGCTCCAGGGTGATGCGCTTGAGGGCTCGGGCCTCTTCAAACCGCCGGTGGCGTCCCTTTTTCACTTCTCGGCTCCTGCGTCAGAATCGTTTTTGGTCGTATCAGCATCCGAGTGTAGCCCGAGATCCGCATACACACTGCGGATAGGACCCTACTTGCGACAAACGACACACCATGAATCGGCATTCAGCGTCGGAATGACCGCGGGACGGCTCGAACTAACGTGTGGCTGTGGCCGACCAACTGGATCTCGATGCTCTCATACTCCGCTTTCGCGAACGCGCAAAAGCGGTGAAGAATCGCCCACTACCGCCGGTCGAGGGCGCCGAACGTGTTCGTTTCAAAGAGCGCGCCCAGCAGGATTTCCTCGACTTCGCCCTCATCGGCGACGCAGAAGCGTCGTTTGAGGACGGTGTCGTCACCCTCCGAATCGACCTTCGCCCGCCAGCTTCGTGACCGATTCAGAGCACTCCCGGCTGGGTGCGCTGAGCGAAACCCTGCACGCAATCAACGACTGGCCGGTGCCCCACGCCGGTGCCGCTGTGGTCCTCGGCGACGGCTCGAACGTTTCGCATGGCGACTGCGTGAGCATCAGCCGCATTGCGTCGGTCTCGAAGCCGCTGTTTGGCTATGCCGTTCTGATCGCCGTCGAAGAAGGCACGATCTCCCTCGACGAACCGGCTGGGCCCCCCGGCGCAACCGTTCGCCACCTCCTCGCCCATACCAGCGGACTCCCGTTCCTTGCCTACGACGCAACCGCATCAGCGCCGGGAACTCGTCGGGTGTACTCCAACGTCGGATTCGACGTCCTCGCTGACCTCCTCGAGTCGCGAGCCGACATGCCGGTCGCCGAATATCTCCGAAGCGCAGTGTTTACGCCGCTGCACATGGACGACACCGAGCTTCGTGGCTCCGTCGCCAAAGACGTGTGGTCAACCATCCCCGACCTCAGCAAGTTTGCGGCCGAATTGCTTCGACCGCGACTCATCGCCACCGAGACGTTCCAGAACTTCACCACCGTCCAGTTCCCCGACCTGGCAGGAGTGCTTCCGGGATTTGGCAGTCAGCGTCCATGTCCGTGGGGCCTTGGCGTAGAGATTCGAGGACACAAAACTCCTCATTGGACCGGCCGACGCAACTCAGCTGCCACCTTCGGCCACTTCGGAGGGTCCGGGTCGTTCCTGTGGGTCGACCCAGAAATCGACGCGGCCGCGCTTTGTCTGACGGGCCGTGAGTTCGGCCCGTGGGCCGCACCGCTATGGGAGGCTCTCTCCGATTCGGTAGTTGCTGCACTTCAGAGCCCATGAGTCCCCACGTCGAAGAGTTGGGACTCGAACCAACAACGCCGTAGTCTTACCGAACCCCGCTTTCCGAACCTAGGAGTTCACCATGGACCAGCGCTCAGCCGAAGAGGAAGTCGACAAACTGGCGGGAGGAGACGCTCAGACACTCATGGGCACCACCGTCCGGACCACCGAACAAGAGCGCCTGCACCGCAAGCAAATGCTGGCCGCGTCGTTTCGACTGTTCTCGCGTTTCGGGTTCGACGAAGGCGTTGCCGGTCACATCACCGCCCGCGACCCGGAATTGACCGACCACTTCTGGGTCAATCCGTTCGGCATGCATTTCGGCCACATCCGAGTCAGTGACCTGTTGCTCGTGCGACACGACGGAAAAATCGTGCACGGTTCGCGACCGGTGAACACCGCCGCCTTCGCAATTCACTCCGAAATCCACGCCGCCCGTCCCGACGTCATCGGTGCCGCGCATTCCCATTCCGTCTATGGCAAGGCGTGGTCCAGCCTCGGACGCCTCCTCGACCCGATCACCCAGGATGTGTGCGCGTTTTACGACGACCATGTCGTGTTCGACGACTACACCGGGGTCGTTCTCGATACCGAGGAGGGTAAGCGGATCGCCTACGCGCTCGGCGAGAAGAAGGCGGCCATCCTTCGCAACCACGGGCTTCTCACCGTCGGCCACTCCGTGGAGGAAGCCACCTGGTGGTTCATCACCATGGAACGCTCCTGCCAAGCGCAACTCCTCGCCGAGGCAGCTGGCACGCCGATCATCATTTCGCACGACACGGCCAAGTTGACCGCCGGTCAGGTGGGCTCGCATATCGCCGGATGGTTCAGCTTCCAACCGCTCTTCGACCGGATCAGCCGCGAACAACCCGACCTGTTCGAATAGTCCGCCGCCGTTCTTTGTCGATTGGTCGCTCCCCGCGCTACAAATCGACCGACTATGAGCGCTGGCGTAGACGGTGCGCGAACAAGCACATGGCGCCGCCCAAGGCGCACACCCCGGCCAGCAACGTCACCCGCGGGCCCGAAAGCGACGTGTCATTCACGGCAACGCCCGCCGCACCGGCGACCACGCCGATCAGGCCCGAGAGGACCGAAAAAATGGCCACCACGTTGCGCTTCCCGAAGGCCAACAGCAACACGATGACCCCGGCCAACATCGGTGAAGAAAACAGCGTCCACAGCAGGACCCGAACGACCGTCTCGTTGGCGATTCCCAGGTCGTCGGCTGCGCTGGCCAAGCCCAGCTCACGAGCCGACTTCGCCAGGGAAAAAGCCGATTTCTTCGCGGAGCCGGAAAGGATCCACGGCAACGCTGCTCCGACGGGGATCCCTACCGCTCCGACTACGGCACCTGCAGCGCCGAACATCGAGAGCGTCGGTCGTGTCACTTCGGTGGACGATAGAACGCAAGCGCGCATACCTGCGCTTCGATGATCCGCCCGCGGACGTCGACCGACACGGAATCGCCGACGTTGACCGACGACGCAAGAAAAGCCATCGCGATCCCGCATTCCAGCATTGGCGAGAAGTTTCCGCTCGTAACGACGCCGATCTGGACGCCGTCACCGTTGAACACCGCCGCTCCCTCTCGTCCTGGCTGGCGACCGGCGAAGCGCAGCCCCCGCAGCATTCGACCCGGACCATGTTCCTTTTCGACGACCAGCGCTTCTCGGCCCGGGAAGCTGGGCTTGCCCAGGCTCACCACCCATCCCAGTCCGGCCTGCCAGGGGGTGATCCCCTCGCCCAACTCGTGGCCGTGCAACGGAAGCCCCGCCTCGAGTCGAAGCGTGTCGCGAGCGCCGAGCCCCGCCGGAAGCACTCCTGCGTCGAGGACGGCGTCCCACACGAGGGCGGCCTGCTCGGTCGGCACGGCGATCTCGACACCATCCTCACCGGTGTAGCCCGTTCCGGCCACAACGCAGTCGACGCCCGCCACCGTCAACGAGGAGACCCGAAACCGCCCCACCGTGTCGAAGTCACCGAGGGCCGAAACGCGCTCACGCGCACGCGGTCCCTGGACCGCAAGGATTGCGCGCTCCCCCGTGACATCGGCAATGAACAAATCGTCGCGAGCTTCCCCCTGACGCTCACCCTGCAACGCCGCAACCACACGATCGGTGTTCGACGCGTTCGGCATGACGTCGAACAGCGTCTCGCTGCGCCACCACACGATGATGTCGTCGAGGACAAACCCGTGCTCATCGAGCAGATGGGTGTACTGGGCCCGACCGGGTCCGATCTTGGCCAGGTCATTGGTAAAAGCACCCTGGAGCGCGGCAAGCGCTCCGGACCCCTCCACTCGCACCGTACCGAGATGGCTGACGTCGAAAACGACGGCATCGAGCCGACAACTGCGGTGCTCGGCCAACGTGCCCGCCGGGTATGCCACCGGCATCTCCCAACCCCCGAAGGGAACCATCTTGGCGCCGAGCGAGCGATGCTTGGCATCGAGTGGCGAGTGCTTCATGCGCCGCGCTTAGAGATTCGCTGCAGGCAAAAGTGTCTTTGCGGAACCCGGGGTTCCGGACAGCGGACGCATCTCCAGGATCGCAACCCGCAATTGCTCCACCACGGGCGACAGGGGAACGATGTTCAGCACGCCCTGTCCCTTACGCACGAGATCGATGATCTCGCCATCATCTCGGACCAGCAGGGGCGTGTCGCCACAGAGCACCAAATTCGCGGACGCAATCTCTTCGCCGAGGTTGTCACGGAGGTATTCGACGGCGGTCCGTGCAGACTGCAGTGACACATTGGCGTCGAGCAGGCTCTTGATGACCTTCAACTCGAGAAGATCACCGTAGGAGTACACCCGCTGCGTACCGCTCCCCTTGGCGTCGGCCAACGACGGGCGCAACAGATTGGTTCGTGCCCAATAGTCGAGTTGCCGGTACGTGATTCCCACCAACTTGCAGACCTGTGGTCCTCGAAATCCGTCTGCCACCGCCGCGTTCGCCGTGCGGGTACGAGAAACTGCAGTACGTGCTGTTACGGAAGGCGTCACTCGACATGTCCTTTGGGAGACCGGATTCGGGTACCGAAACTCCAAGCAAGTCTTTTGAACAACAGACCCGACATAGACGTAGTTCCAGCGATGGAACTACAGGCTAGAGAACTCGCCGCGCGGCGTCAACGGTCTCGGCCCTACTTCTCTTAGAAAAGCCTGATTACTTGAAGTCTTCTGGAGAAATATCGTCAATGAACTTACGAAATTCATCGACGATCGCCGTGTCATCCGCGGGCGCCGATTCCACCTTCTGCACGGCAAGGTCCGGCACGGCACATTCGTCGAGCACCCGATCGTTCACGAGAATGCGAGCATTGGCCCGAACAGCCAGGGCAATCGCGTCGCTCGGCCTGCTGGAAACCACCTCGCGACGTCCGACCGCCGTGTCGGGTCGGGCAACGCTCAGATGCAACTCGGCATAGAACACCCGTTGTCGGTACTCGGTGATCACGATTTGATCGAGCGCAACGCCCGTCGCGTCCATCGTGGCCAGGAACAGGTCATGGGTCATGGGCCGGTGGGGACGCTTTTCCTCGAGCGCCGACTTGATGGCGGCCGCTTCCGCCATGCCGATGAAGATCGGCAGGATTCGATTCGAACCATCGCTGGGACGCAGTTCCAAAAAGGGCTGCTTCGTGGTTTCTTCGATTCGCACATCTACGAGTTCCAGTTCAACCACGATTGCTCTACGCCTCCCTCCACGACCCTACAAGCTCCGCGAACCCTTCGCGATCGCGCGGCTGCGAAGTTCGCTGAGGACCGCCTCGCCGCGCGGACTGAGCCGATAGCCGACGGTCAGGCTCTCGGTGAGGCCCATCTCCTTCAATCGTCGGACCGACGCTTTGAAGACCACCGTTTCGAGGCCCTCCGACTCCGCAAGTTCGGGCGCTCGCCGCCCCGGCCACGTGGCGATCAACTCCAACGTCGCCATGGTCCAATTCACCCGACCGGCGCCGGTGCGCGGGGCGTCCATGCGCTCCAGCCGAGCGATGATCTCCTGAAAGTCCGCGGGCGACAGATCGGTGGAAGTTCGAAGGGCAACTCGGGCGTCGACGCCGCCCGGCGTCAACTCGATGCGATAGATCAAGCTGTCCTGCGTCGGACTGGCGGTACGCCCTCGCACGGATCCCGTCCGCTCCCGGAACAACTCATGGCGTACCTCGTCGGCCGACGCGTGACCTGCCCGGCGGGCGTCGGCATCGGAGATCGTTTCCGGATCGATCACGACGACGTCGACAATGTCGACCTCCCCTCGCGCCGTGCGCAGACGACTACCTGCTTTCACCGTTGGTTTGCGCCAACGTCGAAACGCAAGGTCAACCTCGCCAGCGAATATGGCGTCACGGATCCGATTCGTGAGCAACACGGGTACGCGCTCCCCGAACCTAGAACTGATACCCCTTGGGGATCACCACGACGCCACCATCGGAAATCGTGAAACCCCGAGCCCGATCAACTTCCAGGTCGACCCCGACCTGCGTCAATTCGGGGATATGCACCCCTTTGTCGACAATGGCGCGTCGGACTATCGCGCTGGCTCCCACTCGTACCTCGGGCATCAAGATCGAGTCGGTCACCACCGAATGATCATCGACGTAGACACCGGGCGAGATGATGGATCGTTCGACGTGCCCACCGGACACAATCGTGCCCTGGCACAACAGCGACGCGACAGCCGAACCCGGCGACCACGATGGTCCCTGGACGAGTTTCGCCGGAGGCAAAGGTGACGTCCCGGCAAAAACCGGCCACTTCATGTTGTAAAGGTCGAAGGCCGGTGCGGGAGCGATGAGATCCATGTTCGCTGCGTAGTACGCATCGAGTGTGCCGACATCGCGCCAGTATCCGCGGCCTTGGGGATGCTGACCCGGAATCTCGTTCAGGTCGAAGTCGTACCAGGCCGCACAGCCTTCTGCGGTCAGATTCGGAATGATGTTGCCACCAAGGTCGTGCTTACTGGATTCATCGGCGGCGTCTTTGGTAACGGCCTCGACGAGCACCTCGGTGTCGAAGACATAGTTCCCCATACTGGCCAGGCACATGTCCGGACGATTCGGCATCGTCGGTGGGTTCGCCGCCTTCTCATGAAACGCCTTGATTCGGTCACCCTCGACCTCCATGACGCCGAAGTCACGGGCCTCTTCAATCGTCGTCGGAATACCGGCCACCGTGACGCCTGCTCCCACGGACTGATGATGCTCGATCATCTGGCGAGGATCCATGCGGTAGATGTGGTCGGCACCGAACACGCACACGATGTCGGGACGTTCGTCGCTGATCAGGTTCAGGTTCTGGAAGATTGCATCGGCACTACCGACGAACCATCGCGGTCCCTGGCGCATCTGCGCGGGAACGGGTGTTACATAGTTGCCGAGCAGTGTGGAAAAGCGCCACGTCGCCGAAATGTGGCGATCGAGGCTGTGGCTCTTGTATTGCGTGAGCACCACGATCTGGAGATATCGGGCGTTCGCGAAGTTCGACAGAACGAAATCGACCAGCCGGTAGTTCCCGCCAAACGGGACAGCGGGTTTCGCCCGGTCGGCGGTGAGTGGGTACAGCCGCTTGCCCTCCCCGCCTGCGAGGACCATCACAAGGACTTTTGGCTCAGCCATGAATTGATCGTAGGCCGGAACGTCGCGTCGAAGCGACCGAGACGTCACACCGTCGGATGGACCTCGCTCAAGACGTCTCGATAGACGGCAACGTATTGCGCAGCAGGGCCCGTCCACGACCAATCGTGATTCATGCCGTTGGCCACGATTTTCGAACGTCGGGTGCGTGAGCGCCACGCGTTTGTGGCGCGATGCAACGCATCGACCAAACCGGCACCGCTGTTGTGGGGCGAACGAAAACCGTTGCCTTGATCGGGATTGGTATCGGCGTCGATGACGGTGTCGACGAGGCCGCCCACACTCGAGGTTACGGGGATCGACCCGTACGCCATGGCCTGCATCTGTGCAAGTCCGCACGGTTCGAAGCGGCTCGGCATCGCGAACAGGTCCGACCCCGCAAACATGCGATGCGCCAACCCGAGGTCGTAGCCTTCTCGGAACCCGACCAACGAATCATCGCCTGACGCAAGTTGGTGAAGCGCAGCTGACAACGCAGGGTCGCCGGCGCCGAGGACCACGAGCGACGCTCCCCACGAACTCAGATACTGCGCGGCGTCGAGCAGCAGATCAACGCCCTTTTGGTCGACCAAGCGACTCACCATCGCTATCACCGGCCCGGACGCATTCGCAGCAAGGCCGAATTCGTCCAGCAAGGCGGCCCGACATGCCTTTCGACCAACGAGCCGTTTCGCGCTGTAACGAGCCGGAAGAAATTCGTCGAATTCAGGATTCCACTCGCCAGCGTCGATGCCGTTGAGAATCCCAAGGACGGCCGGGCCACGCGAAATCAGAACGTCTTCGAGACCGCAACCAAACTCCGGCAGCAATATCTCTTTCGCATAGTTCGGACTCACGGCGATCACTCGATCCGCAAGTTCCACCGCGCCACCCAACGGATTCGTGGCCCCGAAACATTCATATGCGCGCAGTACAACATCGTGACGTAGTGATCCCGGCTTCGAGCCCACCATCCGATCGAGCCACATGCCACTCGTGATTCCCTGGTGGGCCAGGTTGTGAACGCTGAACACCGATGGTATGTGTACTGATAAAAATCCGAGCGTCGCCCCCGTATGCCAATCGTTGAGATGAAGCACATCGATGCCTCGGATCTCCGCAAGCAGCGCAACCGCCGCCGAGAACCCAAGGAATCGATGATCGTTATCCGCCCAACCCTGACCTGTCGTTGTCTCGACGTACGGATGAGGACGCGCGATCCCCACGAAACTCACCAGCGTCACGTCGCCAAATCCGACGAGTTCCCCCCGACGTGCGGAGACGGGACCCAACCAATCAGGTCCCTCGAGCTTCGTGACGACCTCGCGCTCAAGTGGCGTGTCGAAGTAGTCGGGCACGACCGCCTCGACGTCGGTGCCGGCTTCACGAAGCGCACGAATGAGTCCGCTCGCCGCCTCAGCAAGCCCGCCAACACGGACAAGTGGCGCGAGCTCGGCCGTCGCAAAGAGAACCTTCATGAGAACTAGACCCTATGCGAGCGAGTGTGGGCCATGTTGCTTCGACTCGCGGACACCTGGCACGCTAGGACCATGACACGTCGCTCGCTCTTGGACACCGACCTGCAACTCGGGGAAGCAACCGGGCGGGTCGTGGCCCTCATCGGCGAGATGAGCGGAAAGTATCCGTCGGGAAACAGCGTTCTTGTTTCCGGGACGGAGGAGTCGATACTCATCGACCCCTCGTTGACGGTCCACGACCGCGGTGGGGCGCCGGGTCGAGTAGACCGCATGCTGGTCAGCCACGCCCACGAGGACCACCTCGCCGGATGTTCGATGTTTCCCGACGCGAAACTCCATGCCCATCACGAAGACCTTCTCGGCCTCCACTCGATCGAGGGCGTCCTCACGCTGTACGGATTCGCCGAGCCTCTTCGTTCGGAATGGCCGAAAACGCTGATCGAAGAGTTTCACTACGTTCCACGGGAGGACGCCACCGGATTCTCTGATGGACACCGCTTCGATCTCGGTGGTATCGCCGTCGAGGTTGTCCATCTTCCGGGCCACACCCGAGGGCACAGTGGCTTTCTCATCGAACCCGACGGCGTGTTGTTCGTCGCCGACATCGACCTGACCGGTTTCGGGCCCTATTACGGCGACCACTGGTCCGATCTCGAAGATTTCGAACGCTCGATCGAGCGCGTCGCCGCTATCGACGCAAAGCACTACGTGACGTTCCACCACAAGGGTGTGGTGAGCAACCGGGGCGAGTTCCTCGAGCAGCTCCGAGCGTTCCAAGACGTCATCACCAAGCGTGACGTACGTCTACTCCATTTCCTGGGCGAACCCAAGACTATGGACGACATCGTCGGCGACCATTTCATCTATCGGCCCGGTTCGGCGCCCGTCTTCGCCGAACACGTCGAACGACGCTCGATGACGATGCACCTCGCTCGCCAACTCCGCCTCGGAACAGTTACCGAGATCGAGCCTGGCCTGTATCGGGCTGCGTAAGGTCCTGATTCGTTGCGTGCCCGTTCAACGGGACGCGACGAAGGCTACCGGTTCGGCCCGTTCGTACGTCTTCGGCCAAAGCAAGCATCTCCTCGACATATCGGTCCCAGTCCAAGCGCTCGGCCAATGTCGCACGGACTTCGCGAACACGTCGCTCGTGCGACTCGAGGACACCTCGGTCGTCGAGAAGTTGCGTGATCGTGGTGAACCACTTCAACTGGTCGAACGGGTCGATGTGGATGGCAGCACCCAGCCCTGCCTCGACAACAGCGGGAGTGTCCGAGGCAACGCACACCTTCCCGTGAGCCGTGCTCTCGACAACCGGAAGGCCCCATCCCTCATAGAACGACGTCAGCATCGTGAAAAGGCAATTGTTGTAAAGCCAGGCGAGCTCTGCATCACTCACGTCGTGGCGGACATCGACAACGCCGTCGAGCAACGGGTTGAGTTCCAAACCGAGCATCAAGTCATCGACCCGCCAGCCCCGTCGACCGACAACGACCAGTTTTGGCGCTGCTTCGCCGCGTTGTTCGACCAACCGCTCCCAAATGGCGAAGGCGAGGCGATGGTTCTTCCGCGGCTCGATCGTGCCAACCAGCAATACAAACGGCCCGTCGACGAACGGTTCTGTGTCCTTGGAACTGTCGGATATGGACTCTTCTCCATCCAACGCAACGAAATCGGCTCCGAGCATGATGACGGCCGTTGTCGGAAGTGGCAGGTCCTCATGCTCGGCGAACATCTCCAGGTCACGTTCTGAGGTCCTCGATATGCAACTGATCGCGTCGGCGGTATGCAAGAGATCGACAAAATGACGGCCATAGAACGCGGAAGACGAACCAATGAATTGCGGGAACAGGACCGGAATTAGGTCGTAACACGTAAGGATCACGTGGAACCCAACTTGGCGCTTCAACGCGTAGAGGTGCGCATAACTATTGGAATCCCAGTCCAAGCCAACCGAAACGTATACATCGCCGGCCCGAAGCACAGCCGTGGTGGTAGCTAAAGGTCGGGTGTTTGTGGACCGTTTGATCGCCTCCGGACGGGCCAGTGACCGGGAAAGGGCGAGCCGCGTATGACGAACCGCCGCCCAATAATCGGCGCGAGCCGGAGCCGGCACCCATTGCTCGGCGTATCTGACCGCCCGTTTCGCGGCGACGATCAGCTGCCGCTTCCTCGTGAGCGCCGACACCGGTTCCGGAAGCGAATCGTCCGACGCCGACTCTTCCTCGGCGCCCGCCACTATACTTCGAACTTCTGCCAGTGGAACTTCCGCGTAGGCCCTCGACTCGGCGTCGTAGCGTACGAACATCGCGTGCTCCCGAACAAGGAGTCGGCGGGCAAGCATCCGTTCCGTACGCGTGATTCCAACGTCGCGTGTCGTCCAACGATAGAGAGTCGAAATGTCGAGAACGATTCGACCGGTCATCGGGCAGACCCGACAGACGCAAGGAGGGACTCGACCGAGCGCACCAATGGAGTCAACGACTGCTCCCAGAGCAACGAATCGGTTCCCGACCGTTGAAAGCGTCGAATGCTCGTCGTTGTCAGCGTTTCGAGCAATGCCCGACGAAACGTGTTCGGCTCATCTGCGATAACAACACCCGGAGAATCGGCGAACTGCTCAAAGCCTCGGAAGGCATGGCTGGTGGCCACGATGGGCTTGTCGGTCACGAGGGCCTCCGCAGTCTTCAAATTGGTTCCACCGCCGACAAGAATCGGCAACACGATGCAGTCGGACGCCTCCAATAGCGCACCGAGGGACTTCTCGTCGAGCACACCGACAAGTCCCACCCGGGCCGGGTTTGATGCTGGCGCCGCCTTCGCTTTCTTGTGGTTGAACAATGATCCCGATACGCCTCCGGCAACGACGACAACGGCGGTCGGGGGCAGGAAACCGAGCGACGGACCGAGCATCGACCAGAAGCCCTCAACGTTGGGCGGATGACCACTGGCCACGAACAGCGCCGTGCGTCGTGGCGCGTAGGAGTTACGCCACATTGCGACGGCCGAAGGGTCAGCCCGCCGAAGACGGGTTCCGTTCTTCGCGACGATCGCCGAGGTCCCCATGGAAGCGAACCACGTAGCATCGTGATCGCTGACGGCGACCACGAGATCTGCCCGGCCAGCGGCATCAAGTTCCAAGGCCAGGATTTCGTCGACGACGCTCTGGTAGCGCAGCGCCTCGCCTCCGAGTATCCCTCGCTTGAGTTCATGCTCCACATTCTGAGATGAGTACACGAGCGGACCACGATCCTTCAACATGTCCACGGCGGGAAGAAGCCACGGTTGCTCGAGGACCACGGCATCGGGCCGGAAATTATTGGCCGCTTCGATCACCTGACCTCGAACGGTCGCATCGCTTCGAAGCAACTGCGAAATTCCAAGGTCATAGCACTCCATCGGAAGCCCCGTTTCGGCCAAGAGTCGGCGGGGAATCACAACGGTGTGTTGATCGTGTTCTGGTCCCGGGTAGAAGCCCTCGACAACAACACTCACGGTTCGAACCTTGTGCCCGGCGGCCCGAAGACGTTCTTGGATAGCTAGAACACGGTGCTGCCCGCCGTGAAGCGGACGTTTCACCGGGTAAGGAGACAGCTGAAGAATGGAGGCCATTTCAGAGGATCAGTGTCAAGGTTTCTTGCGGAAGAACATGCTGAACGACGTCCAAATCATGCCCTCCTCGATAAGCACGATGTGGGGGCTCGTGGCCAGTCGGCCCGAGCTCGGAATATCGACCGGGTAACGGATAAGTGATTCCGAAATCGACAGATCCGGAGTCCCACCGACCAGTTCCACGGCCGAGTTCGTCAGAAACATATCTTCGAGTTCGCTCCACTGGAAATAGTCAGTGTGCGTATGATCCGTGACGATCAGCTCCGTGATGATGCAGACGACCCCACCTGGCCGCACGACTCTGATCATCTCTTCGAAGCTTTTGCGCTGAATCTCGCGTGAACCAAAATGCTCGATCGAGGACAACGAGAAGGAAAAGTCGAACGAGTCGTTTTCGAACCGTAAGTCGTCTCCTGCCATCCGCAGGACTTCCAGATGGCTGTGACGATACGGGAAGGGCGCGAAGAGCTGCGGGTCTTCGAGCATCAACGGCGTTCCCTCATGCTGTGGGTTGTCGTAAAGGTCCGTCGCAACCATCTTCGCAATGTGATTGGCAAACCAGTACAGAGGACGCTCGGATCCAGCCCCGACGGCAAGGGCCGTTGCTGACTCATTGATGACACCTAGGTCGCGTAGGCCCTGCACACAAATCGCGTACTCCCAAGACTTGCGATGGATGCCAACGGGGTCAGCCATTTCCCGCATCAGGTCGGTCAGTGGTGTTCCCGGCTCCCAGTCATGGATGTCTGGCACACGGTTCAAGGAAGCTCGCGTTCGCTCCCGCATCTCGTGGTCAGGGAGGATCAGAAATTTAGGCACCGCTGGTTCCTTTCTGGACCGGCAAAGTGAAGAGTCCGGTGTTCCGGACTCACCTTTGGACCGCGCTGAGTTCGTGAGACTGGAGTTGCGGAGGTCGAGAGACGCCGCGCCGCGCCGATGCCACAAGCAAATCGTGGACCCCAGCGGCCATCCGGTCGGGCGTAAAGGCTGCCTCGTATCGGTGCCGAGCGGCGATACCCATCTCGACGCGTCGCACGGAGTCGTTCAGCAATGTATCGAGAGCACGGAGGAGCGAGGAGCCGTCTCCCGGTTCGGCGAGAAGCCCCGTCGTCTCGTCGTCCACCACCTCCGGAACACCGCCGGTTCGACAGGCGACAACGGGTTTCGAGTACATCATCGCTTCGACGGCGACGAGGCCGAAAGACTCGAAACGCGACGGCGCAACGACAATGTCGGCCGATTGGTAGAAGCCACGTAGCCGCATTTCGTCGACCTCGCCATGGAACGCGAAACGCATCGGAAGGTTCGTGGCCGCAGGCGATTTGAGAAACTCCTCTCGAAACGACATCCCCGTTGGCGACAAGATGGTGTCGTCGCCTACGAAATCGATCCACACGTTTTGGTGTCGACGAAGCAGCTCCGGGGTGATGTCGAGCATCACATCGATTCCCTTGCGCAACTCAAGACGACCGATGAAGCAAATTCTTACGTGGCCAGCCGGGAGCTCGGCGGGAAGCGTACCCCCGGAACCGGTCCAATCATGGAGACCGAGCGGGACGACGTCCGTCGTAGACCGCGAAAATTGCAGGCCGTAATCTGCTTCGATGTCTGACACGATCGCATTGCTGATGGCATGGACACCCGTGCTCGCTGTCAACATGAGTCGTTCGACGCGAAGCATGGGGTCGACAAAGTCCCGCTTGAAGGCGAGATCCTCGCGCAAGTTCGGGTTGGACCGCAGGAAGCCCGAAAGGCTCGTCTGCAAGCTCGTCACTACGGCGAACTTGTTCTCCAAGACAAACGCAACACCTTCCGCGTCCCACAGCGGGGCATATACCGCATCAATCTGGCGTTTGGCCGCTATCTCGCACGCTTCATCGAACATCGTTCGCGAGTAGTTCCAAATGTGGGCCGGGACACGGTGGCCGTCGGTTCGGGTGAGAGGCGTCGGGTGATCTCGAATCAGTATCCGATGAACCCATACACCGTCTTCGAAGTCGACCCGATCATGACCCTGTCCCGCCGTCAGGACGTGCACCTGGTGCCCCGCTGCTGCCAGCGACCGAGCCAACGCCGCGATGTAGCGCCCCACGCCTCCGGTGCTTCTCGGCGGGAAGGCGTGCGTGAGCAGCACCCAGCAGTACGAATCCGAACTCGCGGTATGGGTCGAAAATCGCCGGAATTCCATGGTTGGGACCGGACAGAATTCTGGGCCTGCGAGTCGTCTCGTCCCTTCGGTCCCGCGCCTCAAACCCACACGGAGCGCGGCCTCAATTTCGGCCTCGAATCTGTCGGCTGCGGCAGCGTCGAGCATGTCTTCATCGATCGCCCAGTGAACGTGGGCGCGGTACTCCGCGATCAAGCGCTGGACGACCGTGAGCACTTCGTTTATGGATGCATGACCATGGTTGTTCAGCATGGAGAAGTAGAGCTTGTTCTTTACCACCGAGTACCAGCTGGTAAGCACCCGCGAACTATTTCGGATGTTGCTCGGCATGTACTTGTGATGCACGAACCCGACGTCGAGTTGAGCAACCTTCCATCCGGCATCGACCAGTCGACAGATCAGGTCACTTTCGTCGAGAAAGTATTCGTACTCTTCATCGAAGCCACGCATTTCGACCAGTGCCGAGCGACGGAACGCGCTATTCGCCATAACGTGTGGAAACCGTGCGGAGTACGGGAAGTTGAGTTCAGGGCAGGCACGCTCCCAGGACGTGTCGGCGTCGCCGAATCGGTCAACAGTGCCGAAGCGCCACTGGAAGTCCTTTCCCGTGTGGTCGTACAGGAAACCCCCTGCGACGGCCACCGTCGGGTCATCAAACTGGGGCGCCAGGTCTCGGAGAAGTTCGGGCTCCGGTACGGAGTCGTCGTCGAGGAACACGACGATTTCGCCGGCGGCCATGGTGAGAGCGATGTTGCGCGACCGCGACAAGTTTCGTTCTGGGCACGTGCCGATCTTCAGTTCTTCGCCGTAGGTGCGACAGAGTTCGAGCGAGCCATCGGGCGTCGGCCCCACGACAACGACCACTTCGAAGTCGCGATACTCAAGGAAGCGGAGACTCTGCAGGCAGATGCGAAGCATGTCGCGGCGATTGTCGGTGTTGATGATCACCGAAACGGTCGGCTGGGCGCTCTCGGACCGCGCCGAATCGAAGCGCTTCCTCACGTCAGTACGACCTGCGGGTGTACGTCAATCTCCCCGGTCGCGGTGCCGAAACGGTGTAGCTCGTGGACTTGCAGTAAGAGTTTTCGAAAACGCGCTCGTACGACCGCCGGTGCGTAGTCCTGAACGTATTGTCCACACGTTCGAGCGTACGCTCGATAACTCCCCGAACCGGTGCCGCGCCATTCATCGCTTCGGATCTGCTCCGTCGCTTGTTGAATTGCGACGCCAAGCGCACCGAGATCACCGGTGGGAACGAGTGTGGACAGCGCGCCTCCGACACTGCCGGCGTTGGAATTGTCGTAGGTAATGACCCGACATCCGGCGGCGATTGCCTCGAGGATGGGTACGCAAAAACCTTCATGGTACGTAGGGAGGACGAACAGGTCGGCACTTTGCAGCACCTCGCCTTTCGCAGCTTCAGATGCATCGCCGACGAGCTCGACCGAAACTTTGCGCCCGATGTCGGTGCGCAGCGCATCAATGTGGCTCTGGACGCGGGCAAGTATTGACGGATTCGAGAACTCGGTGTTGCCAATCAGGTCGAGTCGAATACTTCCGACCGCGTCGTTTCCAAGCAATTCTCCGATCGCTCGTAGGAGGTCCAAGACTCCTTTCGACTTCACAAATCGGCCTATGAACACGATTCTGACCACCCCGTCACGGTGGCTGGGCTTAGTTGGGGGCGCGATTGCCGATGTGTGTACGGCCAGCGGCACGACGCTGGCCGGTGTGCTCACGCCGGATCCTCGAAGCATTTCGAGGTTTGTCATGCTGTCGCAGAAGACGTGGTCCGCCCACTGTGCATTGCTGATCTGGCGCAGGGAGACTTCAACTTCGTGGTGGCTTGATCGAGGCGAATGATCCTTCGGCGTGACATTGTGGAAGACGACGATGCGAGTCGCCCGTCGGGGAGCCAGGGGCAAAACATCGAAGAGCGGGTAACGCACCCCAAAGTGGGCGATCACAATGTCACTCGTTTGGAAATGTCGATGGAACAGGACATCCGCAACTGATTGGACAGCCACGAAGGGAAGGTCCGAATACTCGCAACGATAGGCAAACAACTTCGAGTCGAATGGTTGCTCGGTCTGGAGCGCTGCTATTTCGTCGCGGACCGCCATCGATATCGCGTCTCTCTCGACGCACAGGCTATTGATGAACGAGACCCTCGTCGGCGGAGAAGCATCAGTATTTCCCGTGTTCATGCCTTTGTCTGTGCTGTGAAGGCGCTCCACGATTCAGCTGTCGACAGGTCGGGTCGCTGTGATTTCAAACTCGTAACAGATTCCATTCCTTCGGGCAGCCTCGACGACCTCCACATTGATAAAACCCGCATCCGTCAACTCTCGTTCGAGTGAGGCCGGGGTGAACATGTTGTAATGAAAGTCACCGTCGTAGTCTTGCCCACCAAACCAGACTTCGCGGAAGTCTTGATAGACCACGGTTCCGTCCGCTGCGCCAGAGATCATCGCCGCACCGTCAGGAACGACGGCCGTGAATCGACCACCTGGTTTGAGGAGCGAATGCCACGTTGGAAGGAGCACACGGCGTAGCTCCTCTTGGGGGAAGTGTTCGAGAACGTGAGCGGAATAGATCTCGGTCACGGATCCCAGTTCGAAGGGCAAATCGTCGACTTCGGCCACAACATCAATGCCCGGCAATTCCCGCCGATCGATGTTTATGTAGGAATCCATCGGCACATGGCCAGCACCGAGGTTGACGCGCAATCCCTCCTTGATCGCTTCTCGGACCTTTTCATCATCGACAATTCTCGCTTCGGCACGAAGATCTTCGCCGGGTGAGGACCTTTTCGCACCGTATCGAAGTTCGAACATGAGCTCGCGTCGGACGAATTCAACACGGCCTAGGAGGAATTGGATCGAGTCCGCGTGGGATTGGACCTGAGCGTGGAGCTCTACTAGCCCGGTGTGGTCGGCATCGATGCGCAGGGCGGAGTCGACAGCTGAGGCCCCAAGGCTCTGCATGCGCTCCACCTGCTCCTGCTGGACCCGAGCCAGGTTCCGAAGAGCGATCGGGGTCGACGTGACGAGATTCTCGACTCGGCCGTCGAGAGCCAACTGACGATGATTCATCACCGAGACCGCTTCGAGCAACGACGGGAGTTGGTCGTCTTGAAACGTTCTGGCGACTGCAAGCTGCGCATCGGCCAATTGCTGCGAGGCAGCCACGGCGTCGACAGACCGGTGTGAGGTTGTCACGAGTGTTTCCCGGTACTCCGGGAGTCTGTAGAGCCCAGCCAGGATCGCAATCGGTCGGCCAACTACCGGAATACCGGCCGCCCGTCGAACAATCTGCCTCAACTTCGCGTACATGATGTGGATCCTCGGTGTCCTAGATGTTGATGCCGGTGATACTCGGGGACGATTCGCGCCACCATATCCAAACGCCTCGCCTCGCCATTCCCTGCAATACGGGCAGCGTACTATTTCGTCGAACAAAAGACGCGACCATCTGACAGGGTGACTCGAATCGAGAAACCAACAAGATGTCTCGCAGGCTTAAAGATCCTCGACGAACCAGGGGGAACGTCGAATGAAAAACCGATACCCCAAGAAGAACACGAGAACCGAGACGACCGTAAGCCCGGCTACTGTCGCGAGCCCTGGCAAACGTACGTCGAAAAAGATATTCCGGAACACCTGCGCGAACCGCGCAACCGGGTTCAGTTGAAGGATTGTCCGAACGGGAAGCGCCTTGCCAAACACCGCGTAGTTCTTCGGTATGAGACTTACCGGGTACACGATCGGCGTCAGGTAAAGCCACACGAGAAAGAGCACACCTGTGATGTGTTGGATATCTCGGAAGCGGATGTTTAAAGCGGCAAAAACCAGAGCGATCCCAGACGTAAACAACGTCAGGAGAACGACCAGATAAAGGACAATCGGGAGAAAGTGAAATACGAAATGTCCGGTAAACAGGACCAATAGTCCAAGCACGCCGAGTTCGATCAGAAACGACACGACCAGTGCACACACCGCACCGAACACCAGGTGCTCACGTGCGAAATACACCTTCTGCATCATTGCGCTGCCACCCATGAGCGCGCCGATGCCGGCGTTCACTCCGCCTTGAAACATGTTCCAAGGGAGGAGAGCAGCCAGCAGATTGACAACGTAAAGTCGCTGCCCACTCGGATCGCCCGCCGGGGCAGTGACCCGAAAGACAACCACAAACACAAAGGTGTAGACGAGGGCCGTGGCGGCCGGACTGATCATTGACCAGGCCCATCCGAGTATCGATCGACGGTACCGCGAACGAAGGTCTCGTTGAATGAAGCTAACCAATAGCTCACGGTCGATCCAGGCTCGACGAAGTGACTTTCGGACGGTCGGTCGAACGTTGAGAATTCGTTCTTTCTGAGACTGTGCGGCAGTCGCAACCGAGGTGTCTGGACTACTTCCGACAACGTGGTTCACGGTCATGTAATGGTCCAATCGCCAGCAAGTTCAATCAGCCCGAGTCGTTCGACATGTTCGGAGCCGGGGGCGACTTCAAACCGACAGTTGCGCTCTGAAGCATCGATGACAACCTGAGAAGCCTGGTCCACGAGCGCAACAGATACTTCATAGTCTGCGGGGAGCAGTTGGCAGTGAGGAACGGCGAGGCGTAGCGAGGTACGGCCAACCGGAATCTGCAGTCGTGGGGCCATCGCTCGCGTGTTTGCGCCTGCGACGAGCACTCCATCCGTGCGATACAGGGAGTAGCTCAACACGGGGTTGTCAATCGGAGAAACCGCATCAATAGCGAAATCGAGGAAGAAGGGCGTCCCCGTGCGAGGCGAGGGCGATTCGCTGCCGGTTGTAACGGTGACATTCACCCGAGCGGCTCCAGTCCCGTTTCGAAAGCGACCCGATTCGTCGATCAGACCAGTTGGGTGCACCGACGTGATGTACTGATCGACGACGTCAGCCGTTTTGCCGATCGCACGAAGCTGACCGTGATCGATCCACGCAGCCGTATCGCACAGTTGTTGCACGGACCCTAGGGAGTGACTTACCAACACGACTGTTCTGCCTCCGGCCCGAAGTTGCGCAATCTTCTCGGCAGACTTTCGTTGAAAACCTTCGTCGCCCACCGAAAGCACTTCATCGAGCAACAAGACATCAGGATCCACGTTGACTGCCACCGCGAAAGCAAGGCGCGCATACATTCCCGACGAGTACGTCTTCACAGGTGAGTCGATAAACGACTCGATTCCAGCGAATTCAACAATTTCTGACAGCCGCTCCCGAAGGACCTTTCGCGAAAGACCGAGGATGGCGCCATTCACAAACACGTTCTCGCGACCCGTGAGCTCGGGGTGAAACCCCGCGCCCAATTCCAGCAGCGCGCTTACCCGTCCGTGCACTTCGATTCTCCCTCGATCTGGAACGAGAATTTGCGACAGCAACTTGAGGGTCGTCGATTTCCCAGCCCCGTTCCCACCAATGATCCCGAAGGTCGAGCCTTCCGGTACGGAAAACGAAATGTCACGCAGGGCCCAGAACTCCTCGAAACGCAGTCGACGCCTCCGAAGTAGCGTCTGCTTGAGGGCTTGATTTCTCTCCGAGTAGATTCGAAACGCCTTCGAAACGTTGTCGACGACAATGGAATCGCTCATTCGCCCGCACCGCGCAGACCACTTCGAAACGATCCGCGGCTGATTGCGCTCCTCCATCGTCGAGGGATGGACACGGTTCGAATGACAGAGCGGGACGGGTTCATGGTGATTACTCCGCGACGGAGATGAAATGCTACCGGCCTTCGCTCCCTTGAACGCGCATCCCACTGGCCGCCGAAGCCTCGCGGCAGAATCGATCTCGTGAAGTATTCCATCATCTGGCTCGACGAATGGCGTGACGGCGATAGTGCGAGATCGCTGATCACCGACGACGCCGAGCACCTGATCTTCGCCGATCGAGATATCGAGCTGAATCAGTCAATCATCGACTTACTTCTTTCCCCTCTTCAGTCCTCCCTTGCGGCGACGTCGAGTCCGTTGCCGAACGACAGCGCTTCGACGGTTCGGGTACACACACCGCTACCGCTTCCCGCACCCGCCCTCGAGTACCCGAATCCACGTTTGGTTGCCGTATCGAAAGATTGTCTACGCCTCGTTTCCCCATCGAGGCCCTTGTCGTGGCACGCCTGGATCGATGCCGTTGTCAATCGGACCATGGCCTTGGGCTTCTCGCACCTGGGAGCACCCGGACTCGCGCTACGCGGTGCGAAACCGCCTCTGGCGAGTGACCCGTACTTCGAGACGCATCTGCTGGCAAGCGATGTCGCCTTTCGACCGGTTACTGTCGCCATCGACGGATCTTGTCTGCTCCAACACCCGACGACCGGCACACATCATCTCATCCTGCAACTGACAAAGGCATTAGCCCAGCAACTTCCAGCTATAGCGATCACCGTCGTTGCACCCAAGGTTGCCTACGCGTACTTGAACCGATTCTTCGAGATACACAGCAACGTGGAGGTGTGCGACAAGAGCCAATTCGGCGACCGCGTCGCGGACATCTGTTACCGGCCTTATCAGATGTACACGGTGAAAGAACTACTTTGGTGTCGGCGTCATTCACGCCGATTCATGATTTCCCAGCTTGACATGATTTCATTCAATAACGCGAGTTACTACCCGCGTAGATCGCTCTTCCACGAAATTCGAAATCTCACCAGAGCCACACTCCGCATGGCCGATGGTGTCACGTTTATCTCCAGATTCGGCATACAGTCGACCACTGCACACATCGGTGGAATCGACCCTGAGCGTATCTTTCTGGTGCCATGTGGGACGGACCACGTTCAAGCGACCGGATTCGCGACGAAAACTTCGGTTACGGAATCCGAACCGTTCGTTCTTTGCCTTTCAGGAACGTTCGCCCACAAAAACCGGCCTTTTGCCACGAACGTCTTCGGTGAACTTCGTAAACAGGGTTATCGAGGAAAACTCCTCTTGGTCGGCTCAACGCCGTATTACGGTGCGGCAGAGGAACTTGAACGAGAGGCTCAGTCGGCGTTGAGCCAGGATGCACTCGAGAACATTCGCGAACTCGGAGTGGTGTCAGAGGCGACGAAGTGGGCCCTTCTCTCATCGGCCGATGCAGTCTTGTACCCGTCGATCGTCGAAGGTTTCGGATTAGTCCCCTTCGAAGCTGCACAAATGGGCACTCCGACCTTGACGCACCGAAGCTCCGCACTCGAGGAGATTCTCGGTGACGCGCAACAACAAACGACGTGGGACGCACCACGTTGGGCTGACACGATCATGTCGTGGCTGAACGATTCCGAACTCGCCCAACGACAGGTCGATGCGATCCAACGCGCCGGTCGCCTTCTGACATGGAACCGCTCCGCCCAAGAGCTCGTTCGGGCCATTCATGCAACACTGCAGATGCCGCGGTCGATGCCAAAAGTTGGGGTTTCGGAGGGGCCGAGAAGCGTTCAGTATCCGACATTGCGCGACAACGCGAAGATCGCGAATCGTGCTGTTCGATTCGCCCGCCGGGCCTTTTCGTATATGCGGAGGCGGGTTAGCGCTTTGACCCATTGACGAGTTCGACGTCGGATCGGACCATCATCTCGACAAGTTCAGCGAACCCGACCTCGGGCTTCCATCCGAGAATCTTCGTCGCCTTCGCGGGGTCGCCGATCAACAGATCGACCTCGGCAGGACGCATGAAGCGCTCGTCGAGCACGACATGGTCTTCCCATTTGAGTCCGACGCTGGCGAAGGCAATCTCGCAAAACTCGCGCACCGAGTGTGTTTCGTTCGTTGCGATGACAAAATCATCAGGCGTGTCGGCTTGAAGCATCAGGTGCATCGCTCGCACATAGTCGCCGGCAAAGCCCCAGTCTCGTCGTGCGTCAAGGTTTCCCAACGCAAGTTCACGTTGTAGCCCGGCAGCGATTCTGGCCACCGCGTGAGTGATCTTGCGGGTCACGAACTCCAGTCCTCGACGAGGTGACTCGTGGTTGAACAAGATGCCTGAGGAGGCGTGCAGGTCATAGCTTTCGCGGTAGTTGACCGTGATCCAATGCCCGTACACCTTGGCGACTCCGTAGGGACTTCTCGGATAGAACGGGGTCGTCTCAACCTGCGGGACTTCTTGGACCTTTCCGAACATCTCCGATGAAGACGCCTGGTAAAACCGGATCGACGGATCAACTGCTCGAATTGCGTCGAGAACTCGCGTTACACCCAGGGCCGTTACGTCGCCGGTGAACACGGGTTGCAGCCACGACGTCTGCACGAACGATTGGGCAGCCAGGTTGTACACCTCGCTCGGGCGGGCCGCGACCAGCGCGGCATGCAGCGACGTTTGGTCGAGCAGGTCCGCCTGCAACAGTTCGATCTGATCCTGGATGTGCGAGATCCGTTCAAATGAAATGGTTGACGATCGCCGAACAAGCCCTTGCACTCGATACCCAAGGCCGAGAAGGTGCTCCGCCAAATAGGAACCATCTTGGCCCGTGATTCCAGTGATAAGCGCTGTGGGTTGCATTCACCCAGTCTTATCGATTGCGACCCCCGTCTTGAGCATTTCCCGAGAAACGAGCTCCAAGTTGACTATCTCGTATAGCCGAGAAGGTCGATCACGCCGTTGCTCGAACCGGTGGTGAACGCAGCGCGAACCCGGTACCTGAGAGCGGAGCTCAACGGCACGAAGGTTGTGCTGGCGATCTGCATACCGGCAGACCAGTAACAGTTGATCGTCCCCGGGTTGGCTGTCCCGTCCTTGAACGCGGTGAGATATCCGTCCGATGTCGTTTCGAAAGCCTGCATCGAGATGATGGCGGCCGTAGCGCCAGCAGGCAGAACGCCGGTCATGTCAAACACCGCTTCCCATCCGCTGGCCAGACGACCCTTTGGACCGGCAGCGGACTGAGATGGTCGACTGTCGAACGTGCGCACCGGAGTCGAGAGGAAGTGGATAGTGCCCGCAGCTCCAGGTCCGGCAATCTTTTGGAACCGCCCAGGATAATCGGGCGCGCCCAGCGTTCCCTTCACACCGGCCACGACGCACACGTAGGTGTCACCGGAGGCTGTCGTGAACAAATCGCCGATTGCGTAAACACCAGACGTCGGCACGCCAGTTGACCCAACGGTGTGCGGAGTCATACCAATGCGTCCAACGCCGCCGGCGTACACGTCGTAGCCCGAATTCGACACACCGTACACGCCATACCCTGCGTCGGATCGACCAAGGACACCTGCACCGCCAGGCCCATCGGATTGACCGGAAACGCCAGCTGCATTTCGACCGCCAACGCCGCGAAGTCCTGCATCGTCGATCGGCAACGAGGTATCGGGCACACCTGTGGTGTTCGTAACCTGCGTGGTGGCGGTTCCCGTCGTGGAAGTTCCTTGCCGTACATCGTCGCCGTTTGCTGCAGCGGCGGGCGATGCTGCTGCGATTGTCGCTACCGCGGCACCGATCGAAGCTTTTCCGGCGAGCCGAAGAAAGGAACGTCGATTCGTGCTTGCGACTTCCGTGGAGCTGTCCGCCGATTGGGGGGCCGACGCCGAGGTCATCGATGGTGAAGCGACAGTTTGTGCACCAATCGTTGAGGATTGATTGTTCGTGCCCTCACCACCCTCAAAGGAGGCAAGGCGCTGCTCAAGCCGCGCTACCCGCTCCAAGAGCGCAGAAAGTTGCGCTACGTCGGATTGCGATTCGAAGGAGCGATCTGGATCGTTTACACCCGTATTCGCCGTCGACAGAGATTCAAATTCAGCCATCACAAATGCTTAATTCACGGAAGCCCCGAAAGCAATAGCGATATACGACGCTTCGTCGACGCGGAGCCGACATCTACGTTGGCCCTGCGTGCCTACGGACGTCCACCAACGCGGCCTAGCCTGGGTTTCAATGATCCCCGAGAGGCAAATGACCATCGAGATTTGCATCGTCGGTTACGAGAGCGGCCACTACGCGCCGTTCTGGGTCGACGCCGCACAGCGAACTGGCGCGTCGCTGGCTCTTGCCGACAACGCTCCAGGCTCCTCGTCCGTCTCGGCGCTCGAGTCACTCCCCGAACATTCGATTCCAACCCGAACGCTTCGTCTGCCCCACAATCCCGGGTTCGGCGCCGCCTGCAACCGACTGGCCGAGACTTCGAACGCTGAGTGGCTCATGTTCCTCAACCCCGACGCGAACATCGTCTCGTTCGATCGCACATCATTGCAGCGTCGCACGATTCTCGGCGCCCGTCAGCGAAACCTGGAGGGCCGACCGATCCACTGCGCAGGGCGTCGTTACGGAATCGCTGAGGAAATTGCGCATTCGTGGCTTCGATACAAGCCCCGAGACCCGGTCGGTTCGGGGTACGTGAGCGGCGGGGCGATGATTGTAGAGCGGACCGTCTTCAGCGAGATCGGAGGTTTCGACGAGAAATTCTTCCTCTTTTACGAAGACATCGACTTTTGTCTTCGTGCGTCGAAGTTGGGTATTGCTGTGCGGGTGGAACCCTCTTGGGACGTCGTCCACGAATTAGGACATGCAACGCGACGCAATTGGGATTTTGCACTGACGCAAAGTTATCTCTCGGGCCGGTATTTTCACCAAAAACATGGTCACCTCATTCCCTGCTACGACGCGTACGTTTCTCTGGATTCGATTGCCCGCTGGGGACTTTCGTCCGTGCGCGGTAATCGCACGAAGGCGAGTGCCTACAAACGGCTCGCCGGGCTCGCGGGTCGATCGCTCAGGGGTCGTAGCCCGGTCGCGATTGAGCGAACAACGTTGGACGGGTGAAGATGCGCACCCACTCGCTTGTCACCGTCACCCCGTACACGCGCCGCGACGCCAGCAGCCGCGCGCGCGTCTTTCAATGGCTCGAGCACACGGGGATCACTGCGTTGTCGTTCGTCACCGGCGAAATCTCACACCCCGAGCGACTGTATGAGGCATGGTCGGCAGTGCGGCACTCCACCGCCCCCCTGCTCCTCGCTCGGCATGCCCATCCGCTCGGGCAGGGGTTTCCGGAGCGACACCTGCTACAACGCTCTGGACTCGGCGTGTACGACCTCGACGACGGCCTGCCATTCGACGACGGCCGCCTCCCGTTGCATGGGAAGTGGTGGAAGCCGCTCTTTGCAAAGTCACGGATCGCTCATCGGGCCGCACTCGGTGCTCATCGAGTCATCGCTGGAAACGAACGCCTCGCCGAGTGGGCGAGTCGGCACTGCAGAGACGTGGTGCAGATCCCTACGTGCGTCGAGCCGGATGACTACGTCGCCAAACAGGTTTACGGGATCGCCGAGGAGCCTGTCGTCGGCTGGATTGGTTCACCAGCAACGGAACCGCACCTCTTCGGTGTCGCCAGCGCCTTGAGGCAAGCCCAGGCGGAGTTTCCTTTTCGACTCGAAATCGTTTCGGCTGGCGACGCAACGCTACCTGCCGAAATCGCCCCTTTTACTGTCCGACGGCAGTGGACCCCTGAATTGGAACGCACCGTCTTGCGTGAGTGGGACCTTGGCATCATGCCGCTTCCAAACCTGCCCTACGAGGCTTCTAAGTGCGCATACAAGTTGCTCCAGTATGGCGCGAGCGGACTCCCGATGGTCGGCTCCCCCGTCGGGGCAAGCCAACTTTTCCTGACGCAGGTCAATGCGCAGATGCCGCAGACCGAAAACGAATGGGTTGGCTCGATCCTCGACGTGCTTCGCGCTGACGCCACCGAACGCGAGTCGGTTGGTCTGCGAGGCAAACGCGTTGTCAGCGAGAGTTACTCGTACAAAGCGTGGGAGTCGTCGTGGCGACGCGCGGTTGGTTTCGATTTGTCGTAAAAGTGCGCGTCGGTGGCGCTGTTCGCCAAGCCGACCTTTCGACGACCGGTCTGCAAGACTGCGAGCATGCGCCACACGAGAACCTACATATTCGGTTTGGGGATGATGGCGCTGCCGTTTCTTGTCGGAATGGCCCACGCTCGCTACACAACCCCGCGCTATGAATTTGGGAGTCAGAACAGCCTTTGGGCTTACGCCGTGCTTGCTGCGATCCATCTTCTGGCCGCACACATTGTGGGCATCCCCGACGAAGTAGAGGACGTACAACCCGCGCTGGGTTTGGCGATCATCACGGCCGCGTCGAGCACGGGCATTTGGACCGCCCTGCAACTCGCCCGCCCTGGCACGTTGCCGCGGCGTGTCGTTTTCGCGACCGGCGCGTTCGCTGCCGTGTGGTCATTCGTCTCGGCTTTGGTGAATGTTCGAAGCCGCAGACGTGAGGGTCAACGCGAGCGGATAGCGGCCGTGCTGACCGATGCCGAGGCGCTGAGCTTCTCGGCCGATGCCAGCAGAACCTTCCCGCCCCCCGAGATTGCATTTACGGTCACGAGCATCTTGGATCCCGACGATCTTGCGTCGTTCCAGAACAGAGCGGCAATACAGGAACTGCTCGCAGCCGACGACCCGACCACCATTGTCCTTTCTGACCGAGCCAGCACGAATCAACTTCTCGTCGATGTGGCGACCGAGATGCACCGACGTGGAACCAGGGTCCGTACGCTCAGCGATTTCTATCCGGAGTACCTGGGAAAAGTTTCGCTGCACGATCTGACGGAGATGGCGATGCTGTTCGACGTTCGAGCGATGTTGCACGCACCGTATCGGCGAACCAAACGAGCACTCGACGTCGCCGGGGCCATCGGTGCAGGGATCTTGTGTTGTGCCCTGGTCCCGTTCGTGTTCCTTGGAAACCTCGTCGCAAACCGGGGCAGTCTCTTGTTTCGCCAGCGTCGCGTCGGACGAAACGGGAAGACGTTCGTCCTTCTGAAGTTCCGCACGATGATCAACGCTGATCCCGAGGCCTTGCCGTCATGGACGGCCGCCGACGATCCTCGCGTCACGCGCTTCGGACGGGTTCTGCGCAAGTCGCACCTCGATGAGCTTCCGCAGTTCTGGAATGTCCTTCGTGGCGATCTTTCCCTGGTCGGCCCTCGACCCGAGCAGCCGCACTACGTGGACGAGCTTCGTGCGAAGGAGGTTGCCTACGATCTCCGGCATCTCGTGCTCCCCGGCCTCACCGGTTGGGCACAGATCAAACTCCGTTACGCGTCGACAGAGTCTGCTGCCATCGAGAAGCTGCAGTATGACCTCTACTATCTCCAGAATCAGTCACTCGCTCTCGATCTTCGAATCCTTAGTCGCACCCTTCGTTCGGTGTTGCGTCGCCAGGGCCACTGAGCGTATTGGCGTAATTGGCCGGGGACGGACTCCGTGAAGATCGTTCACGTCATTACCAAACTTGACGTGGGCGGGGCACAGAGCGTCGTCCGAGAATTGGCGTTGAATCAGCGGGCCGGCGAACACGATGTCCAGGTCATTACGGGCACGCTCGGCCCAGTCGCCGAACAACTGCAAGACCAAGGCATCGACGTGTTCCACCACGCGGGCCTTACACACGCGATAGATCCAGTTCAGGATCGCCGGGCCGGCCGACGACTGCAATCGATGCTGCGCGATATCGGGCCCGACCTCGTCCATTCCCACTCCTCGAAAACCGGTCTTCTCGGGCGACAGGCTGCGAAACAACTTGATCTCCCGTCGGTGTACACCGCCCACGGTTGGCCCTTTCAAAAGGGCGCACCGCTCAAACAGCGGATTCTGTCGTGGGCGGGTGAAACCAGTGCCGGAAGAAGTGGGGGCCACATCGTTTGCGTGACCTCATCAGACTTTGCCCTTGCCGGCAGACTCCGGCTAGCCCCACCGTCGAGAGTTCATCTTGTGCCGAACGGAACCGGCACCGTGCCCATCGCCCATATTGGCGACGCCGGGGACGTTTTCACCGTCGTCATGGTTGCCCGATTCGCATCGCCGAAACGTCATGATCTGGTCGTGCAGGCAATGCGCCTACTGCCACGACGCATCCGAGTTGTTTTCATCGGTGACGGTCCACGGATGGCGTCGGCAAAGAAGCGGGCAGGTGCTGCTGGCGAACGCGTCCTGTTCGAGGGAGCGAAGGACCCTGCTGGCTGGTTGGCCCGGAGCAGCGCTTTCGTTCTGATGTCCGATTACGAAGGCCTTCCGATGTCGATTCTCGAAGGTATGCGCGCTGGCCTTCCCGTCGTGGCGAATGACCTTCCTGGAGTTCGCGACGCGATCACCGACGGCTCCGAAGGTCTACTAGTCCAAAAGACTTCCCTCGGATTGGCGACGGCGCTTCGCTCTCTCACGGCAGATCCAGTCGCGGCAGCGGATTTCGGGCGGGCAGCCCAACGACGGTGGGCGAAAGATTTTCGTTCAGACACCATGGCCGAGCGGTACTTCGAGATCTACCGACGGGCTCTGCGATAACAGGGGTCAGGAGGGGACGGTCGCCCGTCCTTGCGCGATCGTGCTCGAACTTTGCGAGTTCGACGCCCCGCTGCGAGCGATCGTTGTCGGGGGTCCACTGGCCGGTGGAAGTGGCACCGCGGTTCGAGGTGGGGCCGGGTCAATGGTCGTCGTCGTTGTTGTCGTCGTGGTCGTGGCCGAAGGCGTCGTCGTTGTCGTTGCCGAAGGCGTCGTCGTGGACGATGTCGAAGGTGTCGTGGTCGTCGTCACGTCGAACGGGACGACCGTCGGCGCAGTGATCGGCAGGGCTGGGAAGGTCTCGATGCCATCCCACGGGTTCGGAAGATCGTCGGAGGTTACGTAGATGAATCCTGCGCCACGTTGTCGAGCCAGTTCCTCTATTTCACGATGTCGACCGACGGGCGCACCGTAGATGAGATGCCAGAACTTGCGTGGTTGGTAACCCGTTGGGTTCGACGCAGTCGACGAAAGATATGCCTGCATATTGTTTTCGAAGGAGACAACAATGTCAGGAATATCGACCATGCAGTTTAAGGGAAGACCGCCCGGATTCATGACGAGAATTCCACCGTTGGCATGAACGGTGGTCGCGAGCGACTGGTAGTACTCGACCTGCGAACAGCCCCATGGCGTTTCATCGAGGAAGATCGACGTCACGCCGTACCACTGTCGGTACTTCTCGATGTCGGCGATGACCTCGACCAGCGGACGCGCCGCATAGGTGGTCGGGACGTAGCCGAGTACCTTCGGGTCGCTGGCGAGGTCGACAAGACGCGTCACCCAACCGGGGTCTACCGCCGCTCCCGGGCCGCTGTCGGGATTCATGACCACATACCGCAAGCCGCCTGCTTGGGCTTTGACCTTCGCCCAGTTCTCGCTGTCGGAGAAGTACGTCGGTACCGCTCGAGTCGACACGAGTTCGGTCGACTGGGCCAATGCGCTGAGGGTGATCCCGCATATGGACAGTGCGAGGCTCGCCGATCCCAGAAGTTGAAGTCGTCGACGCAGTGCGTGCGGGCCCATCCGGCGGCCCACCGTTCGTGAGTCCTTGCTGTGTCTGCCGAAAGTCACAATTGTGCATCGGCGCGGAATGCTCACTGGTTGAGCGATATGCGCCAAAAGAACCACCGTGAGTGTTTCTTCCGACGGGGATGACCGGTCCACTCGGGGACAGGGGCTACTTTGGATCCCGTTGCTCGATAGCTTTTCCCGAAATTCACGGGTATCACGTCGGCATACCTCGGTATCCCTGGGCAATACGGACCGCTCAAGACCCCGCTGAAAGGCCCTTCATGACTCGCAAACTCCCGATCACCGTTCTCGCCCTTGCCATATCGGCGAGTGCACTCGCGGGGCTGGCCGCTGCCCTTCCAGCGAGCGGCGTTGCGAAGCCGAAATCGGGCGATCTGTGCACCAAGAGTCAACTCGGAAAGACCTCATCGAATCTGGTCTGTTCGCGCTCAGGCACGCGCTACCGCTGGTTCGTACGTCAGACCTCCAAGGTCACCACGACGACTACTCCCTCGGTGACTCCCCCGTCGGGGCCGTCAACGATCGAGATCGTGTCGATCGTGTTCGGCACGCTTGGGTCCACGAACTCACTTTCTCTTGCGTTGACATGCACCGGACTCGGATCGGACCCGACGACACAACGCAAGGAGTTCAAGTTCGGCGCGGCGAACGCCACCGATTCGGCGCAATTCGCCTTGCAGGCACCTTCGACGTCCAACCCGACGGGATCTGGATGTTCAGCGGCCCTATCGGTTCAGGGCACGCCACCGTCGGCACTTCAGGTACTTCTGAATGGCCGCTCGATTGCGGGTCCAACTGCTGCCGGTACGCTCGCTGTCCCGAGCTTTACGGCCGACGGTCCGCTCGTACTCACGGTCCTGCAGAGTGCCGGCGGAATTTCGCCAACGACTCCTGGTGCCTCCACGACCGTCCCGGGTGGGACGACGCCCGTCACGACGGTGCCGCCTACCGGACCTCCGCCGTCGGGAAAGCCTGAAATCCGTGCGAAGTTCACCGGGCCTATCCCTCCAGGTGTACTTGGTATCGACATAAAGGTCACCTGCACGCCCGCAGTTGGCACCCCCGCATTCCAGGTGTACTCCGCTCGGATCGCTCGCGACGGCCTGTTCATCGTTCCTGCGATCTTGGCACCCGCGAGTGCAACAAACTCCGTGAGCTCGTGCCAGATCGAGGGACTGCTCGCCGCCACGCCAACGCCACCACAACTAAGCGCGCAGGTGTTTGTGAACGCTGCTCGAATCTCCGGTCCGAGCATTGGATCGTCGATCAACTCCCCCGCGTTCGAGGCTGGCCAGCCGTTCACGTCGACGATTGAATTCATCTTCCCGGGCGACCCTGCCGCGCCAACGACCGTCACGACGACGCCCACGGCAACCACCACACCCGCGACGTCCACGACCACCACAAAGGTGGCGACTCCGTCGGGCAATTCCTTGACCCTTGACGCCGCCACCGGAACGGTGCCGCCGAACGTTCTGGGCTACTTGGCCCAAATAGCGTGCACCAATGTGCTCGTCGGCGGCGTCAATCAACCCACGTTCTCCTTCTCGTCGAACTTCAGTACGAAGGGCGGCGTGACCACGTACCCGTTCACGGGCCAGGGTTCATCGCAATGCCAGCTCGCGGTGTCGACCCTTGTTACAGGAACGACGGCCACGACAGGGTCGATCCAGATTCAGAACAACGGCGCCCCCGTCGGGGCCGGGACGGCCTCGGCGAACTCCTCGCAGTTCGGTGCATCGGGAACCGTTCAACTTCGGGTCCTCGTCGGCTACTGAACAACGTCGTCACGATCCTGACCACCACGTGCGGGCCCAAACGCGCGGTGGGGGCGACTATGGGCCGACGATGCTTTCGAGTTGGGCTCGGATCTCCGGTGGAATGCGCGTCGGGCGCCCGTGTGTAGTGCAAAATGCCGCACGGATCTCCGCCGTGCACAACACTTCGCCCGTCATCGCCATATCTCCGTTGCCTTCGCGCACGAGACGCTGACGCCAGATCGAGGTTGCTCCTCCGAGCTCGGCGATGAAGGTTTCCACGACGAGGGGATCCGCCGCCCGAGCAGAGATTTTGTACGCGACCTGAAGTGTACTTACGACAAACTGATAGCCGGTTTCGGCAAGGTCGGCCAACGCGAGACCACACGATTCCAGGGCTTCGCATCGGCCCGCTTCGAACCAGGAGACGTAGGCACTGTGGTTGACGTGGTTGTACGGATCGAGTTCCGTGAATCGAGCCTTGATTGGCAAGCGATGGATCATCTCCCCATTCTCCACCGCAGCGACGCTCGCCGAAAAAGCCGCCCCATCGGGTCTATTGTTCCTGCACAAACAGTGTCGTGGCACGTCGGTTGTCGGATACAACAGAAGTACTCGCGCCAGCCATGGCCGGGCTGAAGGGAAGGAACTGCGATGAACGCACCCCAAGTTGGTTCTGTTGATGGCGCAAAGGTGAAGGTCGACGACCGAGCGCACGTTTTTCATTCCTGGTCCGCGCAGGCGATGATCGACCCGTTGCCGGTGGCAGGGGCTCTGGGCAGCGAGTTTTGGGACTATGAGGGAAATCGTTACCTCGACTTCAGCTCGCAACTCGTCAACATGAACATCGGGCATCAGCATACCAAGCTCGTGGCGGCGATCCAGGAATACGCGGGAAAGCTGTGCTCCATCGCTCCGTTTCACGCCAACGACGCGCGGGGCGAAGCCGCCCGCCTGATCGCCGAGCGGGCCCCGGGTGATCTGAACATGGTGTTCTTCACCAACGGCGGCGCAGAGGCGACCGAGAACGCAACACGTATGGCTCGCTTGCATACCGGTCGCCACAAGGTGATGAGTCATTACCGGAGCTACCACGGGGCAACGTCAGGCGCTATTGCTCTGACCGGCGATCCGCGCCGTTGGCCGAACGAGACCGGTACCGCTGGCAACGTCCATTTCTGGGGACCGTATGCGTACCGATCGGCGTTCCACGCCACCAGCGAAGCGCAGGAATGTGAACGAGCGCTCCAACATCTGCGCGACACATTGATGGTGGAGGGTCCTCAGACGGTCGCCGCAATCATGCTCGAGAGCGTGATCGGAACCAACGGCATTCTCGTTCCGCCGCCCGGGTACCTCGCCGGAGTACGAGCGATTTGTGACGAGCACGGCATCGTCATGATCTGCGACGAAGTGATGTCGGGGTTCGGACGGTGCGGCGAATGGTTTGCGGTGAACCACTGGAACGTGACGCCAGATTTGATCTGCTTTGCCAAAGGTGTGAACTCGGGGTATCTGCCCATCGGTGGCGTGGTCATCTCGGATCAGATTTCGGCAACCTTTCGAGAGCGCGCCTACCCCGGCGGACTGACCTACTCAGGGCACCCGCTGGCATGTGCCTCGGCGGCAGCGAGCATCAAGATCTTCGAAGAAGAGGGCGTGATCGATCATGCCCGCATGCTCGGTACCGACATCATTGGACCGGGGCTCGAAAAGATCATGGCCAACCATGCTTGCGTGGGCGAGGTCCGTGGTCTCGGCGTCTTCTGGGCGATCGAGTTGGTCAAGAGCCGCGAAACCCGTGAGCCACTGGTCCCGTTCAATGCTGCCGGTCCGGCGGCTGCGCCGATGGGTGAGCTCGTTGCGGCATGCAAGGCCCGGGGCCTTTGGCCGTTCAGCCATTTCAATCGCATTCATGTCGTGCCGCCGTGCAACACCAAAGTCGACGACGTCGAACGCGGGCTCGCCATCCTCGACGAGGTGTTGACCCTCGCCGACAAGCACACGATCTGACCGAGTGACCGAGCAAACACCGCCTGATGACCCGTCGGGTTCCTCCGTTCGGGGCACGATCGAGCCAAAAGCGGTCGCCGGCGGCTTCGTCACGGCCGTTATCTGTGTCGGCGCCGGTCTCGCCGTGGCACTCCTCATCCGAGCGGTCTTCGATTGGACGAACGGTGGCACCTCGACGCTGTTGTTCGTGTTTGCTGCGTCGGGGTTCTTGTTGGGAGGATTTCGGGCAGGGTTGTTGTGTCCGCCCGCTCCCCTCTCGAATGGCGCGGTCGCGTCGATGCTGGCCTTCGTGCCGCTCGGCGTCGGCCAACGCATCATTGCCGGCAAGGACCTGCGTCCCCTGTCGCTCGTCTTCGGGGCCTTTTTCGCTGCGTCGCTCGGTGTGTTCGGCGGGTTGGTAGCCAACAATGCGAATCGCATGCGACGAAACGCGAAGTAGCGCAAACCCTTGCGCCGCTAAGGTTCACGTCCATGTCGTATCTCGTTGTTGACGTCGGGACGTCAAGTATCCGGACCTGCATCGTTCGTCACGACGGCCGCGTCGATCACGAGTCTCGGGTGGAGGCACTGCCTTCGACTCCTTTTGCCGGCCTGGTGGAGTTCGACCCGGTGGCCCTGCTCAAGTCGGTGGTCGAATCCGCAACGCAAACACTGAAGGTCGGCGGACCCGTCGAAGGCGTCGGTATTGCCAACCAACGCGGATCGACAGTTGTTTGGGATGCATCGACCGGTCTCCCGGTCGGACCAGGTTTGGGGTGGCAGGACCTGCGGACCATCGGAACCTGCATGGAGATGAAGGAAAAGGGATTCGCCATTCCCCCGAACGCGTCAGCCACGAAAGTGTCGCATCTCCTCGACCTTTTCGACGTCGATCGAAAGAATGTGCACTTACGTTTTGGCACCATTGACAGCTGGCTCGTTTGGAACCTGACTCGGGGTGCGGTTCACGTGGTCGATGCGACAAACGCCGGGGCGACTGCGCTGGTCACTCCTTCGGCGGGAGGGTTGGCGTGGCGCGCTGATGTGCTCGACGCCCTGAAGATCCCTGCCCACATGCTTCCGACGATCGTCGACTCCTTCGGGGTGGTGGGCGAAGCCTCAGCGCTCCCCGGCTCTCCACCCGTTGCCGCGATTCTCGGGGATCAGCAGGCGTCGATGTTCGCGCAGGGCTGCGTCTTGCCGGGTGACACGAAGGCAACATTCGGCACGGGAGCCATGATCGACGTGGTCGTCGGCCCGAACCCGCCAACCATTCTCTCCCGACTGCCGGGTGGCACCATTCCCATCGCGGCATCACAGCGGTCAGGCACGATCACGTGGGGCGTCGAGGCCGTCATGTTGTCGGCGGGATCTTCGGTGGAGTGGCTTCGTGACGACCTGCAGATCATCGCCTCGACACCCGAGTCCGAGATCATCGCGAGTCAGTGTGCGGACACCGAAGGCGTCATGTTTGTCCCTGCGCTGCTCGGAATCGCCACGCCGCATTGGGACTACGGCGCGCGTGGAACCCTTGTCGGGATGACCCGGGGTACTGGACGCGCGCATATTGTTCGGGCCGTCCTGGAGGGCGTTGCCCTGCATGGCGCAGACTTGGTCGACGCTGCAGCCGCCGACTCGGGAACTGAGATCGTACGTATACGTATCGATGGTGGAATGAGCGAGAACCCTGTCTTCGTGCAGGCGTTCGCCGACGCATGCAACCGCCCGGTTCTTGTCTCGTCCGTCACCGAAGCGACGGCGCTGGGCGCTGGCCTTGCAGTTTCGTTGGCGCTGGGCACCCTCCCGACGCCCGAGGCGATTGCCGAGCTCGCCCACCCTTCCCATGTTGTCGAGCCCTCGTCGCGGGCGACGAGTTTTCGCGAGCGGTGGGAAGACGCGGTTGGGCGATCGCGCGAATGGTTCCCGGCGCTCAGCGCGCTCGA
The DNA here is from genome assembly GCA_031418035.1 of Acidimicrobiia bacterium. Classification (GTDB taxonomy): domain Bacteria; phylum Actinomycetota; class Acidimicrobiia; order Acidimicrobiales; family JANYDT01; genus JANOYY01. Next base: position 83,478 of record JANOWU010000051.1, read on the forward strand.
TTTCTGAGCGCGATCTACGCGTCGGCCACCCGTACCCGGACAGTATGCCAACCCTCGGCCCCGTCGGGGGCGACAGCAACACGCTCCTCGCGCTGGGTGAACCCGGTGGCATCGGTCGCACGAACGCGCACCTGGTGCGGCCCGGGCGTCGCATCCCACATCAGCGTCCACTGCCGCCAGGTGTCGATGCCGCCGTCGTCACCGAGGATGGCGACGCGCCACGGTTGGTCATCGATCTGAACTTCCACCTTTGCGATGCCGACGTGCTGGGCCCAGGCGACCCCGGCTATCGGAACGCGCCCCTGAACGAGATTGCCGCCGATGCGCCCGCCCGATCCGACGACATCGATTCGAGATGCCGTCTTGATTGGAGCGATAGCCGCCCAACCCCGAGGAATCCAGTATCCGGCGTCGTCTTCGAACGTGGTGAGCTTGATCTCCGAGATCCACTTCACCGCCGAGACATAACCGTATATTCCGGGCACGACTAGGCGTGCGGGAAAGCCGTGACGGGCCGGGAGAGGTTGGCCGTTCATACCAATCGCCAGCAACGCTTCGCGACCGTCGAGAGCTACCTCAGTGGGAAAACCTGCGGTGAAGCCGTCGACCGACGTCACGAAGACCTGCGTAGCCCCGTCACGGACGCCGGCTTTGTTAAGGATGTCGCGCAGCCGCACTCCCGTCCATCGGGCATTGCCCACGAGGTCACCGCCAACCTCATTCGACACGCACATCAGGGTGCAGTCATGTTCGATAAGTGGACCGAACTTCCCGGAACGGATGTCCTCATAGGAAATCGTAAGTTCACGTTCCACACGGCCGACGATCTTCAACGACCAGGTGGACGCATCGACACGCGGCACGACAAGGGCGGTGTCGATTCGGTAGAAGTCGTCATTGGGCGAAAAGAACGGCGGCCTCTTCAAAGCAGAATCTGCTGCGGCGACATTCGTCACCGGCAGTCGGCGCACGGACTCCGGAATTGGTTTCGCCGTTGCTGCGACGACGTCGTCTTGGAGTACCCGGGATAAACCAAATGATGTTGCCGCAGCGGCTGTCGCTCCACCACCCATCGCCAGAAACTGGCGTCGACCGACGACGGTCGACGCCTTCGTTGTCGTCGCATCATCGGATTCCGACAGCTCTCGGTCAGGATCGAGTCGACCGATGAGGATCCACAGTGCCCCAATCGTTGCAGCGAAGGCGGACACAATTCCCAGAGTGTCCTTGGCCGAAGGCGACCGTCCAGAGAGCGCCGCCGCCACTCCAACCCCGGCGAACATGACGACGCCAAACACGCCGTTCAGGAATCGCCGCGCCGCTGCTCGGCCGACCAACGCGGCGTACACGAGCGTTATGGCCACGACACCGAGGATCAATGCGTTCTTGTCGTTGTTCCCGAACGTCTGGATCGCCCATGTCTTGATTCCGGGCGGAACGCGATCGACAACACCATCACCGACGACCACCACAGGGCCAGCGGCATCGGCCAACGAGCCCACCAGCTCGCCTACAGCGAGCCCGATGGTGGCCGCCAATACACCCGCAATGGGCGGCCAGAACCTTGGTACGACGTGTTTCATACAATCCAGCATGGTGGAGTCCGGCTCGTATGCGAAACCAGGCAATTCAGTCCGTCCTCAGACGCTTGTCGTTTCTCTCAGCTGAACCTACGTTCATCTTCCGAGCCGGATCTCGGTAGTGCGTCGATGGAGTTGTGCCAGAATCCTGGGTGATGGTGAGTCGGCTGAGTAGCCGCGGCATCCACTCGCAGCATGCTGCGGGTGCGGTGTTGAGGAAGGTCGGGGCTCCGCAGGGCAGGGTGCTCGCTAACGGCTAGTCGAGGTGACTCGCAGGAAAGTGCAACAGAGAGCAGACCGCCGATGGCTCCGCGACCTTCGGGTTGCGGAGATCAGGTAAGGGTGAAACGGTGCGGTAAGAGCGCACCAGCGTCTGGGTGACCAGGCGGCTCGGTAAACCCCACCCGGAGCAAGGTTGAGTAGGAGGTTGGGCGGCCCGTCCGGTTCATC